>JBEPYU010000061.1:0-6708 GCA_041641215.1 Thermaceae bacterium
GGTGGCCTTTTGGTGCTTTTGCTTTTTGGGGAGCTTGAAACCTTGAGCTACGAGAGCTTTGAGTTCATCAGCAAGGTACGGGCTACGCCCGTGACCCACCCAGATGTAGGTAGCCACGATGAGGGTCTCTGCGTCAAGATGGTAGAGGGGGTGCTTGCGGTCTTGAGGCATAGCACCCCCTCTTTTTTCACACCCTGGGGGAACAGAGCAAGTAGCACACGAAGGAATGGGGACTTTCTACCGGGGTCCCCATGCGGGCGCAAGCCCGCATGGGGAGGAACCCCTGCGCCTTGCGCAGGGGTTTTCGCTTTGGGCTACCCTTGGTTCCTGCCCTTCCAGGTTCCCAAAGACCCCACGGGGACCTTCTGCCGGGGCCCCCATGCAGGATTGGCCTGCGTGAGGTGGTGCTTAGTGGGCGCTGAACTGGGCCTCCTCCGTGGAGCCCTTGAGGGCCAAGGTGGAGGCTTGGCCTTGGGTGAGGGCTAGGACCACCTCGTCGAAGTAGCCCGCCCCCACCTCCCGCTGGTGCCGCACCGCGGTGAAGCCCCGGGCCTGGGCCGCGAACTCCTTCTCCTGGAGCTCCACGAAGGCCGGCATGCCCACCTCCTTGTACCGGAAGGCCAGGTCAAAGATGTGGTAGTTGACGGTGTGCCAGCCCGCTAGGGTGATGAACTGGAACTTGTAGCCCATGGCCCCAAGCTCCCGGTTGAACTTGGCGAGGGTCTCCCCGTCCAGGAACTTCCTCCAGTTGAAGGAGGGGGAGAGGTTGTAGGCGAGGAGCTTGTCGGGGTATTCCCGTTTCACCGCTTCCGCAAACCTTCGGGCCTCCTCGAGGTCGGGCCTGGAGGTCTCCATCCAAAGGACGTCCGCGTAAGGGGCGTAGGCCAGGGCCCGGGCGATAGAGGCCTCGAGGCCGTTTTTGAAGCGGTAGAAGCCCTCTGGGGTCCTTTCGCGCAGGATGAAGGGGCGGTCCCTCTCGTCGATGTCGCTCGTGATGAGGGTAGCGGCCTCGGCGTCCGTGCGGGCGATGATCACCGTGGGCACGCCCATCACGTCCGCTGCAAGCCGGGCTGCCTGCAGGGTGCGGATGTGCTGGCCCGTGGGGACCAGGACCTTGCCCCCTAGGTGGCCGCACTTCTTCTCGCTGGAAAGCTGATCCTCGTAGTGGATCCCCGCAGCCCCCGCCTCGATCATCTGCTTGGTGAGCTCAAAGACGTTGAGGGCCCCGCCAAACCCGGCCTCCGCGTCGGCCACGATGGGCACGTACCAGTCCCGGCTCACCCGGCCCTCGGCCCTTTCCACCTGGTCCGCCCGCATGAGGGCCTTGTTGATCCGGCGGACCACCTGGGGCACGGAGTTTGCGGGGTAGAGGGACTGGTCGGGGTAGGTCTCGTAGGCCAGGTTGGCGTCCGCGGCCACCTGCCAGCCGGAGAGGTAGATGGCCTCGAGGCCCGCCCGCACCATCTGCACGGCCATGGCCCCGGTGTAGGCCCCGAAGGTGTGGACGTAGGGCCTTTCGTGGAGAAGCCGCCAAAGCTTTTCCGCTCCCCGTTTGGCCAAGGTGTACTCCACCTGGACGCTCGGGCGAAGCCGCACCACGTCCTCGGGACGGTAGTCCCGCCGCACCCCCTTCCACCGGGGATTCCTCTCCCACTCCTGCCTGAGGGCCTCGGCCTCCTTCTGCATCTCCGGGGTCAAAGGGGTCATCCTCCACCTCCTTAGGCCCAGTATGGGCCTAGGGGGGTGGCTGTGTAGGGTGTATGCGGGAGAACCCTACATGCCTTCGGCGGTGTGGTTACACCAAAATGGCGGGCCGGCTGGGCGGCCATGGGCAGAGGATCCCGGACGGGCCAGGCAGGGCGCAGGCCCTCCAGGGCCTGGAGGCCCTTGGGGTCCCGGGGAAGGGGTCACCGGAGGGCTTGGACGAAGCGGGTTTCCACCTCCTCGAGGTACTGGGAGGGGTTGATCTTTTGCCGCTCAGGGTGGCCGTAATAGGCCTTTTCCGCCTCCCCAAAGCGTTCGTGGGCCACGAACCACAGGAACTCCCGTTCGGAAATCCAGTAGGCCCCAAGCACCCTAAAGCCCAGGGCCTCCCGCAAGGGGACCACCTTTTCCAGGAACACCTTCTCAAAGGCCTCCCGCATCCCCTCCCGCACCCGGTAGCGCCGCATCTGAACCATGCCCTAAGGATACCGCCTATAATCGGGTCTTGAGGATGCGCACGGCCGAAATCAGGGAACGGTACCTCTCTTTTTTTGAGAGGAAGGGCCATCTCCGCCTCCCCTCCTTTAGCCTGGTTCCAGAGGACGATCCCTCCCTCCTCTTCACCTCCGCGGGGATGGCCCCCCTAAAGCCCTATTTCCTAGGGGCCAAACCCATCTTCGGGGGTAAGGAGTGGCGCCGGGTGACCACCTGCCAGGAGTGCCTACGGGTGGGGGACATCGAGAACGTGGGCCGCACCGCCCGGCACAACACCTATTTCGAGATGTTGGGCAACTTCTCCTTCGGGGACTACTTCAAGAAGGAGGCCATCCTTTGGGCCTGGGAGTTCCTCACGGAGGAGCTCCGCTTGGAGCCCGAGCGCCTGTGGGTCACGGTCTTCGAGGAGGACGAGGAGGCCTACGCCATCTGGCGGGACCTCGTGGGGGTTCCGGAAGAGAGGATCGGCCGCTTTGGGGAGGAGGAAAACTACTGGCCTGCCGCGGCCATCACCCAGGGGCCTAACGGGCCTTCCGGGCCCTGTTCGGAGATCTTTTACGACCGGGGCCCCAGCTTCGGCACCCCCGACGAAACCGGACCCAACACGGGGAGCGGGGACCGGTTCGTGGAGGTTTGGAACCTGGTCTTCACCCAGTACGACCGCCAAGGCCCCATCCCGGGCCCCGGCCTCCTCAAACCCCTGCCCCAGAAGAACATCGACACCGGGATGGGCCTTTACCGGGTGGCGGCCATCCTCCAGGGGGTGGAGGATTTCTACCGCACGGATACCTTCTACCCCCTCATTCAGGAGGTGGAAAGGCTTTCCGGGAAACCCTACCAGGGCAAGGCCTCCGTGCCCCACCGGGTCATCGCCGACCACGTCCGGGCGGTGGTGGCGGCCCTTTCCGACGGGGCCACCTTCTCCAACACCGGCCGGGGCTATGTGATCCGGCGGCTCCTCAGGCGGGCCCTCCGCTTTGGCTACCTCTTGGGCTTGGACCGCCCCTTCCTCCACCGCCTGGCCCCTCTGGTGGCCGAACTCCTTGGGGATTTCTACCCCGAGATGCGGGAACACCTCGAGGCCACGGAGCGCCAGATCCGCCTGGAGGAGGAGCGCTTCCTGGATACCCTCGAGGAGGGGCTTAAGCGCCTAGAGGCCCTCCTTTCGGCCCTGGAACCGGGGGAGGCCTTGCCCGGCGAGGAGGCCTTCCGCCTTTACGATACCTACGGTTTCCCCTTGGACCTCACGGTGGAGATCGCCGCGGAGCGGGGCTACGGGGTGGACACCGAAGGTTTCCAGAAGGCCATGGAGGAGCAACGGGAGCGCTCCCGGGCGGCCATGGCCTTTGAACGGGAGATCTTCAGGCGGAGCGCCCAGGTGCTGGAGGCGCTCTACGCCGAGCGGGGGGGCACGGAGTTTGTGGGCTACGGCACCCTAGAGGCCGAAGCCGAGGTCCTGGCCCTCTTGGCCGGGGAGGAAAGCCTGAGGGAAGCGGGGCCCGGCCCGGAGGTCCAGGTCGTCCTGGACCGGACCCCCTTTTACGCCGAGGGGGGTGGGCAGATCGGGGACTTTGGCCTCCTGGAGTGGTCTGGGGGAAGGGCCCGGGTGGAGACCACCAAGAGGACCGACCGGGGCCTTTTCCTGCACCAGGCCCGGGTGGAAGAGGGGGTCCTGAGGGTAGGGGAGAAGGTGCGGGCGGCCGTGGATCCGAGGCGGCGGGATACCGAGAGGAACCACACGGCCACCCACCTCCTCCACGCCGCCCTCCGGGCCGTCTTGGGCCCCCACGTGCGCCAGGCGGGAAGCCTGGTGGCCCCAGACCGCCTTCGCTTTGACTTCACCCACCCTGAGCCCGTGCGCCCCGGGGAGCTTGAGCGGGTTGAGCTCCTGGTAAACCGCTGGATCCAGGCGGATTTCCCCGTCACCTGGCGCCATATGCCCCTCGAGGAGGCCAAGCGGGAAGGGGCCATGGCCCTCTTTGGGGAGAAGTACGGGGAGGTGGTCCGGGTGGTGCGGGTGGAGGGGAGCCCCCTTCCGGGCCTCGAGTCCAAGGAGCTCTGTGGGGGTACCCACGTGCGCCGCACGGGGGAGATCGGGGCCTTCCTCATAAGGAGCGAGGAGGCGGTCTCCGCAGGGGTGCGCCGGATCGAGGCGGTGACGGGAGAGGGGGCGGTACGCCTTGCCCGGGAGGCCCTAAACCGCCTTAGGGCCCTGGCGGCCCGGCTAGAGGTGGGGGAGGGGGGCCTTGAGGAGCGGGTGGAAAGGCTCAAGGCCGAGCTTAGGGCCTGGGAGAGGGAGGTAGAAAGCCTCAAGGCCCAGCTCCTCCAGCAGGCCCTAGAGGGGGTGGGCCTTGTGGAGCAGGAGGGCTTGGCCTATGCCTTTGCGGAGCTTCCCGGCCTAGACCAAGGGGGCCTGCGCCAGGCCGCGGACCGCCTGGTGGAGCGGGGGGCGGACCTGGCCTTGGTCCTTTCCGGGGGCCAGGCGGTCCTCAAGCTTTCCCCCAAGGCCCAGGCCCGGGGCCTGGAGGCTGGGGCCCTGTTCCGGGCCCTTACGGAGCGGGCGGGGGGCCGGGGGGGCGGCAAGGGGGCCTTGGCCCAAGGTGGGGGGTTAGACGCCGGGAAGGCCCGGGAGGCCTTCTTCGGTTGGCGCCCCCCTACCTCCTAGCCCAGGGAGCCCCGCGGGAGTTCTCCCTGAAGGCCCTTTGGCCTAACCCACCCGAGAGGCCTCGGCTTGACGAACGCTTGATGGACTTCCCCTTCTTGAGTAAAGTGGTCCCATGTGGATCCTAAGCCTGGCTACCGCCCTTTTGGCCTTGGGCCTGGCCCTAGGGACCCTTCGCCGTTACCGGGCCCAGCCCAGCTGGCATAATGCCCTCTACACCCTAGGGCTTTTCCTCTTCGCCCTGGCTGTGGGCCTCGAGGGCCTGGCCCACCTCCTTGGGGGCTGGACCCCGGGGGCCTACCGCCTGTGGTACCTCGCGGGGGCCATGCACGGGGTGACCTTCCTGGGCCTGGGGAGCCTGGCCCTGGTCCACCCCAGGGCGGCCAAGGGTCTCCTTTTCCTCCTCGCACCCCTCGTCCTCTTCGGGCTTTACCTGGTCCTTACCGCCCCCTTGGACTTTGGCCGCCTCCCCACCCCAAGCGCCCCTTCCGGGGCGGCCTTTCCCCCGCCTTCCCCCCTTTCCCCTAGGCTATGGACCATCCCCTTCAACCTCTTGGGCACCCTCCTCATGGCCGGGGTGGCCCTTTACTCCGCCCTTTTCTTCTGGAGGAGAAACCCCCTAAGGGCCCAAGGGACGGCCCTCATCTTCCTTGCCGCCTTGGTGTTGGCCAGCGTGAGCACCCTCAACCGCTTCGGCATCCTGGGCCTCGAGGAGGTGGGGCGGCTTGTGGGGGTGTCCATCCTATACCTGGGGGTGGTGCTCGCAGACCGGAGCACCTCCTATGCGGGTGGGCGCGCTTGACGTAGGGGAGGCCCGGATCGGCTTGGCCGTGGGGGAGGAGGGGAGGCCCTGGGCCTTTGGCCGGGGGTACCTGGTGCGCAAGGGCCTGGAAGCGGACCTAGGGGCCATTTTGGACTTCGTCCAGCGGGAGGGCATTGGGAAGCTTCTCGTGGGCCTTCCCCTGCGCACCGACCTCAAGGAGAGCGCCCAGGCGCGGAGGGTCCTCCCCTTGGTGGAGGCCTTAAGGGCGCGCGGGGTGGAGGTGGAGCTTGTGGACGAGCGCTTCACCACCAAGCTCGCCGAGCGCCGCCTAAAGGAGGCCCCTAAGCGGATCCGCCGGGAGAAGGGGAGGCTCGACGAGATGGCCGCGGTGGCCCTTTTGGAGGGGTATCTTGCGGGAAAGTCCTAGCTGGCTTTTCCGCTGGCTGGTCCTCCTCTTTTTGGCCTTCCTCCTTCTCCTCTCCTACGCCCTTTGGCTTTTGGGCCCTACGGGGGCGAGGGCGGAGGTGCGGATCCCCCGGGGGGCCACGGCCCTCGAGGTGGCCCAGACCCTAGAGGGGGCAGGCCTCATCCGTTCGGCCTCTGCCTTTGCCGCTTACCTCAGGCTTTCGGGTGAGGCTTCCAAACTGAGGCCTGGGGTTTACCGCCTAGAGGGGGTAGGGGCTTTCCGCTTGGCCCGGGCCCTTACCGGGGAGGCCAGGCCCCTTACGGTGCGGGTGACCTTCCCCGAAGGGCTTAGGGCCGAGGCCTACGCGAGCCGTTTGGCGGAGGCTGGGCTCGATGGCCAGGGGTTTTTGTCCTTGGTGCAAAGCCCCGGCTCCCTCAAGCCTCCCTACGTGGAAGGTCCTACCCTGGAGGGGTACCTTTTCCCCGCCACCTACACCTTTGACCTCCTCGTCACCCCTGAGGAGGTGGTGGGGACCATGCTTCGCCGCTTCCAGGCGGAGCTTACCCCTGAGGTGGAAAGGGCCCTAAAGGCCTCGGGTCTCAGCGTTCACGCCTGGGTGACCTTGGCCTCCATCGTCCAGCAGGAAGCAGGCCGCGAGGAGGAGATGCCCTTCATCGC
>JBEPYU010000062.1:0-6667 GCA_041641215.1 Thermaceae bacterium
TTGGGGGTGAGGCGCCTTTCCCCATCCAGGCTGAGGACCCGGAGGCTTTCCCTGGGCAGCACTTGGCCCGAGGAGGCGAGGAACTTGTCCAGGAGGTGGACCACCACCAGCTGGTAGCGCCAGGCCCAGGCCAGGGCCTTTTGGGCATCATGGAAGGCCTCCTCGAGGTCCCCGGAGGCCAGGACCAGGCGGGGGTACTCCCCGTGCCCTCCGCGGATGGCGAAAAGGAGGTCTCCCTGTTCCGTGCGGGTGGGCATTCCCGTGCTGGGGCCGCCCCGCTGGTAGAGGGTGACCACCAGGGGGGCCTCGATCATCCCCGCAAAGCCCAGCCCCTCGGTCATCAGGCTAAAGCCGGGGCCACTCGTGGCCGTGGCCGCCTTGGCCCCGGTGAGGGCCGCCCCGATGGCCATGTTCACCGCAGCGATCTCGTCCTCCGTCTGGACCACCACCACCCGCCCCTTTTCCGCTTGGGCCTCGAGGAAGACGGACTCGTCCGTAGCTGGGCTGATGGGGTAGTAGGTTTGGAAGCGCACCCCCCCGGCGAGCTTCCCCAAGGCTACGGCCTGGCTACCCGTGAGGTAGAGCCGGCCCTTGGCGCTTCCCAAGACCTCGAGGCGCCAAGGCAGACGGGGAAGGTCGTCCTCGTAGACCCCACGGGCCATGGCCTGGTTGAGCTCCAGGACTTCCCCCTTGAACTGCTTGCCCAGGGCCTCCAAGAGGGGCTCTAGGGGGTAGTCCAGGAGGCGGAGGCTGGCTGCCACCGCGATGGTGTTGAGGGTCCTGCGGGCCCGAAGGGGGGGTACGCCCAGGCCTTCCCCGATCCTCTCCGCCACCTTTTCAAAAGGGTAGGGGATGAGCTGGGCCCCAGCCTCCCGGTAAAGCCCTAGGACCTCCTCTAGGCTGGGGTCGGCCTTGCCCAGGCGGACCCCCACCGCCTCGGCCACCCGGTGGTCCAAGGTGGGAATCCGGCGGAGGCTTCCCTCCAAGGCCCCCGGGTCATAGAGGACCGCTCCTCCTGGCCTCAAGCCCTCCAGGTGCCGGACCAGGGTTTCCCCGTCTAGGGCCACGAGGAGGTCGGCCTGGTCCCAAAAGCCCTGGAGGGGTTTTCGCCCCAGGCGCACGTCCAGGTAGGAGTGCCGCCCCATGATGTTGGAGTGGTACTCCCGCCGGGTGGCCGTCCACCAGCCCCCTTGGGCCACCGCCCGGGCAAAGAGGGTGGCCGCGGTCTCGATCCCGCCCCCTTGGGGGCCACCGATCCGCCAAGTGAGTTCCTGCATAGGGCCTCCCAGGGATACCCTACTCCATAAGGCGCGGTTTGCCTAGGGATTAAGGCTCCTTATACCCTTTGGGGGCCCCCATCAGGCTTGGGCCTATGGGGTGGCGTCATTCCTCGAGGTCCGCCTGGTGGAGGCGCTTGCCCCAAGGGCTTTGGGGGGCGTGGTGTTCCAAGACCAAGGCCCGGACCTCGGGGTCCTCGAGGTAGGGCGCCGCATAGAGGGGGTGGTGGCGGCGGATCTGGAAGGCCCCAAGGAGGCCTTCCCTTAGGGGGTAGGGAGGGACCGGGGGGCACCAAAGGCCCGTGAGGACCCTTTCCCAGGGGCGGTAGGGCCTTAGGGCCTTGCCCGCATCGTGGAGCAAGGCGGCCCGGATCACGAAGCCCGGGGCCTCCGGATGGCGGGCGAGAAGCTGCCTGGCCACCCGGGTGGCGTGTTCCCGGTCCCTAGGGTCCATGGCCAGGTAGAGGGCCCGCTCGGACTCGGACAGGAAGGCCAGGGCAAAGGCGTCTTCCGGGTGGGCGAGCCGGGGGAAGAAGGCCTTGAGGAGGCGCCAAAACCGCCTGATGAGGCGGCCTAGGGCCATGGGCCTAGATGAATTTCCGCAGGATGGCCACCACCTCCTCCGGTTTGGCGGAGTTCACCTTCCCTTGGGAGGCCTCGGCGGCGCAAATGTTTAGGAATTCCTCCAGTATGAGGCTTGCGGCGGACTCCATGGCCTTGCGGGTAGCGGTCATCTGGGTGAGGACCTCGTCGCAGGGGCGCCCCTCGGCCACCATCTTTTGGAGACCCCGTACCTGTCCCTCAATGCGCTTAAGCCTTTTGAGGATGTTGTCTACAGCCTCGGAACCCAAGTCGGTGGTCCTGGTCATGGGTCCATTATACCCCGGTAGGTGAGGCCTGTATACCCCGTACCCCCTTACCCTTCCTCTTGGTCCTCGTCCTTTTGGGCCTCCCGGGGGGGGCGTATCCAAAGGAGCTGTCCCCTGAGGAGGCGGCCCAGCTTACGGGGATCCTCCAGGCGGCCTTCCTCAGGGTTCCCTGGGGATGGGGTTTGGGGGGCTGGCCTTGGGGGGTTTCCCGCCTTGGGGGGAGGCTGGGATGGGCCCCCCTTCTCCCCCAGGATGGGGCGGACCTCCTTGACCGCTAGGAACCGTTGGGCCAGGGCCTGGATCTCCCCTAGGGCCTTGAGGGCCCTCGAGAAGTGGAACTCCCGGTTTTCCGGGAAGTAGAGGAAAAGCACCCCTTCCTCCACCTCCGGCCGCCCTTCCCGGAGGATGCCCCTTAGGGTAGGCCGCAAGGCCTCGAGGAAAGCCCGGTAGGCCTCGGGGCGGGGCTCCTGGGAGGGGGATGGCTTCCCCTTGGGGCTCCCTTGGCCTGGACCCCCTTCGGCCTCCATTCCCCTCGCCTTGAGGCCTTCCCCCAGGGAGGCCCCGGGGGATGGGCTTGGCCTTAGGGCTAGCCCAGCCCGCAGGAAGAGGGCCTCGAGGGCCAGGGCGTCTGAGCGCCGGGCCAGGCCCTCAAGCCCCTCGTCCAACACGGCCATGGCCCTAAGGAGGGCCTCTGGGGCCTCGCCCCTCTCCAGGCCCTGGTAAAGGGCCTCCCGCAGCACCTCGAGGAAGGCCTCGGCCAAGCTTCTTGGGGCAAAGCCCGCCAGGTAGAGGCTACGGATCTCCCCTAAGGCCTCTTGGGCTTGGCCCTGGGATAGGGCCTGGAGGATCCTCCACAGGGCTTCCCTGGGGGGTAGGCCCAAGGCCTCCTCCACAGCCTGGCGGGTAAGGGGAGGGGGGAGGAGGAGGAACCGCTCGAGGAGGGTCTCCGCGTCCCGCATGGCCCCATCCGCCAATCGGGCAAGGAGCCGGAGGGCCTCCTCTTCCCCTTCCCGGCCCATCTCCTCCAGGATGCGCCTGAGCTTGGCTGAGATCTCCTCTTCCTTGAGGCGGCGGAAGCGGAAGTGCTGGGTGCGGGAGAGGATGGTAGGGGGTACCCGTTCGGGTTCGGTGGTGGCGAAGATGAAAAGGACATGGGGCGGGGGCTCCTCCAGGGTCTTGAGGAGGGCGTTCCAGGCGCTTTTGGAAAGCATGTGGGCCTCGTCCAGGATGAAGACCCGCTTGGGAGCCTGGATGGGGGCCAGGTGGATCCTTTCCCTAAGCTCCCGTACGTCCTCCACGGAGTTGTGGCTTGCGGCGTCCATCTCCAGGACATCCGGGTGCTGGCCCTCCTGGACCAGGCGGCAGTGGGGGCAGTGCCCACAGGGCTTTTCCTCCCCTTCGCATCCCACGGCCATGGCCAGGAGGCGGGCGGTGGTGGTCTTGCCCACCCCCCGGGGCCCGGAGAAGAGGTAGGCCTGGGCCAGGCGTCCTTCGCGGATGGCCCTTAGGAGGGGCTCCTTGACGTGTTCCTGGCCCACCACCTCCTTGAAGGTGAGGGGGCGCATCTTCCGGTAGAGGGCGCCCACGGGCCCTAGTATAAGGGCGGTGCGGAGCTCCCTTTCCCTCCACGTCCGGGCCCCCTTAGGGGCGGTGAGGGCCCAGGGGGTCCCCGGTTACCCTTGGACCCACCTCTACCAAGGGCTCCCGGAGGCCGGGGAGGACCCCCGGGCCCTCCGGGCTTCCCTTTTGGACCTGTCCGGGCTAGGCCCGGCCTTGGCCTTTCCCTGGCCCGAGGGGGGGAGGCTTAGGGCTACCCGGGCCCAGGCCCTTTCGGGGCGCTTGGGCCCTCCCCACGCGGCCTTGGGCCCTTACGGCCTCCCGGAGGCCGAGGGAGGGGAGGGCCTGCCTGGGGAGGTGGTCAATGGGTGAGGCCTTGGTGGTGAAGTTAGGGGGCAGCCTAGGGGGGGCGGAGGCCCTTTTGGAGGAGCTTGCCCGCTACCCGGGCCCCCTTCTCGTGGTCCACGGGGGGGGTCCCCGGATCGGGGCCTTCCTGGAGCGCTTGGGCTTTGAAACCCGGTTTGAGCGGGGCCTTAGGGTTACCCCTCCCGAACAGATGGAGGCCGTGGAGATGGTCCTTACCCTGGTGGGCAAGGAGCTGGCCTCAGGGCTTTCCCGAAGGGGTAGGCCTGCCCTGGCCCTTTCCGGACGGGATGCGGGGCTTTTGGAGGGGCGGGCCCTAGGGGGCCTGGGCCGGGTGGGGGAGGTGGTGCGGGTGGGGAAGGAGGGGCTATGGGCCCTCCTAGAGGGGGGGTGGACCCCCGTCCTCGCCCCCATCGCCTTGGACGAGGAAGGTCCCTTGAACGTGAACGCCGACCTCGCGGCCGGGGCGGTGGCCGGGGCCCTGGGCCTGCCGGTCCTCCTCCTTACGGACGTGGAAGGGGTTTACCTAGACCCCCAGGACCCCAAGACCCGCCTCCCCCGCCTGGGCCAGGCCGAGGCGGAAGGGCTCATCCGGGAGGGGGTCATCCGGGGGGGGATGATCCCCAAGGTGGAGGCTGCCCTAAAGGCCCTGGCCCAGGGAGCCCCTTGGGCCGTGGTGGCCAAGGGCCGTCCGGGGATCTTGGGGGAGGCCCTTAGGGGAGAGGCGGGGACCCGGTTTTTCCCCTAGGGGGCCTCCAGGGCCTCGAGGAGGTCCTTGAGGATCTTCCCCGTAACCCCCCAGATGTCCACCTCCCTCCAGGGGAAGTGCCATACCGGGTGGCGGGGCGCTCTTCCCGCCAGGGGGTGAGGGCGAGGAGCTCCCCTAGGGGGGCAAGGAGGATCCGGCTCACCTCCTCGGGGTTAGGGGTGAGGGGCGGGACCTCGGGCCGGTGGACCACCACCGGCTGGACCAGGAACCCCCTGGGGGATAGGGCGGGGGGGAGGTAGCCCAAGGCCTCCACCCCCCAAAGCCCCACCTCCTCCTTGGCCTCCCTAAGGGCCGCCTCCAAGGGGGTCTCCCCTCCCTCCACCACCCCGCCGGGAAAGGCGATCTGGCCCGCGTGGGTGGGGAGGTGGGGGCTCCTTTGGGTGATACCACCCCATGCGGGCTTGCGCCCGCATGGGGGCCCCGGTAGAAAGGTCCCCGTGGAGTTTTTTTGGAACCTGGAAGCGCAGGAACCAAAAGTAAAGGGTATTAGCTCTCCTGGAGCCTGAGCAAGCGCCTCCTTAAGGCGGTCTCGGGGTCCTCGCCCCTTTTCAGGAAAAGCCCCACCAGGTTCCAAAGCGCTTCCTCCAGGTTCCCTTCATCTAGGGCCTTCTTCAGGCCTTCCTCCGTGCCGGGGTCTACCCCCTTTTTCTGGAGCTCGTAGGCCTTGAGGAGGGTGGGGAGGCCCTTCGGGATCCCCTTAGGCCCCTTGCCCTCCTGGGCCTTGAGGTCCTCCCAGCGGGCCTTGACCTCCTCTGGGGTTTTGGCCTCCCCTTGGCCGAAGACGTGGGGGTGGCGGTGGATCAGTTTCCGCACGATGGCCCCCTCCACCTCCTCGTAGGTGAAAAGGCCTTCCTCCTCGGCGATGACGCTATGGAAGGCCACCTGGAGGAGGACATCCCCCAGTTCTTCCACCATGGCCTCCTTGTCCCCTAGGAGGAGGGCGTCTGCGGCCTCACTCGCCTCCTCTAGGAGGTAGGGGACGAGGCTTTCGTGGGTCTGGGCCCGGTCCCAAGGGCAACCCCCAGGCCCCCTTAGGCGCCGCATCACGGCGAGAAGCCTATCCATAGGGGCTATTTTGCCCGGAGAAGGGGCCAGGCTAGGAGGAGGGGGGCCAGGGTGAGGAGGCTTAGGGGGTCCAGGGAGGCGGCCTCGAGGACCCAGCCGCTTGGGCCCGGGGTGGGCAGGCCCGTGGTCCGGGTGAGGAGGAAAAGGAGGAGGACCAGGGCCAAAAGCCCCCGCCCCACCCGGATCCAGGCCTCCCCCACCTTTACCTCCAGGAGGGGAAGGAGGAGGAGGGAAAGGCCATAGCCCAGGAGGAGGGCGAGGAGGAACATGAAAAGGAGGGCGTACCAGAAGGCGCTCGGCATCAGGCCCAAGGGGAGGTCCTTGTACTGGGCCACCGCCCCGCAAAGCCCTTGGCCTAGGGGGGTGTCCCCAAAACCGAGAAGCTGGAGGAAGAAGGGCAGGCTCAGAAGGAGGCCGGGCCAGACCACAAGCCCTACCTTACGCTTGAACCCCGGGATGGCAAAAGGACAAAGGTCCTTGGGGGGAGGGGATAGGGTGGAGGGGTGAGGCTTTTTGGGAGATGGCCCCTTTTGGCCCTCGCCCTCTACCTGCCCCCAGGGGTGCCCCTTCCTCCCCTGCTCCCCGGCCAGACGGTGGTCCTGGAGCCGGGCCGCCACCTGGGCCCCTGGACCATCGAGGCCCCGGGGGTTCGCCTCCTGGCCCGCCCGGGGGCCATCCTGGATGGGGGCGGGCGGGGAAGCGCCTTGGTCCTTTCGGGGGAGGGGATCGTGGTGGAGGGCCTCCGGGTGGAGAACGTGGGCCTAGAG
>JBEPYU010000063.1:0-6530 GCA_041641215.1 Thermaceae bacterium
CGTGGCCCTTTCCCCCATGATTTTCCTGCAGTTTAGCGGCTTTCTAAAACCTTCCCTCTTCTACTACCTGTTGCCCTTTTTCAACCTGGCCTTGCTGATGGACGCCCTCTTCAAGGGGAGCGCCACCTTGCTTCAGGTCCTCCTCGCCTGGGGGAGCGCCCTAGCTTATGCCCTTTTGGCCCTGGCCTTGGCCCTTTGGGTTTTCGCCCGGGAGGAAGTGGTTTTCAGGAACTAGGGGAGGGTGGCCGAGGCCTAGGGTTATCCTGGAGGGCGTGAGGGGTGGGCCTGGGAGGTTGGGGGCCTAAAGGGGGGTTGGGGCATGCGTTTCCTGGTGCTTTCCGGTCTTTCGGGGGCGGGGAAGACCACGGCCAGGGGGTTTTTGGAAGACCTCGGTTACTTCACGGTGGATAACCTGCCCCCAGCCCTCTGGCCCAAGGCCCAAGGCTTAGGGCGGGCCGGGGTGGTCTTGGACGCCCGGGCCCTGCCCTTTTTCGGGGGCCTCGAGGAAGCCTTGGACAAGCTCCAGCCGGAGGTCCTTTTCCTCGAGGCCCGCTTTGACGTTCTCCTTAGGCGCTACAACCTCACCCGCCGCCTGGGGGCCGGGAACCTTTCCCAGGAGGTGGCCCGGGAACGGGAGGCCTTGGCTCCCCTAAGGGCCCGGGCCCACCTGGTCCTGGACACCTCTGACCTTTCTCCCAAGGCCCTAAGGGAGACCTTGGCCCGCTACCTGGGGGAGGAGGGGGGGTTTGTCCTGCGCCTCCTTTCCTTCGGCTTTAAGTGGGGGCCCCCGCAGGAGGCGGACTTGGTCCTGGACGTGCGCCCCTTTCCCAATCCCCATTACGACCCCCGGTTAAGGCCCAAGACGGGCCTAGACCCCGAGGTCCAGGCCTATGTGTCCCAGGAGACCACCTACTACCGGGCCCTCCTTGCGGTGGTGGGGTTGGCTGCGGAAGGGGCCAAGGGAGAGGGCCGGGCCTTTTACACCGTGGCCTTGGGCTGTACCGGGGGGCGCCACCGGAGCGTGGCCTTGGCCGAGCGCCTGGCCGAGGCCCTTTCGGGCCGTTTCCGGGTGGAGGTGGAGCATCGGGATGTGGAGAAGGAGGACTAAGCGGGCCTACCCCATTTGGCGCTGGCTCTACCCCGGGATGCGGGTCAAGCGTTACGCCTTCCTTGCAGCCCTTGGGGTCCTCCTCGTGGGGTTTGGGCTCCATGCCCTGTTGCCCCCTTGGGACGAGGGGGCCTGGGTGGCCTTGCCCATCGGGGTCCTCCTCACCGTAGGGGGAATCTGGGCCATGAACCGGAGCATGCTCTCGGCCTTCACCGTTCCCGAGGAGGTGCCGGAAAGGGTGTACATTCGCCGCCGCCTGGAAGCGGGCCCCAAGGTGGTGGCCTTCGGTGGGGGCACGGGGCTTTCCCGGGTGCTTCGGGGCCTTAAAGAGGTGACCGCCAACACCACGGCCATCGTGGCGGTGACGGACGATGGGGGTTCCACCGGCCGCCTAAGGCAAGCCTTTGGCCTGCCTGCGGTGGGGGACCTCGTGGACTGCCTCGCAGCCCTTTCGGACCATCCCGCCTTGGCCGAGCTTTTGGAACACCGCTTCGAGCGGGGGGAGTTTGCCGGCCATACCTTTGGCAACCTTTTCCTCCTTACCCTAAGCCAAGAGGCCAAGGACTTTGCCCGGGCCATCCGGGAGGCCAACGCCATCCTGAACCTCAGGGGCCAGGTCCTCCCCGCCACCCCAGAGGCCGTGCGCCTCAAGGCCCGCTTCCAAGACGGCCAGGAGGTGGAGGGGGAGGTAAGGATCCGGGAGGCTAAGGGGCGGATCCGGGAGGTGGCCCTCGTCCCTGAGCCCCAAACGGTGATGCCCGAGGCCCTCGAGGCCATCCGCCGGGCGGACCTCATCCTCCTGGGGCCCGGAAGCCTCTACACCAGCGTGATCCCGGCTCTCCTGCCCGGGCCCATCCGCGAGGCCTTAGCCCGGACGGAGGGCCTTTTGGTCTATATCGTCAACCTCATGACCGAACCCGGGGAAACGGACGGTTACACCGCCTACGACCACTACAAGGCGGTGGCCTACCACTTGGGCCGTAGGCCTGAGGTGGTGCTGGTTCACACCGGTTCCATTCCCGAGGAGGTTTTGGGGCGTTACGCAGCAGAAGGGAGGTTCCCTGTGCCCTTTGAGCCCCAGCCCTTCCGGGTGGATGGGGTGCGGGTGGTCACGGGGGACTTCCGAGAGGCGGGTCCCTTGGCCCAGCATGATCCCCATAAGGTGGTCAGGGCGCTTCTTGACTTGGTATAAAGGTGGGCGTGCTCTTCCTCTTCCAAGACCCCTTGGGGGATGACCACGGCCTGGGCTACTTCTACCCCAGGGCAGCCCTTTTCCAGGAGGCAGGCGAAGGGTATGCGGACCTTTTGGCCTTAGCGGGGGAGGCTAGGGAGGGGAGGCTCGTCCTCAGGGTGCGCCTGGCCCGGTACCCTAACCCCCTAGGGGGCCCTTTGGGCTTTAGCCTGGCCACGGTGGTCCTCTACCTGGACACGGCCCCCGGGGGCCGGGAGGAGTTGGATGGCTTGGGGCTTAGGACTCCCCCGGGCCAAGGCTACGAGGTGGCCTATGTCCTCACGGGTTTCGGGGGGGAGAAGAGGACCCCAGAAGGGGAGAGGGCCCCGCTGATCGTCAGGCGGGTAGGGGACTGGCTGGAATTGGATACGGGCTTGCTCCCTGGGGCCTACGGGTATTACCTGGGGGTAGGGCTTTTCGATCCCTTTGTCCCCTGGTACCTCCGTCCCACCCGTCCGGAAGGGGGGCCCTGGAGCCTGATGGCCCCCCCGGGAAGTCCTCCTGCCGTGGACCTTCTCGCCCTAAGGCCGGATGGGCAGGTGGAGGCCTACCAGACCGGAGTGTTGAACCCGGTACGGGAGGAATTCCACCTGCGGAGGGAAAGCCTCCTGGCCTTTGGCCTGGGGGGGTTGGCCCTTATCCTGGGCTTTTTGCTCGGTCGACGTCCGTGAGCTGGTCCAAATAGGATTCCGTGGACAGGGTGCCCTCCAGGTAGGCCAGGTCCCGGGCCAGGATTTGGGCCGTTTGGGCGAAGGGTGGCCTTAGGGCCTCGGGCACGATAGACTGGAGGTGAGCTATGCAGGTGAGGAGGTCTCGGACCATGGCCTCCTCCTAGGCCCGCCTCCTTTCCCCTCCCCGTAGGGCGCTTCTTGCAAGGTGGGCCAATCGGTTTGCCACACAGACCTTCGGGATACCCCCAACCCCCTGGCCGGCGAGGCCAGGGGCCCCTGGGCAGGCCCCGTAGGCCTCCGGGTAACGGGGCGCAAGCTCCGGGTAGCCCAAGAGGGCTAAGCCCAAAGGCCCCGCATGCCCGATGGCTAGGCGCTGGTATAGGGCCGAACGGGCGTGACGGAGCCGAGCCTCCATGTCACCAGATTACCCCTTGGGGTAGAGGAGGAATGTCCCTCATACCACCCCATGCGGGCGCAAGCCCGCATGGGGGCCCCGGTAGAAAGTCCCCGTGGAGTTTTTTTGGAACCTGGAAGCGCAGGAACCAAAAGTAAAGGGTATCACCCCTTAAGCCGGAAGGAGCTCCGAAGGCCGGCTAGGGCGATCTCCCGTGCCTCCTTGGGGGCGTAGCCCAGGGCCAGAACCCCCCGGTAGGCCCCTAGGGCCCGCTCCCGCTCCCCCGCCAGGTCCCTAAGCTGGCCCAGCCGGGCCAGGGCGTAGCCGGGAAGGTAGGCGGGTTCGTCCAGGTCCATCTGGACGAGTTCCTCCATGAGCTCCTTGGCCTCGGGCCAGGCCCCCGCGGCCAGGTAGATCTGGGCCGCGAGGTAAAGGGCCTCTGGGGTTTTTACCTCGGCTAGGGCTTCTAGGAGCTTGGCCCAGTCGTCCTCCTCCTTAAGCTGCCAGGCCCGATCCAAAAGGGCCCGGGCCCTTTCCGCCTCCTTGGGGGTCCGGGGGGGGAGATGGGCCAGGGTTTGGGCCTCGGGCAGGTGTTCCAGGAGGACGGGGTAGTCCAGGAGGTCCACCACCACCCCTCCCTCCTTGCCCCTTAGGGCCTCGGCCACCTTGGCCATGCGGTGGGCTCGGAACCCCGTGGCTGGGCCTTCCCCGAAGGCCTGGACAAACCCCTCCTCAATGGCCCTTAGGGCCTCGAGGAAGGAGGAGCTGGCCAGGGTTTCGGGGGTGAGGGGCTCTTGGAGAAGCCGGAGGAGCTCCCCTTCCAGCTTGGCCATCCTTTCCAGGTAGGGCTGGCCCCCTGGGAACTGGCCCAAGGCCTCCCGGAAGGCCAGGGCCTCGGCCTTGAGGTGGGCCTCCCCGTCCAGGGGGAGGAGCTCCAGGCCCCGGCGCCTGGCCCAGGGGAGGAGGTGGAAGAGGAGGGGGTCCTCCTCCCAGGCGGGCCCTGGGGACAGGCTTTCCTCCCCGTGGGAGGCCAGGTAGAGGGCTTGGGGGGAGGCCTCCTCGAGGATGGCCAAAACCGTGGCCGCGTTGTAGCGTGGGTGGAGCATGTGGAAGGGCCCCAGGGAGGGAAGGATGAGCAGCATCCCCTCCATCCTACGGGGGGACAGGAACTACTGGCTCGGGGTGGTGAACGGTTGGCTGGTCTGGCTGGGGGAGGCCTTCTTGAACCCCTATATCGTCCTGACCAGCTTTGCGGCCCAGCTCGGGGCCCCTGGACCTCTCATCGGCCTTCTTCCCGCCCTGCTCCTCGCGGGGGGTATGCTGCCCCAAGCCTTCCTGGTCCCCTGGGTGGCCTGGCTTCCCGAGAAGCTTCCCCTTTACCGCCGGGTGGCCTTTTGGCGCCTTTTCGGGCTTTTGCTCATGGCCCTTTCGGCCTTCCTCCTTGGCCCTTGGCCCCACCTGCTCCTTTGGGGGTTCCTCCTGGGCC
The DNA here is from genome assembly GCA_041641215.1 of Thermaceae bacterium. Lineage (GTDB taxonomy): Bacteria > Deinococcota > Deinococci > Deinococcales > Thermaceae > Thermus. The sequence continues at coordinate 4,891 of JBEPYU010000063.1, forward strand.
TCCTTCTCAATGCCCTTTTCACGGGGGTCTCCAGCCTTCCCTTTTGGGAGGTGGTGGCCAAGGTGGTGCCCCCAGGGAGGCGGGCCAGCCTTTTCGGGGCCCGCAACCTGGTGGGAGGGTTCCTTTCCTTCCTCGCAGGGTTTTTGGTCCAGGCTATCCTCGAGGCCCCTTGGCCCTTTTCGTTCTCCTACGGGCTCCTCTTCCTGCTTGGGGCCTTGGCCTATGGGCTGGGTTGGCATCTTTTTGGCCTGGTGCAGGAGCCCAAGGAGACCCCTGCCGTCCACCCAAGGGTGAGCCTCCTCCTTCCCCTGAAAGATGGGGCCTTCCTCCGCTTCCTGGGGGTGCGCCTCCTTTGGGGTTTGGCCTCCATGGTGGAGCCCTTCTATGCGGCCTACGCCGTCTGGACCCATGGGGCGGGGGGTACGGTGGGCCTTTACGTGGCCCTTTATGCCCTTTCCTTCACCCTTTCCAACCTCCTCTGGAGCCGGTTGGCCCTACGGGGGTCCAAGGGGGTCCTGCAAATAGGGGCTGGGCTGGCTGCCCTCACCCCCCTTCTGGCCCTAGCCCTACCCCCTGGGGCCTACCCTTTGGTCTTTGTCCTCCAAGGGGCCTACCTTGCGGCCTCAAACCTAGCCATCAGCACCTACCTCCTCAACCTGGCCCCCGAAGGGCAAAGGAGCGCCTACATCGGCCTTAGCAACACCTTAGCGGGCCTTTTCGCCTTTTCCCCCGTCCTTGGGGGGTACTTGGCGGATCGCTTGGGGTTTCCGGGGTTTTTCCTCCTCGCCGCCATCCTTTACGCCTTGGTCCTTGGGGTGGGCCGGCGCCTTCCTCGGGATCTATAGGGCATGGGATGGGCCTAGGCCATAGGAGGACGGGGCCTCTAGCCTTGGCCCTCCGGGATTCTTCCCCGAGGAGGGGTCCGGGGGGTGCTCCCCTTCCTTGGCTTTTCTAGGGGGAAGGCCGGAAACCGCCTGGCAAGGGCTTTTGCCACGAGCCCCTACCACCCCAAGAGGCCTGCATGGGGACCCCGGTAGAAAGTCCCCGCAGAGTTCGTTTAGAACCTGGAAGCTCACGCTATTAGGGGGGGCCTCATCTGGTCCTCCTTTGCGGGGCCTCGAGGAGGGGGGACGAGGGCATCCTCACGGTGTCCTTCCTACCCCCGGAGGCGGAGAAGCGTACCTCGTGGATTGGCCACCAGGGGATCAAGCCCCTGGGGGAACTGGGCACCGTGTAGAGCCCCTCTTTGGGCGGGCCCTGGGGCCGAGGTCCCTGGGGCTTTCCTCCTTCTGGGAGCTCGAGGGGCACCTTTTTTTCACAAAGTCTATGCGCATAGAGGTTTAGCTCGTGATTATCGGTAGAAAACCCCAATTTCTCATCTTCCAAATGCATAATCGCGTGCGCAAACGTCCAGGACGTGATTTTCCCCAATTTTCCCCCTCTCACACCCTTTACTTCTTTCCTACGCTTCCAGGTTCCAAAAAACTCCACGGGGACTTTTTACCGGGGCCCCCATCAGACTTGACCGATATGTGGCCTTGGGGTAAAGAGGGGGCATGACCCTACGCGAGGCCTTGTCCCAAGTCCCCGACCCCAGGGCCCGCAACCGGCGGTATCCCTTGTGGGGCTTGTTGGCCCTC
>JBEPYU010000064.1:0-6161 GCA_041641215.1 Thermaceae bacterium
TTTTGGATCTCCTCTTCCAGGCGGTTATGCCTCAGGTAAAGGCGGAAGGCCCAGGCGGTGGTGGCAAACCCCTCGGGCACCTTGATGCCTAAGGCGCCCAGGTTGCGCATCATCTCCCCGAGGGAGGCGTTTTTCCCACCTACCTCCTCCACGTCCTCCATACCTAGGGTTTCAAACCAGCGGATAAGTTCCATGCCTTTCCTCCTTCTCTATAGGTAATCCCAGCGGAGGGTCCTCCGCTTTGGTGTAAGGCCATCCTACCGCCCCTGTCGGTGTACTTACTAGCTTACACGGTTTTCACCGGGGGCGGCTAAGCTTGGGGAGATGGGTGGGCGCACGGTCTACGTGGTTTCCGACCATACGGGCATCACCGCGGGGGAGGTGGCCCGAAGCCTCCTCGCCCACTTCGAGGAGGTGGCCTTCGCCTACCGCCTCCGCCCCTTTTGCGACAGCGAGGCCAAGGTCCGGGCGGTGGTGGAGGAGATCCGGGAGACCTACCAAAGGGAGGGGGCTCGCCCCATCGTGTTCAGCACCCTGACGGACCCTGGGCTTTTTGCCCTCCTGGGGGAGGCCCCGGCCTTGGTCTTCGACCTCGTGCGGCCCTATTTGGCGGCCCTCGAGGCCGAGCTCGGGGTGGCCCCTAAGCCCCGGGTGGGCCGCATCCATAGCATGGGGGACCTGGGGGCTTACCTGAGGCGGATTGAGGCCGTGGAGTTCGCCCTAAGCGCGGACGATGGGCTGGGGGTGGGGCGTTACGGGGAGGCGGAGGTCATCCTCCTTGGGGTTTCCCGGGTGGGGAAGACCCCTACCGCCCTCTTCCTTGCCCTCCACTATGGCCTACGGGCCGCAAACTATCCCCTCACGGAGGAGGATCTCGCCCGTCCGGGGCTTCCCGAACCCTTAAGGCCCCACCTTCCCAAGCTTTTCGGCCTCACCATCGACCCCTTCCGCCTCCAAGAGCTCCGGACGGCCCGCAGGCCGGGAAGCCGCTACGCCTCCCTCGAGCAGTGCCGCCACGAGGTGGCCCGGGCGGAGGCCCTCTTCAAGGCCTATGGCCTCCCCTACCTGGACACCACCCGGGCCTCGGTGGAGGAGATCGCCACCGCCATCCTTTCGGCCCTGGGGGGCCGGGGGTAGGGCCATGGGGTTAGATGGCCACCGTAGTCCCTCGAGCCTTGGCCTGGTACATGCGGGTATCGGCCTTGCTGAGAAGGGTGTCGGGGTCCTCCCCGTCCTCGGGGTAGCTTGCGACCCCGATGTTGACCCCAAGGGGATGCTCCGAGGGGGCTACCCTCTGGATGGCCTCCGCGTAGCGAAAGGCGGCCCGGATGGCCCCGGCGGGGGGGGTGTGGGGCAAGAGGGCCGCAAACTCGTCCCCCCCCCAGCGGAAAACCTGGTCTTCCCCCCGTTTGGCCCCCAGGAGGGCTTTGCCCACCTGGATTAGGGCCTCGTCTCCGGCTGCGTGGCCTAGGTGGTCGTTGATCCCCTTGAAGCCGGAAAGGTCCATCACAAGAAGGCTGAGGGGGTAGCCATGGCGCTTGGCCCGGGCGAGTTCCCTCCGGAGGGCTTGGTCAAAGGCCCGGCGGTTGGGGAGGCCCGTAAGGGGGTCGGTGAGGGCGGCCCTTTCCAGGGAGCTTCGGGTTTGGGCCTCGTGGAGGAGGGTGGCGAGGGGCGCGGCGAAGGCCCAGGCGGCCTCCAGGCTGTCCTCCCCGAAGGCCTCCTCGTCGTGGAGGTTGTCCAGGTTGAGGTAGGCCAGGATCTTCCCCTTGTAGGGCATGGGCAGGCAAAGGTTGGCCCGGATCTCCTGGACCCGTCCGGCGGTGTCCATGACCTCCCTGGGGGCAGTCCTGTAGCTTACCATGGCGAGGTCCCCTCGGCGGATCCGGGGCCGGCCCCTCTTGAGCTCCTCTTCCCCTAGCCCGTACCATTGGGCCATGGCCTCTTGGCTAAAGCCTATCCCCCTAAGCTCCGGGAGGTTGTAGCCCACCGCCGCCTGGTAGCGGTAGACCCCTTCTTCCTCCTCCCATACGAGGAGGCTCCCTGCCTCGCTGCCTGGCACCCAAGTCACGGCCTTTTCAAGGAGCTCGGCGTAGAGGGCTTCCATCGGCTTTTCCAGGAGTTCCATGAAGAGGGCGCCGATTGCCTGGTGGCGTTCCCTTTCCTCTAGGGCCGCTAGGCCTAGTCCCAGGGTTTGGGTAGCCAGGAGGAGGAGCTCCTTTTCCGCTTGGCGCCAGGTATGGCCCCTTTTCGCCACCACCAGCACCCTTCGGGTCCGCTGGGCTTTGGGGGTGGGGATGGGGTGGGTCACCAACCCTTGGGTCTGCGAGGCCTCGAGGGCTTTCCCTTCCTCTGCGTAGCGCTCGGTGTAGATGGGGCTGCCCGTGCGGTAGACCTGCCAAGAGGGCCCCTTCCCGTAGTCGAGGCCCTTTTGGATCATTTCCGGGAGGCTGGCTTCCGGCACACCCTGGTAGGCTAGGGCCTCCATCCGGCCCCTACGCACTTCCCATATGAGGCCCGCCTCGAGGCCTAAGGCCTGGAGGAGGATCTCAAGCCCTTTCCTGGCCCCTTCAGCCTTGCTCCAGGCTACCTGCAGGCGGGCGCCCATGTCGGCCATGAGCCGCTGGGCGTGGAGGGTGGTCAGGTGGTCCAGGTAGAGGCTAACCGCTTGGGCAAAGCGGGTGAGGGCCCTGGCCTCTCCCTCTAGAAAGGCCTCGCCCTTCTCCACGCTGAGCACCGCCACCACCTCCCCTCTTTGGTAGAGGGGAAGGGCCAGCCCGCTGCGGCTTTCCGGGATGCAGTCCGGGTCTTGGGCGGTATCGGGAAGGTAGGCGGGCTTACCCTCCCGGAAGGCCCGGCCCACCCCTCCCTGGTCCGAGATCGGCTCTGGGCGGATCTCGGGGAAAGCGGCCAGGAGTTTGAAGCCTCCCCCTTCTGGTATCCATACGCCCACGTGTCCTTTGGGGATCAGAGGGGCGAGGTGCTTGGGCAGCTTTTCCAAGAACGCCATGGGGTGAGGGGCTTGGGACCCTTCCTTGCCCCCTTCGGGCAAGGCGGCCAGGGCTTCGGTGAGGAGGGTGAGGCTTCGACCCAAGGCCTTGGCCCGGCGGTGGGCCTGCCTCAGGTTTTCCCCCACCCCGTGGGCCAACCAGGCGCTGAGGAGGAGGATGGCCCAGGCCACGGGGTCTTGGTAGCCAAAGGAGGCCAGGAGGAGGGCTATGGCCATGGCTGCGCCCAGGCCTATGGCGAGCCGGGAAAGGCTGCTTAGGATGGCTACGGTGAACATGAACCAAGGGAGGACGTAGGGCGCTCCAAGGCCAAGGAGTTTCCCCGTCACGCCAAGGCCTGCAGTGGCAAGGGCTACGAGAAAGTAGAACCAGGGTGAGGATAGGGGGGAGGATAGCCTCGCCCTCGTTTGGGGAACCTTGGCGCCTTGCGCCATACCTAACCGCTATTGTACAAAGATTTTGTTACATTTGGTTTTTTTTGGTGGGTTTTTGTTTATAGTTTTCCTGGCCCGTTTGGGCTTGGGGAGGATGGCCGTTTTGTACCTCCGGCTGGGTGAAGGCCTTTCCGAGGAGGCCAACCAGAGGGCCCAGGCCTTGGCCCGGGCCCTCCTCGAGGCCTCCTGGCCCGGGCTTTGGGAGGCCGTGCCCGCCTACGCCACCTTGTACCTGGAGTATGACCCTAGGCGGCTTTCCAGGGCCCGCCTCCTGGCCGGCGTGAGGGGCCTCCTGGCGAGGGAGCTTCCCCCCCTCGAGGGGCGGACGGTGGTCCTTCCCGTCCTTTACGATGGGGAGGACCTCGAGGAGGTGGCCCGGCGCACGGGCCTGGGCCTAGAGGCGGTCAAGCGCCTCCACCAGGCCCCCCTTTACCGGGTCTACGCCCTGGGGTTTACCCCCGGGTTTCCCTTCATGGCCCCCGTGCCCGAGCCCCTAAGGCTTCCCCGGAGGCCCCACCCTAGGCCCAAGGTCCCCGCCCACAGCCTGGCCATGGCCGGGGTCCAGACGGGGGTCTACCCCTTGCCCTCCCCCGGGGGGTGGCACCTCCTGGGCCATGCCCTGGTGGCCCTTTACGATCCCCACCGCCCTGAGCCCTTTCTCCTCGCCCCGGGGGACCGGGTGCGCCTGGTGGAGGGGAGGGGGGAGGTCCCCGGGGAGCCTCGGCCCTTGGACCTCCTCCCGGAGGAGCCTCGGCTTCCCGCCCTCCGGGTGGAGGCCCCGGGGCTTTTGGACCTCCTCGTGGACGGGGGCCGCTTCCGCGCGGGGCACCTGGGCCTGGCCCGTTCGGGGCCCTTGGACCCCCGTTCCGCTGGCCTAGCCAACCGCCTGGTGGGCAACCCCCCAGGGGCTCCCCTTTTGGAGATCGCCTACCGGGGCCCCGTCCTCACCGCCCTAAGGCCCTTGGTGGCCGCCCTGGCGGGGTATGGCCTGGTGGGCCTCCTCGAGGGGGAGGAGATCCCCCCGGGGCGGAGTTTCCTTTGGCCTAAGGGGAAGACCTTGGCCTTCCGGCCTAGGGGTCCGGGGGTTCGGGTTTACCTCGCGGTGGCCGGGGGCCTCGAGGCCCGCCCCTTTTGGGGCTCCGTCTCTCCGGACCTCAGGGCCCGGATCGGGCGGCCCCTGAGGGCTGGGGACGTCCTGGGCCTAGGGGAGGAAAGGCCCGTCCGCCCGGGCCTGGCCTTCCCCCAGCCCCCCTTGCCCCCTTTCCGCCTTCGCCTCCTTCCGGGGCCCCAGTGGGACCCAGAGGCTTGGCGGGTCCTCCTCGGCCACCCCTTCCGGGTGGCCCGGGCGGACCGGATGGGGGTGGAACTCTCGGGCCCCCCGGTGCCGGGTGGGGAAGGGCTTTCCGAGCCCACCCCCCTCGGGGGGGTTCAGGTGCCCCCTTCGGGCCGGCCCTTGGTCCTCCTTGCGGACAAGGGGAGCCTCGGAGGCTATGCCAAGCCGGCCCTGGTGGATCCCCGGGACCTTTGGCTTTTGGGCCAGGTTTGGCCGGGTGCGGAGATTGGGTTCACGAGCGGTGTTAATCGCGTAGAGATTAACGAGATCTACCTGGTCCAACCCTGACCCAGGGCCAGGGGTCCCAGGCCCCGGGGCCTTAGGCCCGCCGGGCCACCAGGGTGAGGAGGGTGTAGGTGGCCACGGTCTTCACCCTCCTGGTTCGTCACCTCCACCGCCCACTCCACCACCCCGGTCCTTTCGTCCCGGGGCCGTTTGGCCTTCACCGTAAGCTGGGCCTGGAGGGTGTCCCCCGGGGCCACGGGCTCCAGGAAGCGGAGCCCCTCGAGGCCGTAGTTGGCGAGGACAGGGCCCGGGGCAGGGTCCACGAAGAGGCCCGCGGCCGCCGCGAGGACAAAGTACCCGTGGGCCACCCGGCGGCCAAAGAGGCCCTCCTTGGCCCCGATCTCGTCCGTGTGGGCGTAGAAGTGGTCCCAGGAAAGGGCGGAAAAGAGGACCAGATCCGTCTCCGTCACCGTGCGGCGGTGGGTCCTTAGGGTTTCCCCCACCTCGAGGTCCTCGTAGGCTTTCCGGAAGGGGTGGATGGGGCTTGGCCGCTCCGCCCCCTTGGCGTAGTCCCCGAGGAGATGGGTTAGGAGGTGGGGGTCCCCCTGGAGGGCCAGGCGGGCCAGGTGGCGCTTTACGGAAAGGAGCCCCCCAAGCTCCTCCCCGCCCCCCGCCCGCCCGGGTCCCCCGTGGAGGAGGCGGGGGAGGGGAGAGCCATGGCCCGTGGAGGTCTTGGCCGTGCGGGTGTTGAGGAGGTGGAACCTCCCCACCTCCCCCGAAAGCCCAAGGAGGAAGGCCTGGGCCTCCTCGGGGTCCGAGGTGGCCAGGGTGGCCACGAGCATCCCCCCCCCGAGGCGGGCCAGGGCCAGGGCCTCCTCCCGGTCCCGGTAGGGGAAGAAGGTGGCCACGGGGCCGAAGGCCTCCACCCCGTGGAGGAGGGGGTTGGAGGGCCTTGGGGCCAGGAGGAGGGTAGGGGGGAAGAAGGCCCCCTGGTCCGGGCCCTCGTGCCGCCAGTAGACCTCCGCCCCCCCCTCGAGGGGTCGTGTAAGGATTTATGTGTAAGGGCCCGTGTTTAATAGGGGGGCACACCTTAGCACGAGGAGGTGCCCCGTGGACCAGGATACCTTGCGGATCTTGCTGAGGGAAGCGGTGCGGGAGACAGTA
>JBEPYU010000065.1:0-5897 GCA_041641215.1 Thermaceae bacterium
AGGAGGCGAGCTTTTTTGAGATCGCCACCGCCTTGGCCCTCCTCCACTTTGCGGAGGAAGGGGTGGACCTGGCGGTCCTCGAGGTGGGGCTTGGGGGGCGCCTGGACGCCACAAACGCCACGGAACCCCTCCTCAGCGTGGTGACCAACATCGGCCACGACCACCTGGAGATCCTAGGCCCCACCCTTGCCCACGTGGCCCGGGAAAAGGCGGGGATCTTCCGCAAGGGGGTTCCCGCCCTCACCGCGGCCCGAGGGGAAGGCCTTAGGGTCCTCCTCGAGGAGGCCCAGGCCCGGGGGGTACCCCTTGGGGTTTTGGGCCGGGACTTCCTCGTGGAAGGGGTAATACCCCTTGCTTTTGGTTCCTGCGCTTCCAGCTCCCCGAAAAACCCTACGAGGACTTTTCTACCGGGGCCCCCATGCGGGCGCAAGCCCGCATGGGGTGGTATAAGGCCCCTCCCCCAAGGCCTCCTCTTCACCCTGCGCCTTGGGGAGGAGGCCCGCACCTTCCATACCCCCCTCCTTGGCCCCCACCAGGCGGAAAACCTGGCCCTAGCCGCGGTAGGGGCCCGGGTCCTTGGGGTAGGGTGGGAGGCCATCGCCCGGGGGCTTTCCCGGGTGGAAAACCCGGGAAGGCTCCAGCCCTATCCCCTAAGGGAAGGTCTCCTCCTCCTAGACGGGGCCCATAACCCCGAAGGGGCCAAGGCCCTTGCCCAGGCCTTACGGGCCCATGGCCTCCTGCCTTGCGCCTTGGTCCTCGCCTTCTCCCGGGACAAGGACCACAAGGCCATGGCCGAGGCCTTGCGGGACCTAGGCCCCGTGGTCCTTACCCGCTACGCCTCCCCAAGGAGCCTAGACCCCGAAGCCCTCCTCCCCCTCTTCCCCGGGGCCCTGGTAGAGGCCGAACCCCTAAAGGCCATAGGCCAGGCCTTCCGCCTAGCGGATAGGGTGGTGGTGGCGGGAAGCCTCTACCTCGTGGGGGAGGTCTTGAGGGCCCTCAGGGGCCTCCCCCCGGAGGAGCGCTGGCAGTAAGGGCCTTCCGGATGCGCCTTGCGGCCTCCAAGAGTTCCCCTAGGGGGCGCACCAGGGCGATCCGCACATGGCCCTTCCCCCCGGGACCAAACCCCCGCCCTGGGGCCAGGGCCACCCCCTCTTCCACCAGGCCCAGGGCAAAGGCCAGGTCATCCACCCCCTCGGGTAGCCTCCCCCAGAGGTACATGGTGGCCCTAGGGGGAAGGAGGTCTAAGGCCCCCCCTAGGGCCTCCCCAAGGGCCAGGGCCCGCTCCCGGTAGACCTGGGCGTAGCCTCGGGTGGTCTCCCTCGGGGTCTTTAGGGCCTCCACCCCCATGCGCAGGATGCCCGCGTACTGGTTGAAGTCGATGACCCCCTTGACCCGCTCCAAACGGGCGAGGGCCTCCTCGCTCCCTAAGGCAAAGCCCAGCCGGAAGCCCGCGAGGTTATAGCTCTTAGAAAGGGAGAAGAGCTCCACCACCCGTTCCCTCGCCCCGGGAAGGGCCAAGGGTGAAGGGGCCTCCCCCTCGTAGACCTGGTCCACGTAGGGGTTATCGTGGACGAGGTAAAGCCCATACCGCCTGGCAAAAGCTAGGGCCTCCTCGAAGTAGCCCCAATCCGCCAGGGCCCCTGTGGGGTTGTTGGGGTAGTTGAGGAGGAGGACCTTGGCCCGCCCGGCCACCTCCTCCGGCACCTGGGCGAGGTCCGCAAGGCCATCCCCCCTCAAGGGGAGGTAAAAGGCCTCCAAGGAGGCCACCTTGAGGGCCCCGAAGTAGCTCGGGTAGGCCACCTCGGGGAGGAGGACTAGATCCCCCGGTTCCGTAAGGGCCAGGAGAAGGTGGGCCAGGCCCTCTTGGCTCCCGATCAGGGCCAAGGCCTCCCTCCTCGGGTCTAGGCGCACCCCGTAGCGCCCCTCGTACCAAGAGGAGGCGGCCTCGAGGAAGGGCAAGGTGGCGCTCTTTAAGGCGTAGCCATAGGTGGCGGGATCATCCAGGGCCTCCCTTAAGGCCCTTAAGGGGGCCTCTGGGGGCAGGAGGTCCGTGGAGCCGATGGAGAGGTCGATAAGGGCCTGGCCTCGAGCCCGAGCCCGCTGCTTGGCCTCGTCCAGGACCAGGAAAACCGAGGGTTCGGGAACCCTAGCCATGGCCCTCCTCCCCACACGTTCTGCCCGCAAGGAGGCCAAGGGCGTGGGGCAGGATGGGCAAAACGGCCTCCAAGGACTCCCGCGCCCCCTTGGGGCTTCCCGGGAGGTTGAGGATAAGGGTCCTGCCCCGAACCCCCGCCACCCCCCGGGAAAGGGCGGCCATGGGGGTCTTCTTAAGCCCCGCAAGGCGCATGAGCTCGGCAAGGCCCGGGGCCTCCCGCTCCAGGACCTCCCGGGTGGCCTCAGGGGTCTGGTCCCTAGGGGCCAGGCCCGTACCCCCTGTGGTGAGGATGAGGTCCAACTGGTCCCGATCCGCCCAAAGCCGCAGGACCCGCTTGATCATGGGGGGCTCGTCGGGCACTAGCTCATAGGCCACCACCTGGTAAGGCCCCCCGGCCAGGACCTCCCGGATGGCCAGGTGGGAGGTGTCGGGCCTTTCCCCCCGGGCCCCCCGATCGGAAACGGTAAGGATGCCCACGCGGAACATTGCCCATACCATACCCTAACCGGGGGGCTCGTGGGGTGGCTAGCATAAACTAGGCCCATGCGGGGAGTATGGGGTCTTTTTCTCCTAGGCTTAAGCCTGGCCCAAGTGGGACCCAAGGCCTACTACGAACGCTGCGCCCGCCTCTATGCCCAAGGAGCCCTAGAGGGAGCCCAGGCCACCTGCGAGCTGGCCCTGGTGAGCGATCCCAACCACCGGCCCAGCCTCAAGCTCCTCGTCCGCATCCACCTAGACCGGGGAGAACCCGGAAAGGCCAAGGCCTACCTGGAGCGCCTAGGCGACGACCCCGGAACCCTACCCCTAAGGGCGAGGGTCCTTCTCCAGGAAGGCCGCTATCGGGAAGTGCTGGCCCTAGGCCTACCTGCCCAAGGGGAAGGGGCCCTCCTGCAGGCCTTGGCCCTAGAGAGGCTAGGCCGCTACGAGGAGGCCCTAGGGTTAGCCCTGAAGGGGGAAAGGGACCGGGAGACCCGCCTCCTCCTGGCCCGCCTGTACCTGGCCCTAGGCCGCCCCCAAGAGGCGTGGGGAGTCCTGGGCGATACCCCTGAGGAGGCGATCCTCAAAGGACGGGCACTCCTCCTCCTCGGGCGCCTTGGGGAAGCCGCCAGCCAGATGGAGGCCCTCCTGCCCCGCCTGACCACCTCCTTGGGGCTCTACGAGGAGGCCCTTATCGCCCTGGCCCTAGCCTATCTGGGCCAAGGGGACTGGGAAAGGGGCTGGGCCAGCCTGGTCCAGCTGGGCCAGGTGGAGAACCTCCCCCGCCGCTTCCTCCTTTGGGCCTGGCCTTGGCTTCTGCTCCTGCTGGCCTTTCTGGTCCTCCTCTCCCTGGGGGAAAGCCGGGTCGAACCCCTCCAAAGCCTCGAGGTGGTGGAAAACCCCCTGCCTGGACCTGGCCGTCTCCTCCTTTGGGGGCTAGGGTCCCTGGTGCTGGCCCTGGGGGTGGGGGTGTTCCTGGGGCGGACCCTTTACGGGAACCTCCTGGCCCTCCTCACCCCTGGGCAGGCGGAGGCCCTAGGGCCCCTGGTCCATTTCCTCCTGGGGGTCTTCCTCCTCCTTGGGGTCCTGGTCCTCTGGCCCCGGGCCCGCCTTGGGGAGATCCTGGGCCCCCGGGAGACCTCCTGGGAAGGGGTTTGGGTAGGCCCTATCCTCTTCCTCCTCCTTCTCGCCTACGGGGCCTTGCGTGAGGTCCTGGGCCTTTCTCGCCTCGAGGTCCATCCCCTTAGCCTCCTGGCTCTGGCCCTGTCAGAACCTTTCTACCGGGGGGCTTTGCCCCTAGCCCTCCAGGAACGCTACCGGGAACTCGCCTACCCCCTTGCGGCCTTGGCCTTCGCCCTCCTTTTCCCTGGCCCACCCCTTTTCCTCCTCCTTGCGGGAGGGCTCCTCCTTTGGGTCCGCCGGCGCCTCGCCGCAACCTGGCCCCTGGCCCTAGGGTGGGTGGTCCTGGCCCTGATCCTGGCCTTCCTCCCTCCCCCTTGGGTGAGAACCCTGCTATGAGGGTAGCCTTCCTCTCGGATTTCGGCCTTGAGGACCCTTACGCGGGTCTCGTCCGGACCTTCCTTAGGTCCCATGGGATCCCCGTGGAGGACCTGGCCCATGACCTGCCCCCGGGGGACCTCCGCCGGGGAGCCTACGCCCTTTTTGAGGCCCTTCCCTACCTCCCCGAGGGAACGGTGATCCTCGGGGTGGTGGACCCCGGGGTAGGCACCGCCCGCCGGGCCATCGCCGCCTTGGGGCGCTGGGCCTACGTGGGGCCGGACAATGGCCTCTTCACCCTGGCCTGGCGCCTAGACCCCCCCAAGGCCGCCTTCCTCCTGGACCAGGTCCGGCCCCCCAAGCCCAAGGCCACCCTCCCCGGCTGGGCCCCCGGGAGGGCCACCTTCCACGGCCGGGACCTCTTCGCCCCCGCGGCCCGCCACCTGGCCTTAGGCCTGGATCCCCAGGCCCTCGGGCCCCCCTTGGATCCCCAGGACCTCGTCCGTCTTCCCCTCCACCTCACCCCGGGGCCCCTTGGGGAAATCCTCACCTTCGACCGCTTCGGCAACGCCATCACCACCCTCCTCCAGGCACCCCTTGGGGGATGGGTGGAGGTGGGTGGCCTGAGGGTTCCCATCCGCAGGACCTTTGGGGAGGTGGAACCGGGTAGGCCCGTGGCCTACCTGGGGAGCGGGGGGCTTTTGGAGATCGGGGTCAACCGCGGCCATGCCCGGGAAGCCCTGAGGCTCGAGGAGGGCTTGCCCGTACGGCTTATACCACCCCATGCGGGCCCCAAGCCCGCATGGGGACCCCGGTAGAAAGTCCCCGTGGAGTTTTTTGGAACCTGGAAGCGCAGGAACCAGAAGTAAAGGGTACTATTCCCCCCCAAACCAAGCCTCCAGGGTCTCCTTAAACCCATGGGCCGTGAAGTCCAGGCTCACCGGGGTTACGGAGATATAGCCCCGGCGGATGGCAAATAGATCCGTACCCTCTTCCTCCTCCCCGATGGGGCTTCCCGCAATCCAGTAGTAGGGCCGGCCATCAGGGTCTAGGCGCTCCACCACTTTGTCCTCAAAGCGGTGGGTGGAAAGACGGGTCACCATTAGGCCCTTAGGTTCCCCTGCGGGGAAATTCACGTTCAAAAGCACCCCCTTGGGCAACCCCCTTTGCGCCACCCGCTCGGCGATCCGGACCGCCCATCTGGCCGCAAGCTCGAAGTCTACCCCCTCCCCACTCAGGTCCAGGCTAAAGGCCAGGGAAGGGATGCCCATAGAGGCCCCCTCGAGGGCTGCGGCCACCGTGCCCGAATGGGTGAGGTCCAAGCCCAGGTTGACCCCCAGGTTGATCCCCGAGACCACAAGGTCGGGGCGGCCCAGGAGGTGAACCCCAAGGACCACGCAGTCCGCGGGGGTCCCGTCCACCCGGTAGGCGGGGATCTCCCCAAACCCCGCGCTTTCCGTAAGCCTAAACCGCAAGGGGCGCCGAACGGTGATGCTGTGCCCAACCGCGGAGCGCTCCACGTCAGGGGCCACCACATAGACCTCCCCCAGGGCCCGCATGGCCAGGCCAAGGGCTTTAATCCCTGGGGAAAAAATCCCATCGTCGTTTGAAACTAGGATCCGCATATCCCTAGTAAACCCCCCCTTTCGGATATTCACCTGCATATGCATTGACAGGCCAATAAGGAAGGGGGCTTGGATAAATGTGTGGGAACACCCAAGCTCCCTCCCAGCTTACCAGAACTCTCCGAGTGGCAACTGCGCACACT
>JBEPYU010000066.1:0-5853 GCA_041641215.1 Thermaceae bacterium
CGGGGGGTCTTTGGGGATTAAGAAGAATAATTAGGGAAGGATGCCCGACTTCCAGACGGTGATCCTCGAGGCCCTCCGGCCCCACCTGGGTTCCCGGGCCGAGGCGGTGTGGGAGGAGGGGGTAAAGTACCTGGGCAAAGGGCCAGAGGCCCTTTCCCGGGAAGAGGTGGAGACCTTGCTCAAAGGTCCCGTTTTCCGGGCCCTCCAGGCCCGCCTTTCCCCAAGGGAGGCCAAGGCCGTGGTCCAAGGGATCTTGGAGCGCTTGGGGGAGGCCTCTCCCCACCTGGAGGCTTTGGAGGCAGGCCTTAAGCGCTTCCAGATCTACTTGGATTGGCCCGAGGTGGGGAGGCTCCGGGCCTTGGTGCGGAGCTTAAGGGAGGCCTGGGACCCTAGGCGGGCGGAGGAGGCCCAACGCCTCCTCGAGGCCCTGGAAGAGCGCTTGGAGGAGGCCCTTCTCCGCCAGGCCCAGGACCTGGCCTACCTGGAGGAGAGCCTGGAACGGGTGCGCCACCTGGGTGGGGCCAAGGTGCGCCGCCTGGAAGCCCTCCTTAGGGAGATCCGCAAGGCCCATGAGGAAAAGACCCTGGCCTCCGCAGAGGTGGAAAGGGCCCGGGCCTTGGCCTTAGAGCTGAGGAAGCTCCTCGTTTCCAGCGCCGTCCAGCTCGCGGAGCCATCCGAGGCAAGGGGGGCGGGGGGGGAGGAGGTCCATGTTACGGTGGAGGAGGCTCCCGAGGAGGGGGTTTGGCTGGATCTGGAAACCCTTCCGGAGGAGGCCTCGAGGCACATTCAGGCCATGGAGGTGGAGGAGGAGAGGAGGCGTCTCAGCGCCTTGAAGGAGCGCTACGCCCCCGTCCTCACCCAGGCCACGGTGGCCCCCCTGCTGGCCGAGGTGGAGGCCCTTTTGGAGGCGGGCACTCCCGTAGGGGCTAAGCTCTCCGAGCTGGAAGGCCTCCTCGAGGGGGCCTTGGCGGACCTCAGGGCAGAGCGCCGTGCCCGGCTCCTCCAGCTGGAGGATTCCCTAAGGCGCCTAGCCCTTCCTGCCGAGGCCAAGGCTTCCCTGACCAAGGCCTTGAGCTTGGCCCAGGAGATCCTGGAGGAGGGCGGGCTCCCCGAGCTTGGTCCCCTGGAGGAGGGCGTTGGGAAGCTCGAAGAGGAGGCCAGGCAGCGGGCTGAGGAGGAAAAGCGCCTGGAAGGAGAGAGGAAAGCCCTCATGGCCGAACTTGCGGCCAAGGGGGAAGCCTACGCTCCCCTGCTCCAGGCCTTGAAGGCCTTGCCCACCCCTAGCCTGGCCACCGAGCTCCCCCGGATCCGGGCCCGCTATGCGGAGCTCCTTAGGCAGGAGGGGGAGCTCGAGGCCCTTAAGGCTAAGCTAGGGGAGGCCCAAAAGGCCCTTGAGGCCCTCAAGCCCAAGGCCCAGGCCCTGGGGGCGGAGGCCCTTTTGGCCGAGGCGGAGGCCCAGCTCGAGGCCGGGACCATACCGGATTTGGAGGCCCTGAGGGCTAGGCTTGCCGCCCTCGAGGCCGAAAAGCGGCAGAGGTCCCTGGAGGAACTCGAGCGCCTGCAGGCCTTGGCGGAACGCCTTCGCCCCTTGGGGGGGGAGGCGGTGCTTAGGAGCATCGAGGCGGAGAAAAACAAGCCCCTTCCCGACCCAGCCCCCATTGCCCGGGCCCTTCAGGCCCTCCAGCGCAAACTCGAGGCCAAGCGTTCCGAACTCGAAACCCGTCTTTTGGCCTTCCGGAAGACCTATGGGGGCTTGCAGGGCTTCAAGAGCGAGACCCAAGACCGCCTGAAGCCCTTGGCCGCCTTTTTGGAGGCCGCCCTGGAGAGGCTCCCTCGGCTTGGCCCAAGGGGGATCGTGGAAGTGGAAAAGGCCCTTCTCCAGGCCGAACCCCTGCTCAAGACCCTCTTGGAGGAGGAGAAGGCGGCCCAGGCAGTGCTTAGGGAGCTGAGCCCAGCCCAGCTCGAGGCCCACCTCGAGGCCCTGTTGCAGGGTGGACCCTCCCCTAAGGAACCCACCCCCGAGAGGCTCCCTGAGGCCTTGGATCGGCTTAGGCTTCCTGGGGTGGCGATCTTGGCCTTCCTAGAGGAGGTCCCTTCGCTTCTCCAAAAGCCCCTTCGGGCCTACCAGGAGGCCTTGGCCCGTTTTGACCGGGCTTTGGGCTCTAGGCCTAGGGCTGCGGTCCTTCTCCTAAAGGAACGGGCATTGGTGACCGTACCTCGGGACAGCCGGCTGCTTGTAGCCTTGATGGAGAGGAGCACCCTCTCTGCTTTCCTGCAGGAGATCCGCACCCTAGGCTAGGGCCTTGTCCTAAACTGGAACAAGGTGGGCGGTTTGGACCTCTGGGAGGGACTTGCCCCTAAGCTGGCCTATCTCGGGCCCGGGGTGGGGCGGGTGGAGGAGGCCTATCGCTTTGCGGAGGAGGCCCACCGGGGCCAGTATAGGCGGAGCGGGGAACCCTACATCGTCCACCCCGTGGCCGTAGCCGAGATCCTGGCTAGCCTCCGCATGGACGCAGAGACCCTGATGGCCGGACTCCTCCACGACACCCTCGAGGACTGCGGGGTTGACCCCTCGGAGATCGAAAGACGCTTCGGCCCCGGGGTGCGGAGGATCGTGGAGGGGGAGACCAAGGTCAGCAAGCTCTACAAGCTGGCCAACCTCGAGGGGGAGGAGGGCCGGGCTGAGGACCTCCGCCAGATGTTCATCGCCATGGCCGAGGATGTGCGCATCATCATCGTGAAGCTGGCGGACCGCCTCCATAACCTCCGCACCCTTGAGCACATGCCCGAGGACAAGCAGCGGAGGATCGCCCAGGAGACCCTGGAGATCTACGCCCCCCTGGCCCACCGCCTGGGCATAGGCCAACTCAAATGGGAGCTCGAGGACCTGGCCTTCCGTTACCTCTATCCGGAGGCTTACCGTCAGCTCCAGGAGCGGATCCGCCAGGGCCAGGAGGCCCGGGAGGCCCTCATCCAGAGGTCCATCGCCCTTTTGGAAGAGGCTTTGGCCAAGGATGAGCTCCTCCAGGCCCAGATCCAGGGGGTGGAGGTTACGGGGAGGCCCAAGCACCTCTACTCCATCTGGCGCAAGATGGAGCGGGAGGGCAAGGCCCTGGAGCAGATCTATGACCTCCTGGCCATCCGGGTGATCCTCGAGCCCCGGCCCGCCCCCACGGAAGAGGCCCAGACCCTCAGGGAGAAACAGGTGTGCTACCACGTCCTGGGCCTGGTGCATGCCCTTTGGCAACCCATTCCCGGCCGGGTCAAGGACTACATCGCCATGCCCAAGCCCAACGGCTACCAGAGCCTCCACACCACGGTCATCGGCCTCGAGGGGTTGCCCCTCGAGGTCCAGATCCGCACCCAGAAGATGCACCGGGTGGCCGAGTATGGGATCGCCGCCCACTGGCTTTACAAGGAGGGCCTGACTGACCCCGAGGAGGTCAAAAGGCGGATCTCTTGGCTTAAGAACATCCAGGAGTGGCAGCAGGAGTTTAGCAGCTCCCGGGAGTTTGTGGAGGCCGTCATCCGCGACCTTTTGGGGGGCCGGGTCTTCGTGTTTACCCCCAAAGGTCGCATCATCAACCTTCCGCGAGGCGCCACTCCGGTAGACTTCGCCTACCACATCCACACGGAGGTGGGCCACCGGATGGTGGGGGCCAAGGTCAACGGCCGCATCGTCCCCCTTTCCTATGAGCTCCAAAACGGGGAGATCGTAGAGATCCTCACCAGCAAAAACGCCCACCCTTCTAAGGGCTGGCTGGAGTTCGCCAAGACCCGCACCGCCCGGAACAAGATCCGCCAGTACTTCCGGGCTAAGGAGAAAAGGGAAACCCTGGAGCGGGGCCAAGCCCTTCTTGAGGGTTACCTGAAGCGCCGGGGTCTGCCCAAGCCCACGGATAGCCAGCTTGAGGAAGTGTCTCGTCGCCTTGGTCTTCCCCCTTCTCCCGAAGAGGTCTACATGGCCCTGGCCCAAAACCGCCTCACCCCGAGGCGGGTAGCCGAGCTCCTCTACCGAAAGGCCCGCGTCCGGGCCCCAACCCCAAGCCCCCGCCCCCGAAACGAGTGGGGCATCCGCCTCGAGCAGGACCTTCAGGCCCCTATCCACCTGGCCTCCTGCTGCAAACCGGCCAAGGGGGATCCCATCCTGGCCTTCATCACCCGGGGCCGGGGGGTTACGGTCCACCGGGCGGATTGCCCGAACCTCCGCCGGCTTCTCCAAGGCCCCGAGGCCGACCGGATCCTTGGGGCCTACTGGGAGGGGGTGAGGGGAGAGGTTTCCGTGCTGGAGATCCTGGCCCGGGATCGGGCGGGGCTGCTTCGGGACGTGATGGACGTGGTGGCCGGGGCAGGCAAGAGCGCCCTGGGCTCCGATACCCGGGTCCTGGGGCCTAAGGCCCGGATCCGTCTCCGCCTTACGGTGACGGACGGGGAACGGGAATTCCTCCTCAAGGCCCTCCGGAAGGTGGAGGGGGTAGAGGAGGTGCGTTGGGCCTAGGCTTGTAGGCCTTCCCGGCCACGTGGGGGGCGACAAGGCCTAGGGGTAGGCGGAAGTCCTGGGCTTGGATGGGGGAGAACCCCGCCCCTTCCAAGGCCTTAAGGGTTTCCCGGTTGGGGTGGCACCCATCCCCCAAAAACGCCCAAAGGGGGGCGAAGAGGTCTTGGGCTAGGCGGAGAGGGGTCTTGGGGGGGGCAGCCACGTGTTCCAAGAACACCAAGACCCCACCTGGCTTTAGGACGCGTTGGATCTCCCGGAGGGCCCCTTGGAGGTTGGAGACGGAGCAGAGGACCAGGGTAGCTACCGCCGCATCCACGCTCCCATCCGGCAGGGGGATGGCCTCAGCTCTTCCAGGGAGGACCCTTCCGGGAAGGCCTTGGGCCTCGAGGGCCCTTTCCAGATGGGGGTGGAGGTAGGGGTTGGGCTCTAGGCCCCACCACCAGCGGACTCTGGGCCCGAAGAGGGGTAGGTTGACCCCGGTGCCCGGGCCAAGCTCCAAGACCACCCCCTCGAGGTCCCCCAGGAGGGCCCGCCTGAGGTCTTCGCTCAGGCGGAGGTGGGCTTGGGCTAGGGGGGGTAGGAGCTGAGCGAAGAGGCGCTTCCGCACCCTTTCAGGATAAATCTGGGGATTGACACCGTGCCACCCCTTGCCGCATAGTGGAGGGTGCGGCCAGTCCTTTGGGGAGGGTTGGCCGAGTGGTTGAAGGCGGCGGTCTTGAAAACCGCTGTGGGCCCCAGGCCCACCGGGGGTTCGAATCCCTCACCCTCCGCCAAACGGGGAGAGGTGGCCGAGTGGTCGAAGGCGGCACCCTGCTAAGGTGCTGTACCGGTAAACCCGGTACCGCGGGTTCGAATCCCGCCCTCTCCGCCAGGTGCCTGGCCTTTTAGGCCAGGCTTTGTTTGTGGAACTTCCCCTTCCCAAGGCGCAAAAACCGTTTTCTGGTGGAGGCGGATGTGGGGCCCCTGCACCTGGCCAATTCCGGGCGGATGGAGGAGCTCCTTCGCCCGGGGGCCTTGGGCTTCTACCACCCCCATCCAAAGACCGTGGGCCGCCTTTACCTGGTGGAGAGGGAAGGGGTCTTGGTGGGGGTGGATGCCCACCTGCCTAGCCATCTCCTATCCCTTCTCCTTTGGGTTCGGACCTGGGAGGCCTGGGCCAAGGAGGCTCCTCCCCTAGGTATCGACTTATACCACCCCATGCAGGCGTAAGCCTGCATGGGGGCCCCGACCCAGACTTGACCGATATGTGGCCTTGGGGTAAAGAGGGGGCA
Source organism: Thermaceae bacterium (assembly GCA_041641215.1). GTDB lineage: Bacteria > Deinococcota > Deinococci > Deinococcales > Thermaceae > Thermus. The sequence continues at coordinate 5,770 of JBEPYU010000066.1, forward strand.
TGACCCTACGCGAGGCCTTGTCCCAAGTCCCCGACCCCAGGGCCCGCAACCGGCGGTATCCCTTGTGGGGCTTGTTGGCCCTCA
>JBEPYU010000067.1:0-5667 GCA_041641215.1 Thermaceae bacterium
GGAAGCCCCGGGCCCTTTGGTCCGCCGCGGCCCAGACCAGGTCCCCTATGCGCTGCAGGCCGAACATGGAGTAGGTGATGAGGAAGGGAATGGTGGGGATGCCCCAGTGGGCGTAGGCCGTGCCTGCGGCGATGAAGTCCGCCATGGCTCCGGCCTCCGTGATCCCCTCCTCCAGGATCTGGCCCTGCCGGCTTTCCCTATAGGCGGTGAGGGTACCCGCGTCCACGGGGATGTAAAGCTGCCCCTGGGGGGAGTAGATCCCCACCTGGGCGATGAGGGCCTCCATGCCAAAGGTCCGGGCCTCGTCGGGGATGATGGGCACGATGAGCTTGCCGATTTTGGGGTGGCGGAGGAGCTTGGCCAGAAGCCGCACAAAGGCCATGGTGGTGGAAAGGGCCCGCCCACCCGAGCCCTCGTAGAACTCCTGGAAAAAGGCCTCGTCCGGGACCTCGAGGCCCCCCTGGAAGCGGACCCGCCTCTCAGGGATGAACCCGCCGAGGGCCTCGCGCCTTTCCCGAAGGTAGCGGACCTCGGGGGCCTCCGGGCCTGGGTGGTAGTAGGGAAGCTCAGGGAGGCGGTCATCGGGGATGGGGATCCCCAGGAAGTCCCGGGCCTCCTTGAGGTCCTCCTCCGTGAGCTTTTTCACCTGGTGGGCCACGTTCTTGGCCATCACCGTGGGGCCCATGCCGTAGCCCTTGATGGTCCGGGCCAGGATGACCACTGGGCTACCCCGGTGCTCCACCGCGGCCTTGTAGGCCGCGTAGATCTTCTTGAGGTCGTGCCCACCCCGGGAACGGGTAAGCCGGGTGAGGTCCTCGTCGGTCATCCCCTCAATGAGGCGCTTAAGCTCGGGGGTGTTGAAGAAGCGCTCCCTGAGCTCCTTACCCCCAAAGGCCGCGTAGCGCTGGGACTCCCCATCCACCAAGGCCTCAAACCGCCTCAGGAGGTGCCCCTCCTGGTCCTTCTCCAAAAGCTCATCCCAAGCCGAGCCCCACACCACCTTGATGACCCGCCAGCCTGCGCCCCTATAGAGGCGCTCGAGCTCTTGGATGACCTTGGAGTTGCCCCGGACAGGCCCATCCAGGCGCTGAAGGTTGCAGTTCACCACGAAGATGAGGTTATCCAGCCCCTCCCGGGCCGCAAGGTGGAGGGCCCCTACGGTCTCCGGTTCGTCGTGTTCCCCGTCCCCGAGGAAAGCCCACACCTTGGCCCCGCTTTTGGGCTTAAGGCCCCGGTCCTCCAGGTAGCGCATGAAGCGGGCCTGGTAGATGGCCTGGATGGGGCCTAAGCCCATGGAGACCGTGGGGAACTCCCAAAAGTCGGGCATGAGCCAGGGGTGGGGATAGCTGGATAGCCCCCTCCCCCCCTCCACGGGCGGATGAACCTCCCGGCGGAAGTTCTCGAGGTCCTCCTCCGTAAGCCTCCCCTCCAAAAAGGCCCGGGCGTAGTTCCCCGGGGAGGCGTGGCCCTGGAAGAAGACGAGATCCCGGTCAAGCCCCGCCTCCGGCCCCCGGAAGAAGTGGTTGAAGCCCACCTCATAAAGCTCGGCGATGGAGGCGTAGGTGGCGATATGCCCCCCGATCCCCTCGGCCTTTTGGTTGGCCCGGGTGACCATCATGGCCACGTTCCAGCGGAGGATGTTGGCGATGCGCCTTTCGACCTCGAGGTCCCCCGGGTAGGGAGGCTCTAAGGCCTTAGGGATGGTGTTCAGATAGGGGGTAGAAAGCCGGTTGGAGGGCACTAGGCCTTGGAGGTAAAGGTACTCGTCCAGAAGGCGTAAGATCTCCTCTACCCGCTCGGGGCCTTCCACCTTGAGGACGTACTCCAAGGACTCGACCCACTCCCGGTTTTCCTCCTCCTTAAAGGCCCCCTTTTCCCCCTCGGAAAGGGCCTGGAAGGCGGACTGCAGTTCCCGTTCGGTCATAAACCCCCCTTGGGTTTTACACTACACCAATCTGCTGGGGAACGGGGCCTCCAGGAGGGGGGCCTACCCTTTCGGCCCTGGCTGGGAAAAGGGGAGCTCGCCCCTACCCTTCCCAGGCCCCATGGGCTAAAATGTCCTGAGTGTCCAGCCTCACCTTTGCCATCCTCACCCATCCCGGCCTCAGGCGTCCCAAGAACGAGGACGCGGTGGGCCACACCCTTACCCCCTGGGGGGGGATCTTCGTGGTGGCGGACGGGATGGGGGGGCACAAAACGGGGGAGGTCGCTTCAAGGCTCGCTGTAGAAACCATCCTCCAAAACCTAAAGGGGAGGGAACCCTCCCCCAAGGCCCTTGTGGAGGCCTTGGAAGAGGCCAACCGCCTCATCTACCAACAGGCCCAATGGGCTGATCGCAGGGGCATGGGCACCACGGTAACCGCCCTGGTCCTGGACCCGCCCTACGCCCTGATCGGCCACGTGGGGGATTCCAGGGCCTACCTCTTCCGCCATGGGGTCCTCAAACAGCTTACGGAGGACCACTCTTGGGTGGCGGAAAGGGTACGCCAGGGCATCCTTTCCCCGGAGGAAGCCCGGGTGCACCGTTGGCGCAACGTCATTACCAACGCCTTGGGATCCTTCCCTGAGGCCCGGGTGGACCTCCTAGGGCTAAGCCTGGAGCCCAAGGATACCCTCCTCCTCTGCACGGATGGGCTTTACGGGGTGCTGGAGGACCGGGTTTTAGCCAGGGTGCTCAAAGCCTTCCCCCCGGAGGAGGCGGTCCAACGGCTTATCGCCTTGGCCAACGAGTGGGGCGGCCCCGATAACATCAGCGTGGGGGTCATACGCCTCCCCGAAAGGCTACCCGAAAAGGTACGGCCCTATGCCCTCCCTCTCCTCTACGCTGCGGGTGAACCCGTAAAGCTCCAGCTCGGCAAAGTGCCCGAGGAGCTGCCCACCCAGGTGGTGGAACCCCTAAGCCAGTCCGCGGAACCCCCTAAGGGGCAAGGGGGCTTACGCCGTACAAACCTCTGGCTCTTCCTCCTTTGGATCCTGGTGGTAGTTTACATCCTCTTGAACGCCTTGAAAGGACCCTAGACGGGCCTTATCCTTTCGGATAGACTCCTTACGGGATGGAACGCACTTTCGTCATGGTCAAGCCCGATGGGGTACGCAGGGGCCTGGTAGGGGAGATTCTCGCCCGCTTCGAAAGGAAAGGGTTCCGCTTGGTAGCCCTAAAGCTGATGCGGCTAGATCGGGATCTAGCCGAACGCCACTACGCCGAACATAGGGAAAAACCCTTCTTCGAAGGTCTTTTGGCCTTCATCACCTCAGGACCCGTGGTGGCCATGGTCTTGGAGGGGGAAAACGCGGTGGCCGAGGTGCGGAAGATGATGGGGGCCACCCATCCCAAAGACGCCCTCCCCGGGACCATCCGCGGGGATTACGCCACCTCCATTGACGAGAACGTGGTGCACGGCTCAGCCACCCTCGAGGACGCCAAGCGGGAGATCGCCCTCTTCTTCCGGGAAGAGGAGCTCCTTTAGGCCTCCCCCCCTCCAGCCTCCCCTAAGGCTTCCCCCGGGGGGTTGAGGTGGGCCTTGAGCCTTTCCCAGGGGAAGGTGTCCAAGGGGTAGAAGCGGTCAGCCTGCTGGGCCAGCCGGTGGGAGGCCAAGGCCTGGAAGGTGGTGTTCTCCACCTGCTTGCCCAGGTCCTGCACCACCTTGACCACCTCCGCGAAGTCCCCGTCCCCCGAAACCAAGACCGCGATGTCGTAGGCGTTTAGAAAGGCCAGGCGGAGCATGTCGATGGCGATCTGGATATCTACGCCCTTTTCCACAAAGCCTTCCGCCCGCCGCTCGAGGCGGCCCAAACGCAAGGCCACGTAGGGGACCCGCTTTAGGTAATTGAGGAAGCTCTGGTGGGCCTTGGCCGCAGGGTCTTCTGGGGGCAGGGGGGCGTTGTAGTAGTAGGCCCTGAGGAGGCGCCTCCCTGCGGTGAGGAGGGTAATGAACTCCATAAAGTTCAGGCGATAATCGCTCCCCAGATGCTGGACCAGCCCCTTATAGAGGTTGGATCCGTCGATAAATATGGCTACCCTTTCCATAGCCTAGCCCTCCCGGGCCCAAGTCCCAGTCTATCGCACCCGGATGAAGCCTTTATAACCCACCGCTCAATCCCCGGAGCGGTGGGGGTAAGGATAGGAGGCTCACCCCCTTTGGGGCGGGGGCATCCTACCACATCCCCCCCTATGAAGGCAAGATGAGAAAAAAGTACCTCAGGAACGGGCCCTTTCGGTTTCGGCGTACACGTCCCGGAACACACCCGGAATGGGCGCGTGGGGCTTGTGCACCCTCACCCGAACCCTCACAAGTCGAGGAAAGGCCTCGAGGAGGGTTTGGGCCAGATGGTCGGCCAAGGCCTCGATGAGGTAAAAGCGCCTACCCGTAACCTCCCGCTCCACCAGGGCATAGACCTGGGCGTAGTCCACGGTTTCCTCCAGGCGGTCCCCCCGGCCCTCAAAGGCCACCTCCAGCCAGAGGTCCACCACAAACCGGGCCCCAAGCCGCCCCTCCTCGGGGCGTACGCCGTGGCGGCCGTAAAACTCCAAGCCTAAAAGGGCAATCCTTCCCATCTAGCCTAGGGCGCTCCAGACCGCAAGGGCCTCCCGGTGGGCCTTCACGTCGTGGACCCGAAGGATCCTAGCCCCCTTGGCCACCGCATAGAGGTGGGCGGCTAGGCTCCCCGCCACCCGGGCCTGGGGATCCTCCACCCCCGTGAGCTCCCCAATGGTCCGTTTTCGGGAGAGGCCTACCAAGACGGGATGGCCCAGGTCCACAATGGCCTCCAGATGGCGAAGAAGGGCCAGGTTGTGCTCGAGGCGCTTGCCAAAGCCAAAGCCTGGGTCCAGGATGACCTGGGGAACCCCTTCCCTTAGGGCCTGCTCTGCCTGGGCCTTGAGGAAGGCCCGAACTTCGGCCACCACGTCCTGGTAGTGGGCATGGTCCATCATGGTCTTGGGGTCAGGCACGGGCATGTGCATGATGACCGCAGGGACCCCATAGCGGGCGGCAATGGCCCGCATCCTTTCGTCCCTAAGCCCCGTCACGTCGTTGAGGAGATGGGCCCCCATCCCCAAGGCCTCCTCCGCCACCTCGGGCTTACGGGTGTCCACCGAGACCGGTACCCCCAAGGCCAAAACAGCTTCCAAGACAGGTAAAAGACGCCTCCTTTCCTCCTCCACCGGCACGGGCTCCGCCCCCGGGCGGGTAGACTCTGCCCCCAAGTCCAGGATGTCCGCCCCTTCCTCCACCATGGCCTGGGCCTTAAGGAGGGCCTTTTCGGGATCCAGGTAAAGCCCCCCGTCAGAGAAGGAATCGGGCGTGACGTTCAAAACCCCCATGATGAGGGGACGCTCCAGGGAGAGGACCCGGTCCCTAAGCCAGAGCACGCCTTGGATTATACCCATCCCTCCTGGACCCAAGGACCCTTTGGATGCTCCCAATTGCACCCCTTTGGGCCACAACGGTTGACCACCACCCACCCCCTGGGTAGGATAGGACGGGTCTATAAGGGAGGTTAAGAAAGTATGCGCTTTCTCCTTAGGGTGTCCCAAGCCGTCGACGGACTCAGCGAGAGGATAGGACGACTCACGGTATGGCTGGTCCTCGTCGTCACCCTTCTTTCCGCGGCTAACGCCGTTATGCGCTATGCGTTCAGCTACTCCTCCAACGCCTACCTCGAGGC
>JBEPYU010000068.1:0-5644 GCA_041641215.1 Thermaceae bacterium
GGGCCTGGCGCTACCAGCTGGTGGTGGTCCACCTCCTGGACAAGTTCCTCGCCTCCTCGGGCCAAGTGCTGCCCAGGGAAAGCCTCCGGGTCCTCAGCCTGGATGGGGAAAGGCGCCTCACCCCCAAGGAGGGGCGGCCCACCCCCTATCCCCGGTATGCCCCAAGCGGGGACGGGATCTCCCCCTTCGTCCCCTTGGGCACCCCGGGTTGGTTCCACTGGACCACCTCGGACGAGCACGACGAGCTGGGCCACATCACCGAAGACCCCGTCCTTAGGGAAGCCCAGATGGAAAAGCGGATGCAAAAGCTCAAGACCGCCCTTGCCGAGATCCCCAAGGAGGACCAGTACACCCTCTTTGGGGATGGGGAGATCCTGGTGGTGGGCTTCGGCTCGGTGAAGGGGGCGGTCCTGGAGGCCCTAGGGCGCCTAAAGGGGGTGGGCTACCTCCACCTCAAGCTCCTTTGGCCCTTCCCCCAGGTGGGGCCCCTGTTGGAGGGGCGGAGGGTCGTGACCCTCGAACACAACTACTCGGGCCAGCTTGCGGACCTCCTCCAGCAGGAAACCCTGGTCCGGGTCCACCACCGGGTGGTGAAGTATAACGGCCGACCCATCACCATCGACGAGGTCCTGGAGGCCCTCCAGGCCATCCAAGGGGGACAGGCGGGAACCCGGCTTGTCCTCAGGAAAGGGGTCTAGCGATGGTAGAACTGAAGCTTACAGACTACAAGGCGGAAAAACAGCCGGACTGGTGCCCAGGATGCGGGGACTACGGGATCCTTTCGGCCCTGCAGATGGCCCTTTTTGAGCTTCGGCTAGACCCTAGCCGAACCGTGGTCTTTTCGGGAATCGGGTGCTCGGCCAAAACCCCCCATTACCTGAACGCCTACGGGGTCCACACCCTCCACGGCCGGGTCTTGCCCGTGGCCCAGGGGGCCAAGCTCGCTAACCCCCACCTCACGGTGGTGGCCGTGGGCGGGGACGGGGATGGGCTGGGGATTGGGGCGGGGCACTTCGTGGCCGCAGGCCGGAGGAACGTGGACCTCCTCTATATCCTCTACGACAACGAGGTCTACGGGCTCACCAAGGGGCAGGCCGGCCCCACCTTGGGCTATGGGGAAAAGACCAAAAGCCTTCCCTACCCAAACCCCCAAGGGAAGGTGAACCCCCTCCTCCTCGCCTTCAGCGCAGGGTACACCTGGATCGCCCGGGGGTATGCCTACGACGTGAAGGGGCTCAAGGAGCTCATCAAGGGGGGTATGGCCCACCGGGGGCTCGCTCTCCTCCACGTCCTCCAGCCCTGCCCCACCTACAACGACCTCCACACCAAGGAGTGGTTTGCCCCAAGGCTTTACCGCCTCGAGGAGGAAGGCTATGACCCCAAGGTAGGCCCAAGGACCCCCCCTGAGGAGGTGGAAAGGCGGATGGCCCTCTTCCAGGCCAAAGCCCTGGAATGGGGGGAAAGGATCCCCATAGGGGTCTTCTGGGCCCAAGAGGCCCCCACCTTCGAAGAGCGGCTAAGGGCCATCCTGCCCTCCTACCCCGAGGACTACCCCGCAGGCCCGGGGGAAGCTTTGGACCTCGAGGGGCTTCTCCAGGCCTTTGCCCTATAGGGCAAGGGATCGGTCGGCCTAGGCCCCTCCCTTAAGGGAGATCCTCCAGGGCAAGGTCCTCCCGCCCCGCGAGGGACTCCAGGTGGTGGCGGAGCTCGTGGAGGAGGGTCTCCCAGGCCTCGGCCTCCCAGTCAAAGCCCTGATCGGCAACCGCAAGAAAAGAGCCGTAGTAAAGGGCAATGTGGCGGCCTAGGCCCTCGGGGGCGAGGACAGTGGGGGGACCAGGGTCCAGGTACTCCCCCAGGCGGAAAACCTCCTCCCAAAGCCTGGCCACCAGGGCGGCAAAGGCCTCGTAGGTCATACGGTTCCTGCGCTTCCAGGTTCCGAAAAAACTCCACGGGGACTTACCGGGGCCCCCATGCGGGCTTGCGCCTGCATGGGGTGGTGTTACCGGGGCCCCCATGCGGGCCCCAGGCCCGCATGGGGTGGTATCAGCTTAACGGTGGTAGGGATGGCCGGCCTCGAGGGTGAGGACGCGGTAAAGCTGCTCGAGGAGGACGAGCAGAGCGAGCTCGTGCTGCAGGGTAAGGGGGGAAAGGGCAAGGAGGAGGTCCGCCCCCTCCCGCACCCCCTCGGGGTACCCCTCCGCCCCCCCCACCAGGAAGGCCACCTTCCCCCCGGGCCACGACCGGAGGAGGCGGTGGAACTCCCCGGTGGTGAAAAGCCTCCCCCTTTCGTCCAGGACCACCTTGGGGTAGCCCTGGGCCCTGGGGAGGAGGTCCTTGGGGTCTTTCACGTAAAGGAGTTCCAAGGAGGCGTAGGGGCGGATCCTCTCCGCATAGAAGCCTATCCCCAAGGCGGCATACTCCAAACGGGGCCGCCCCACCGCCACCACCCTGAACCTCACCCCTATATACTAGGCCTTAAGGGACGCAAGGGGACCTCACCCCACCCCAAAAGGAGGCCCAAGCCCTTACCCAGGGCCGGCTTCCTCGCGCTAAGGGCGCGGCCAAGGGAGGACGGTATGGTCAAGGACACCCACCGGTTTGAGCCCTTCACCCTCGAGCCCATAAGGCTCATTGGGGAGAAGGGGGAGTGGTTAGGGAACTTCCCCTTAGACCTTGGGGAGGAGACCCTTAGGCGGTTTTACCGGGATATGCTCGCGGCCCGGATGCTGGACGAACGCTACACCATCCTCATCCGCACCGGGAAGACGAGCTTCATCACCCCTGCGGCGGGGCACGAGGCGGCCCAGGTGGCCATCGCCCACGCGGTGAGGCGGGGCTTCGACTGGGTCTTCCCCTACTACCGCGACCACGGCCTGGCCCTGGCCCTAGGCCTGCCCCTCAAGGAGATCCTCGGCCAGATGCTCGCCACCCGGGCGGACCCCAACAAGGGGCGGCAGATGCCCGAACACCCGGGGTCCAAGGCCCTGAACTACTTCACCGGGGCGAGCCCCATCGCCTCCCACGTGCCCCCTGCGGCTGGGGCGGCCATCAGCATGAAGCTCCAGCGCACGGGCCAGGTGGCCGTCTGCACCTTTGGGGACGGGGCCACGAGCGAAGGGGACTGGTATGCGGGGATCAACTTCGCCGCGGTGCAAAAGGCCCCTGCGGTCTTCATCGCCGAGAACAACTTCTACGCCATCAGCGTGAACTACGGCCAGCAGACGGCAAGCCCCACCCTGGCGGAAAAGGCCCGGGCCTTTGGGATCCCCGGGTACCTGGTGGACGGGATGGACGTCCTCGCAAGCTACTACGTGGTGAAGGAGGCCATCGAGAGGGCCCGGGCTGGGGAAGGCCCAAGCCTGGTGGAGCTACGGGTTTACCGCTTTGGGCCCCACTCCTCCGCGGACGACGACCGCCGCTACCGCCCACCGGCCGAGGTGGAGGCCTGGCGGGAGAAGGACCCCCTCCTCCGCTTCCGCCGTTTCTTGGAAGGCCGGGGCCTATGGAGCGAGGCCTGGGAGGAGGCCTTAAGGGAGGAAATCCGGGGAGAGATCGACAAGGCCCTCGAGGAGGCGGAAGCGGCCGGCCCCGTGCCCCCGGGGTGGATGTTCGAGGACGTCTATGCGGAAAAGCCCTGGCACCTTAAGCGCCAAGCAGAGCTCCTGGAGGAGGAACTCTGATGGCCCTCATGACCATGGTCCAAGCCCTCAACCGGGCCCTGGACGAGGAGATGGCCCGGGACGAGCGGGTGGTGGTCCTGGGCCAGGACGTGGGGAAAAGGGGAGGGGTCTTCCTGGTCACGGAAGGGCTCCTTGAGCGGTATGGGCCGGACCGGGTCCTGGACACCCCCCTTTCCGAGGCGGCCATCCTCGGGGGGGCCCTGGGCATGGCCGTCCATGGCCTAAGGCCCGTGGCCGAGATCCAGTTCGCGGACTACGTCTTCCCAGGGTTTGACCAGCTCGTAAGCCAGGTGGCCAAGCTCCGCTACCGCTCTGGGGGGCAGTTCAGCGCGCCCTTGGTGGTGCGCATGCCCTCTGGGGGCGGGGTAAGGGGGGGGCACCACCATTCCCAAAGCCCCGAGGCCCACTTCGTCCACACTGCGGGCCTCAAGGTGGTGGCCGTCTCCACCCCCTACGACGCCAAGGGCCTCCTGAAGGCGGCCATCCGGGACGAGGACCCCGTGATCTTCCTCGAGCCCAAGCGCCTCTACCGGGCGCTCAAGGAGGAGGTGCCCGAGGAGGACTACACCCTGCCCCTGGGGAAGGCCGCCCTAAGGCGGGAGGGGAAGGACCTCACCCTCATCGGCTACGGCACGGTCATGCCCGAGGTCTTGGAGGCTGCGGAGGAGCTCGCCAAGGTAGGGGTCTCCGCGGAGGTATTGGACCTAAGGAGCCTCATGCCCTGGGACTACGAGGCGGTGATGGAAAGCGTGGCCAAGACCGGGCGGGTGGTCCTAGTGGCCGATGCCCCCCGCCACGCGAGCTTCCTAAGCGAGGTGGCGGCCACCATCGCCGAGGACATCCTGGACATGCTCCTTGCCCCACCCATCCGGGTTACGGGCTTTGACACCCCCTACCCTTACGCCCAGGACAAGCTCTACCTCCCCACGGTCACCCGGATCCTCAGGGCTGCCAAGCGGGCGCTAGACTACTAACCAAGGGGGACCGTATGCGCCTAAAGGTAGTTCTGGAAAAAAGCGACGAAGGAGGATATACCGTTTACGTACCCGCCCTTCCCGGCTGCATCAGCGAGGGGGATACCCTGGAAGAGGCCTTGGCCAACATTCGCGAGGCTATAGCCCTTTACCTGGAGCCCCTAGAGGAGGAACTTCCGGAAGACGCCGAATTGGCCGAGGTAGAAGTTTGAAGGTGCCCTCCTTGTCCTACAAGCGGGTGGTCAGGGCGCTGGAAAGGGCAGGTTTTCAAGTGGTGCGCCAACGGGGAAGCCATATCCGGATGGAGAAACGGCTAGGGGAACAACGGATCATCGTCATTGTGCCTGCGCATACCCCCATCAAACGCTCTACCCTAGCCCACATCCTTAAGGATGCTCAGCTTTCCCTCGAGGAGTTTTTAGACTTGATCTAAGGAGATCTATGCCCAGGGAAATCCTCATGCCCGAACTCGCCGAGAGCGTGGTGGAAGGGGAGATCCTGAAGTGGCTCGTGGAGGAAGGGGACTACTTGAAAAAGGACCAGCCCTTCGTGGAGGTCATGACCGACAAGGTCACGGTGGAGCTACCCTCGCCCTACGAGGGGGTGCTCCTGAAGAAGCTCGCCAAGGAGGGGGAGGTGGTGAGGGTCCACGCCCCCATCGCCCTCCTCGCCGAGCCCGGGGAGGCGGTGGAGGGGGTGAAGGAGGCCCCCCTTCAGGCGGCGGAGGAGCGCTCCATCGTGGAGCCGGGGCTTCCCCCTAAGGAGGAAAAGGAGGACCTCTCCCTCTTCAAGCCGGACCCCACCCAGGTGGCCGTCAAGAACCCCTTCCTGGCCGAAAAGCCCAAGGGGGAGGCCCGGGCAGGAAGGGTGCTGGCCGTGCCCGCCGCAAGGAAACTCGCCCGGGAGCTCGGGATCCCCATTGAGGAGGTGCCGGGATCGGGGCCCATGGGCAGGGTCCGGGTGGAGGACGTGCGGGCCTATGCGGCAAGC
>JBEPYU010000069.1:0-5448 GCA_041641215.1 Thermaceae bacterium
CGCAGGGGGGTGCGGAAGAAGAAGGCGGCCCTGGAGACCTTCTCCTTCCATCCCCTCTCCGCCCTCAGGTTCCTGGGGCTCTATGCGGTATAACGGTCAAGTCTGGCCCCGGTAGAAAGTCCCCGTGAAGTTCTTTGGGAATCTGAGGGCGCAGGAACCAAAAGTAAAGGGTATGAGAGGCCCCCTGGTCTGGATGGCCCTTTTCCCTAGAACCCCCAAAGCCCCTTGGGCCCTTTGGGGGTGGTTGGCCCTGGTCCTCCTTGCGGCCCTGATCCTCCTTCTCCTGGCCCTCCTTTTGGCCTTGGCCCTTCTCCCCTTGGGCCTTCTTGCGGCCTGGGGCCTTAGGCGCCTATATAAAAGACCTTATGGATAGGCCCCTGGTGGGAATCATCATGGGCTCCCGCTCGGACTGGCCCACCTTGCGCCATGCCGCAAGGACCCTGGAGGCCTTGGGCATCCCCTACGAGGTGCGGGTGGTCTCGGCCCACCGCACCCCCGACCTCATGGCCGAGTACGCCCAACGCGCGGAAGAGCGGGGGCTTAAGGTCATCATCGCCGGGGCAGGGGGTGCGGCCCACCTTCCCGGGATGACCGCGGCCCACACCGCCTTACCCGTCTTGGGGGTTCCAGTGGAAAGCCAGGCCCTAAGGGGCCTGGATAGCCTCCTTTCCATCGTCCAGATGCCCGCAGGGGTCCCCGTAGGAACCTTGGCCATCGGGAAGGCGGGGGCGGTGAACGCGGCCCTTCTTGCCGCAAGCATCCTCGGCCTAAGCCACCCCGAGGTTATGGAGCGGCTCAAGGCCTACCGCAGGGCCCAAAGGGAGAAGGTCCTGGCTGAGCCGGATCCCCGGGAGGAGGGATGAGGGTAGGGGTTTTGGGGGGCGGGCAGCTTGGGCGGATGCTGGCCCTTGCGGGCTACCCCTTGGGCCTTGCCTTCCGCTTTTTGGACCCTTCCCCTAGGGCGTGCGCGGGAGAGGTGGGGGGCCTGGTGGTGGCCCCTTTCTCGGATGGGGAGGCCTTGGGGCGCTTTGCGGAAGGGCTAGACCTCGTGACCTACGAGTTCGAAGGCATCCCCCTAAAGGCCGTCCGTTGGCTTGCAGGCCGCCTTCCCCTCTACCCTCCCCCCCGGGCCTTGGAGGTGGCCCAAGACCGCCTCCTGGAAAAGGCTTTTTTCCGGGACCTGGGCGTGCCGACCCCTCCTTTCCGCCCGGTGGAGACCCTGGCCGACCTCGAGGAAGGCCTTAAGGCCCTAGGCCTTCCCGCCCTCCTCAAGACCCGGCGAGGGGGGTATGACGGCAAGGGGCAGGCCCTCCTCCGCACGGTGGAGGAGGCGGAAGAGGCCTACCGCGCCCTAGGGGGCCGGGGGCTAATCCTCGAGGGGTACGTGGCCTTTGGGCGGGAGGTCTCCCTCCTTGCGGTGCGGGGGCGGGACGGGTCCTTGGCCTTTTATCCCCTGGTGGAAAACCACCACCGGGGGGGGGTCCTCTGGTTTTCCCGGGCCCCAGCCCCTGGCCTCACCCCCGCCCTCCAGGCCCAGGCCGAGGCCTACGCAAGGCGGGCCCTCGAAGCCTTGGACTACGTGGGGGTCATGGCCCTGGAGTTTTTCCAGGTGGGCGAGGAGTTGGTCTTCAACGAGATGGCCCCCCGGGTCCATAACTCCGGGCACTGGACCCTGGAGGGGGCCGAGACCAGCCAGTTCGAAAACCACCTCCGGGCCCTCCTCGGCTTGCCCCTAGGGGCCACCTGGCCCCGGGGGCATTCGGCCATGGTCAACCTCCTCGGCTACCGGCCGGACCCCCGGGCGGTTTTGGCCCTGGAAGGGGCCCACCTCCACTGGTACGGCAAGGAGGTGCGCCCGGGCCGCAAGGTAGGGCACATCACCTTAAGGCGGGAGCGGGAGGAGGAGGTGGAGGCCCTTCTCCCCCGGCTTTTGGAGCTGGCCGGTGGGCCAGGGAAAGCGGGTGAAGCATGACCATTTCCGAACTCGAGGAAGCCCTCAAGGAGGAGGCGAAAACCTTTCTTGCCCGGGGCCGGGGCCTGAGGGCCCCTTACACCGAGGACATCTTCCAGCGCCGGGCCTACATCAGCCCGGAGGAGATCTGGGTGGCCAACTACCTGAGGCGGCGCCCCTTGGCGGCCTTCAATCCCGGGGCGGTCTTGGAAGGGGAGGTGGTCCACCTCTTTCCCCGCCTCGTCTTCGACTACTATGGCTACGCCTCGGCCATCGGCTACCTGGCCTTTTCCCTGGAGGACCTCCTTGGGGGCCGCTTCCCCCGGCCTTTGGAGGTCCGGATCGTCCTTTACCCCGAGGAGGGGTTTGAGGCCGTACGGGGGTGCGAGGACGCCCGGGCCCACCTCCGGGGGGACCGGTTCTTCCTCTTCTACACCGCGGTGGGGAAGCTTGGGGATACCCGGAACACGGACAGCAAGGACGTCTACACCGCGGCCTTGGCCTTGGCTGAGCTAGACCGGGACTTGAGGCCCTTGCGCAAAGGCTTGGTCCGCTTGGGCCTTCAGCCTGAGGGGGATCTAGGCCTAATCCTTCCCACCAAGAACGCCACCTTCCTCGAGGGGGATGCTCTTCTCTTACGGCCGAGCCTTGCGGGGGTTCCCGACTTGGGCTGGCAGGGCCGGCTGAACCTCCAAAACCTCAAGGCCTTTGGGCTTAGGCCTGTTCTGCCCCCTGAGGCCTTTGAGTACAAGGTGGGTTGGTCCACCAACGCCCTCAGGCTTCCCGACGGCACCTACCTCGTGGGTTTCCACGGGATCTTCCGGGAAGACCTCTCCTACCGCCATGGCCTAGCCCGCTTCTCCCCCCAAGGGGAGCTCATGGGCCTTTCCCACCACTACCTCCTTGCCCCTCAGGGGCTTTACGAGAAATTCGGGGACCGGCCCCTAACCCTCTACGGCAACGGGCTCTTCCTCCATGGGGAGGAGCTCGTTTGGATCGGGGGAGTGGGGGATTACGCCATTGGGGTCTTCACCGCTCCCTTAGAGGAGGCCTTGAAACGGGTACACCCCTTATAATCCTAGGGATGGAGCGGCTAAACCGGCTTAGGGCGGTGATCCAAAGGGCTAAGGCCCACCCCCTTTACCAGGAGAAGCTCAAAGGGGTGGATCCCGAGGCCTTCACCCTCGAGGACCTCCCCCACCTTCCCCCCACCACCCGGGAGGAGTGGGTGGCCTTCCTCAAGGAGAACCCCACTCCCCCCGAAGGGGCTTCCCTCATGCACCTCACCCCTAGCCCCCTCTTGGGCTGGATGCCCGAGTACCTCTCTCCGGAGGACCTGGACTACCAGGCGGAGGCCCTGGCGGCCCACTACCGGCGGCTAGGCCTGGTGGGGAAAAGGGCCCTCGTGGCCTTTAGCTACCACCTCTTCGCGGGGGGGTGGCTTTTCCACGAGGCCTTGGTCCGGGCGGGCAACCTGGTCCTGCCCCACGGGCCGGGGGAGGCCAAGCGGGTGGCGGAGCTTGGGGCCGCTTATGGCTTTGACCTCCTGGTCTCCAACCCCTCCTTTGCCCTCAAGGTAGGGCACGCGGGGGGGCGTTTTCCCCTCCTCCTCGCCGCGGGGGAGCCCTTTACCTCCGTGCCCGGCCTAAGGGAGCGGGTGGAGGAGGCTCTAGGGGGGAAGGCCCTGGATGCTTATGGGGCAAGCGAGTTCGGCCTGGTGGCCATGGAGGGGCCTGAGGAGGGGCTTTGGGAGATCCCCGAGATGGCGGTCCTCGAGGTGGTGGACCCCGAGACCCTAAGCCCTACCCCCGATGGGGAGAAGGGGGAGGTGGTGGTCACCGCCTTAAGCCGCACCCTGATGCCCATGATCCGCTTCCGCACGGGGGACCTGGCCCTCGTGGAGCGGAAGGAGGGCCGGGTCCGGCTTCCCAAGGGGGTTTTCGGGCGTACGGACCAGATGGTCAAGGTCAAGGGGGTCAAGCTCTACCCCACGGAGCTTGGGCCTATCCTTGCGGGCTTCGGCCTGGACCCCAAGGGCTACCAGGTGGTCCTGGACCGGAAGCTCGAGGGCACGGATAAGTTCATCCTCCGGCTTAAGGGGGAAAGGGTCCCTAGGGGCCTCATGGAGGCCATCGCCAAGGCCACGGGCCTTTCCGTGGACGAGGTGGAGCTCGTCCAGGAGGTCCAAGGCCCCTTGGTGGAGGACCGCCGCTTCTAGGCTAAGGGGGCTCCCCTTCTGGCCTTCGCCGCACCTGCCCTAGGAGGCCCTCCCAGTCCATGGCCAAAAGGGCCTCGGCCAGCCGGTCCAGGTACTCGAGGTCCTGGCGGTCGTGGGGGCTATGGGGGTTTGCGTACCCCACCGCGAGGTTGAGGCACTCGGGGATCTCCTGGGCGAACTCAAAGGAGTCCGTTACCACCCCGTGGGGGCTTGGCTTGTGGCCCATCCCGAGGCCATCCGCCAGGGCCTGGGCGAACTCGAGGGAGGCGGTGGGCTGCCCCTTTTGGGCGTAGATGACCTCGGTGGTGCCGCAGCGGTCTAGGCTGATCATGGCCTTGGCGCTACGGAAGAGGCCCGCTTTCCGGGCTCGCCGTGCACCCACCCGCCCCACCTCCTCCCCCTCAAAGAGGACGAAGCCCACGGTAGGGGGAAGGCGCCTGAAGAGGTACAGGATAAGGGCTACCCCCGCTTTATCGTCCGCCCCCATGTGGCCTACACCTTTGGCTATGCCCTCCTGGACCACGTAACCCTTTCCCCCCAACCCCAAGTAGACGGTATCCAGGTGGGCGGTCAGGAGGATGGGCGCTTCGGGATTAAGGGTCCAACACCCAGGCGCCCGCTGGAAGCCCAATCCTTCCAGGAGGCTGCCGTATACGAGCTCTTCGGTCTTGTAGGGAACCTCCCCTAGCCCCACGAGGGCTTGAAAAATCCGGCTGGTCTCTATGTTCATAATGGTGTTTCCCCCTCGAGCACAAGGTTGGCCTAGCACATCAGGGGGTCACGCTTCGCAACTCCCTTGCCATAGGCTAAAGCTAGCCTAGCAGGGTAGTTCCGATCGCCTATGGGGTTAACAACCTTTGCAACCTCCTTTGCAACCTCGCCGGGCTCGGCTTTACCCTCCGCACCGGGGGGGCGGGGTTTCAATCCCCTACGGGGCTAACAACCTTTGCAACTCTACCCCCTGGGAATCGGCCTCAGGAGGGAGCTGACAAGCCTATTTTCACACACGGCTCCCATTTGTCAAGGGGTTGTAGTCGGTCAACTCAAAACTTGCACCTATGCTCCTGGCCTCAGATTTATGCGGGGGTACCAGTTGAAAGGGGCTTCTGGTTTCCCATCAAATGACGGGTGCCATGACCACAGCAGCCCAAGGGCTAGACCCCAGCACAGCAAAACCAAGTCCCCCTCCGCCCGCAAGATGTTCCCCTACGGGGAAGCAGCTCCCGCTTCCTCAACCGCTACCCCTGGCCCACCCGCACCCTCATCCGCCTCGCCCGCA
>JBEPYU010000070.1:0-5289 GCA_041641215.1 Thermaceae bacterium
GCCTTCCGCGCTCCCCGCAAAACCTCTTTGCCAACCGTGGTAAGCCGCATCCGTGGGGACCCCCTCTCTCCTAGAGTGGTCCCCACATTTTTACTCGTCCAGTCTCACATGTGTCTGGCCGGGTTCACCAAAGCCCCTATGTTCTGGCGCAAGCCTGCATGGGGCGGTATCACCCCAAGGGGATGACCTCGCGGGGGGGAGGGCCCTTGCGGTAGGCCTCGAGGAGGGCCCTTAGGGCCTTGCCCCGGTGGGAGTAGCGGGCCTTCTCCTCTAGGGTCATCTCGGCGAAGGTCTTTCCCGCCTCCGGCACCCAGAAAAGGGGATCGTAGCCAAAGCCCCCTTCCCCCCTTGGGGCCTCGAGGATCAACCCCTCCACCTCCCCCTCGTAAGCCTCTGCGTGGCCGTCCGGATAGGCCAAGGCCAAAACCGCTACGAAACGGGCCCTTCGGGCCTCACCCTTTAGGTCCCGCATCCTCTCCAGGAGGAACACGTTCCGCTCCCGGTCCGTCGCCCGTCCCCCATAGCGGGCGCTATGGACCCCAGGCTCGCCGCCCAGGGCCGGCACCACCAGCCCAGAATCATCAGCTAAGGCGGGTAAACCCGTGGCCTTGGCCACATAGGCCGCCTTAAGGAGGGCATTGTCCAAAAAGGTGTGCCCTTCCTCCTTGGGCATCCTCAAGGGAAAGTCCAGCAGGGTAAGGAGGGTCCAGCCTAAGGGAGCCAGTCCCTCCTTCAGCTCCCGGATTTTGCCGGGGTTGGTGGTGGCAAGGACCAGCCGCATCACCCCCATCCTACGCCTGCCGGCCTACCTCGGCCAAGGCCATTTCCAAAAGGGCCTGCTTGTAAGGGGTCTCAGGTAGGGGAGCCAAGGCCTCGGCTGCGGCCAAGGCCCTCTCCGCAATCCTCCTTTCCACCTCCTTCGCTACCCCGCTTTCCTCGGCCAAAGCCCGAAGCCGCTCCAGATCCCCCGTCTCCGAAGCACGGCGCCGCAAGACCTCCCGCACCCAGGGGAAACGCTCCATGAGAAGGAGGAGCAAAAGGGTGGCCTTCCCCTCCCGAACATCACCCCCTATAGGTTTACCCAAGGCTTCGGGGCTCCCCATGAGGTCCAGGTAGTCGTCCCGCATCTGGAAGGCCTGGCCGTAAAGGAGGCCAAAACGCCTAAGGGCCTCCCGCACCTCCCCCTCCACCCCTTTGAGCACCGCTGGCCCCTCCGTGGCCAAGGCCATGAGGGCCCCCGTCTTGGCAGCGATGATCCGCTCGTAGTTCTCCAGACTATACTCCTCCAGGGCCGCCACCTGGAACTGCAGGACCTCCCCCTCGGAGAGGAGGCGCGCGGTTTCCGCAAACATCTCCACGAGCTCGAGCCTCCCCGTCTTAGCGATCACGTGGAGCAACCGGGAAAGGAGGAAATCCCCAGAAAGGACGGAAACCGCATTCCCATACCGGCGGTAGGCGGCCTCCTTGCCCCGGCGGATTTCGGCCTCGTCGATGAGGTCGTCGTGGAGGAGGGTGGCGGAGTGGAGGAGCTCCACGGCCAAGGCGAGCTCCATCTCAAAAGGAGCCCCTCCTAAGGCCCTCGAGGCCAGAAAGACAAGCCGGGGGCGGATTCTCTTTCCCCCGGCGGTGACCAGGTCTTGGTGGATGAGGCGGAGGAAAAGGACCTCAGAGTGGGCCAGCCCCTCTAAATCCCTTTCAAAATCCCTGAGGAAGGCCTCGAGGCCCAAGGGCAAGCGCGCCACACTACCCAGTATAAACCCGGGCCTAGTAAATCTGGATGGGGTTATCCAAACGCACTACCTTGGACTGACCGTTGGCCGAGACGCTCCGGTAGTGGGTAACCGTGATGGGCGAGAGGCGTACAGGTGACTCAAGGGTTCTCTGAGTGGAGTAGGGGCCACATGGATCGGTTCGGGTAGGGGGACAACGCTCGGGGACCAGGATACTAAGACCCACCCCGTTGCCATTCCCATCCAAAAACTCCACTGTTCCCGCCCCAGAGCCAGGTAAAGCGTAAACCTGAAGGGTGTACGTGTAGCGATAACCCACAACGTTACCGTTTTGGTCCCTCAGCACCTCCTCGTTCTTGGAAGGCACACTAGCCAAAACCGTAGGCCCCCCGAAGGTCAGCCGATTCGAAAACAGGTTTCCACAGGCAGAAAGTCCCATGAGAAG
The DNA here is from genome assembly GCA_041641215.1 of Thermaceae bacterium. Lineage (GTDB taxonomy): Bacteria > Deinococcota > Deinococci > Deinococcales > Thermaceae > Thermus. Next base: position 2,176 of record JBEPYU010000070.1, read on the forward strand.
AGCTAGGTGGAGCAACAGCCTCAATCCTCGCATAGACCTCCCCTCCTTAGCCAACGGCTCAACCTCATCCCATCATCTCCTCCCTCCACTTAGGGTTTAGTATAAAGAAGGAAAGGCGGGTAAGCCCGGCTAGGAAGTCCACGTTCTCCACCGCCACCTCGGGGGGCACCTCGAGGACCACGGGGGCGAAGTTCAAGATCCCCTTGATCCCCGCCCGGACGAGGAGGTCCGCAGCCTCCTGGGCCGCTTCCCGGGGCACGGTGAGGAGGGCGATCTCGATCCGGCCCGGCACCCTCTCGGGGAGGAGCTCCACGGGCTCGATCACCCCACCCCGCACGGGCTTGCCCACCTTTGCGGGGTCCACATCGAAAAACCCCCGTAGCTCAAAGGACTCCCCAAAACCAGGGTAGTCGGCCAGGGCACCCCCCAGGCGGCCCATCCCCACGATGGCCAGCCCCCAGCGGCGGTTGAGGCCCAGGATGTGGCGGATCTCCCGCCTAAGCACGGGCACCGCATACCCTACCCCCCGGGTGCCGTAGGAACCGAAGTAGGAGAGGTCCTTCCGCACCTGGAAGGCGGTGACCTGGGCCTCCTCCGCCAGGTGCTCCGAGCTCGTCCGGTGGATGCCTTTGGCCTCGAGCTCCTCCAGGATCCGGAGGTAGGTCACCAACCGGCTGATGGCCGCGCTTGGGACCTTCATCGCACCTCCAAGGGGCTAAGCCCCAAGGCCTCGAGGCGGGCCCGGACCTCCGGGGCCCTCTCCTCGGTGAGGGGGCCCACCCGCACCCGGTAAAGCCCATTCCGGACCACCACCGCCCCTAAACCCTCCGCCTTCAGTTTCCGAACCATGGCTAAGGCGTTCTCCTCCTGCTGGAAAGCGCCCACCTGGTAGTAGAGGCCCTGGGCCACGGGGGCACTTCCCCGGTAAACCTGGGCCCCATACTGGGCCAGGGCCTCCGCCACCCGCTTGGCCTCGGCCTCCGAAAGGTAGGGCCCCACCACCACCCGGGTGAGGCCCGAAGGAGCGGGCTCGAGGGTCGCCCGATACCCTTTGGCCCGGAGGGTCTCCTGGAGCCTAAGGGCGTTTTCAGGATCCGCAAAGGCCCCTACCGCAACCCAGTAAACCCCTTGGGGGGAGGAAGGGGGTTTTTCGGGATTGGAGGGAGGAGCCTTAGGCGGAGAAGAGGGAGGAGCCTTAGGGGGGACGCTCGGGGAAGGGGAGGGGGTGGCCTCGGGAGGGGAAGAGGAAGGCGCCTCAGGCAAGGGGACTACGGTGAGCGCAGGCTCGGTCCTGGGGGCTGTAGGAGGCACTAAGGGGGCCTCCACGGGAGGGGAAGGGGTTCGGGCAGAACCGGGTTGGGAAAGGGAGGAAGCTGGGGCGGTTACCCGGCGGAAGGGGCTAACCCCCATCAGGTATAGGACCACAGCCCCAGCCACCAAGATCACCAAGAGGAAGATGACAAAGTCCAGCCAATTCTCCTTAAGCCACCCCATCCTACCTCCCAAGAAGGGCCTGGGCCTCCTTAGAACCCAGGCGGGCTGCCTGGCGCAAGGCCCGTTCCGCCTCCGCCAAACGGCCAAGACCCTTTAGGGCCAAGCCCAGGTTGTACCAAGCGGGGGCCAGGCTAGGGGACTGGACCACAAGGGCTTGGAGCAGGGGTTCCGCCTCCTGGTGGCGGCCAGCCCCCACCAAAGCCGCCCCTAGGTTGACCCCTACCTTAGGATCCCTCCGGGCCGCATAGGCTTGGGCCAAGGGCTCCAGGGCCTCTTCCGGCCGGCCCAACTCCAGCAAAAGGGCCCCCTTCCAGGCCAGGGCCTCGGGGGAGCGCTCCTTCTCCAGGAGGCGAAGGGCCTCCTCCCTTCGGCCGAGCCGGTAAGCGGCTTCGGCCCGGGCTAAAATCCCTAGGGGCCCCGCCTCCTTGGCCAGCCGGTAGGCCTCCCCATACCGCCCTAACCTCAGGTAGACCGAGGCCATGGCCAAGGCCACCTCCGGCTCGGGAGCGATGCGGTAAGCGGCGGTGAACTGGGCCAGGGCCCCCTGCAGGTCGCCCTTTTCCAAAAGCCTCCGGCCCATCAGGTAGGGCGCTTCCCAAAGGCCTGGATCCACAAGAAAGGCTTCGCGGAGGAGGGGAAGGGGATCCTCCACCAGGCGCGCCTTCTCCAGGAGGAGCCGCCCCCGCTCCTTACCCTGGACCACCTCGAGGCCACGGTTCAACTCCCTAAGGGCCCGGGCCTTAAGGCCCTCTTGGACCAAGATCCGGGCCAGGAGGACCCAGGCCTCGGCCATCTTGGGGTCCTGGTTGAGGAGGCCATAGAGCAGGGGGACGGCCTTGGGGCCTTGGCCCGACCTCTCCAAGGCCTGGGCCAAGGCCAGGCGGTAAGAAGGGCTGCGCTCTTCCGTAAGCCCCTTTTGGAGAACCGTAGCGGCCTCCCCCAAACGACCCCCCTTGGCCAGGGCACCGGCCAAGGCCAGGTAGGCCTCTTCCCTTGGGCTCAGTTCCACCGCCTTCTGAAAGGCCCCTATGGCCCCTTCCAGGTTGCCCAGCCGGAGCTCGACCTGGCCCAGGTTGTAGTACCCCTCGTAGCGGTTGGGGAAGACCTTGGTCATCTGGGCAAAGGCAAAGCGGGCCTCCTCGAGCCGCCCCTCCCGGTACAGGGCCACCCCCAGGCCCAGGTGGTACTCCGGGCGGCCGTAGTCTTGGACCAGAAGGGCCTCAAAGAGGGCCGCCGCCTCGCGGTAGCGACCCGCCTCGAGGAGTCCTTGGGCCTCCTTAAGGGTCTGGGCCAAGGCGAGGCCTAGGAAGAGAAGCGCACCCAAGGCTGGTCTCCGCATGGGAAGCCTCCGCAGTCCTAATCCTAGGCCTAGGATACCACGGGGCCAACCCCTTTAAACTCTGGTATCCTCAAAACTTGCACCTCCCGCATACCCCGCATAAACCTTCATCTCTTGTCCCCCCCAACGGCCCCAAGCCCAGGGCTCGCCACTTCCTGACCAACACCTGAACCAAAACCTCCGGCAACAAAACCCGCACCACAAGCACCCCAGCCTCCCGCCAAACAAGGCCCCCCTCCCTCCCCACCCGCACCCAGTGGGCCAACAAGTACGCCAAAAGG
>JBEPYU010000071.1:0-5282 GCA_041641215.1 Thermaceae bacterium
CGCGGCCCTCCACCAGGCCTCGAGGGGGGGCTCGGGGCTTCGCAACCTGGCGAAGGCCCGGGCCCGCCTTCGGGGCTTGCCTAACCCCTGCTGTGGCCTAGACTGGCAGGCCCTTTTGGCGGAGGCGGAGCGTAGGCTTGGGGGGTGATACCACCCCATGCAGGCCCATGGGGTCCCCAGAAGGTCCCCGCGGTCTTTTTGGGAAGCCGGAAGCGTAGGAAGCGCCTGGGTTTTGGCCTACGGCCCCCTGGGGGTGGCCCTCCTCCGCAACCACCGGGCCCTCGAGGGCCAGCTCTAGGAAGGCCCCTGTTGGTGGAGGGCCTCTAGGATGGCCCGGGTGTTTTCCGCGACCTGCACCAAGGCGATGACCATTTCCAGGAGGACCCGCACGGCGATGGCGTAAAGGAGAAAGCCCAAGGGGGCGAGGACGAGGAGGGTAAACACCCCGTAGCCGCTTGAAACCTCAAAGGCCCGCGCGATGTTGTTGAGGGACCAGATAACCCCTACCAGGAGGGCCAGGACGTAGATAACCCCGGTGAGGCGTATGGCGATGAAGTGCTGAAAGGAAAAGTCAAAAAGAGCTTGGAAAAAGCCCTTGGCCTGCCTCTCCAGCTCCGACCGGTTGACTTCCATAACCCCCCTCCTACCCCCATGCTAAGGAGGGGATGCTCTCCTTGTCAAACCACGCCCTTTGGGCCAAGGGGCTCCTAAAACCGGAAAAGCCTGGCCGCGTTCCCGTCCGTAAGGGCCTCGGCCTCCTCAAAGGCCAGCTTTCGGGCTTGGGCCAAGGCCTCCAGGGTGTGCTGGAGGTAAAGGGGGCGGTTCCGCCTCCCCCGATAGGGCTCAGGGGGGAGGTAGGGGGTATCGGTCTCCACGAGGAGGCGGTCCTCGGGGAGGTGGGCTAGGGCCTCCCGCAGGTGGGCGTTTTTGCGGTAGGTGAGGGGTCCCGCAAAGCTGAAGTAGGCCCCCACCTCGAGGCCCGCCCTCTCCAGGGCGGGGTGGGCGGAGAAGGCGTGGAGGACGGCCTTCTTCGGCCGGTGCACTAGGAGCCAGGCCGCAAGGTCCTCCTCCGCCTGGCCGTCTTTGCTCCGCACGTGGAGGACGAGGGGCAGGTCCAGGGCCTCGGCCAGGGCCCCTTGGACCTCCAGGGCCTTGAGCTGGAGGGAGCGGGTTTCCGGGGTCCAGTAGTAGTCTAGCCCCGTTTCCCCGATGGCCCGCACCCGGGGGTGGCGGGCGTAGTGGGCCAGGGCCTCTTCTACCTCTGGGGATAGGAGGTGGGCCGCCGTGGGGTGGAGGCCCACCGCGGCGTAGACCTTGCCCTGGGCCAGGCTCAGGGTCCTTTCCCAGCGGCTAGGGTCCACCCCTAGGGTGAGGAGGGCCCTTAGGGCCTTTAGGTCCTCCTTGAGGACCTGGGCGAGCTCTTCCTCCTCGAGGAAGTCCAGATGGGCGTGGGTGTCGGTCATGGGTGGAAGAGCTGGCGGTGGATCCGCCGCATGAACCCCCACACCCCAAGGACCACCAGGGGCAGGACCAGCCCCGTGGCCACCTCCGGGGCCAAGGGGAGGCCCGCCTCCTTAAGGGCCTTGAAGCCGTACCCCAAAAGGCCCAGGACGTAGTAGGAGATGGCCGCTACGGAAAGGCCCTCCACCGTGCGCTGGAGGCGGTATTGCATCTCCTGGCCCTTTTGGATCCGGGCCAGGATGGCCTGGTTCTGCTCCTCGAGGGCGATATCCACCCGGGTGCGGAGGAGGGCGGTAGCCTCCGCGATCCGCTCGGAAAGGGCTAAAAGCCGGTTGGCCACCGAGTCCACCGTGGCCATGGCCGGGCGGAAGCGGCGGTTGAGGAACTCCCCGAGGGTCTGCATCCCTGGGATGGGGGTTTCCCTGAGCTCGGCCAGGCGCTCCTGGACCAGGGCCTGGTAGGCCCGGCTGGCCCCGAAACGGGAGGTGTGCTCCGCAAGGAGGTGTTCCACCTCCGCGGCCAGGGCCTCGAGCTCGTCCAGGAGGTGGGCGTCCGCCCGGTTCCGGTTCCGGATCTCCGCGGTGATCCCCGCAAGGCGCCGCTCGGCCTGCTGGAGGAAGCCCAGAAGCTCCCGGGCCACGGGGAAGCCCAAGGAGGCCATCATGCGGTAGGTTTCCAGCTCCAAAAGGCGCATGGCCACCCGGCCCGCCCGGGTCTCCGTGGTGCCCGGCCTTAGGACGGCCACGATCCGTTCCAGGCCGCTTGGCCGGACCCGGAAGTCCGTGGCCACCAGGCCGTACTGTTCCCGCCCGATAAGGGAGGCCACCAGGGGTCCTGGGCCTAGCCACTGGCGGGCAACATCCAATCCCTCCTCCACCCGCCCCGGGAGGAGGATGAGCTCTAGGGCCAGGATGGTCCGGCCCGGGATGCCCCTAAGCCAAAGGGGGTCCACCGCAAGCCCTAAGGACGGGTCCCCCTCCGGAGGGGTTTCGGGTAGCCCTTGGACCAGGGTGTAGGTGCTAAACTCCGTGTGCCGCTCCCAGCGGAGAAGGCCCCGGCCCAGGCGTAGGCGGAGGAAATCCCCCGCAAGCCCCTCCAATTCCAGATCCGCCCCTTCCGCAAGGAGCCGGAGGTGGGCGAGCTCTTCCTCCCGGCTTGTCCCGAGATGCCGCACGGCCAGGTGCATCACCCAGGCGGGCAGGCGGATCCGGGGGAGGGGACGGGTGTGGGGGAGCTGGTGGAGGAGGGGCCGGAGGGGGTCGCTTGGGGGCAGGAAGGTGGGTTCGGTCAGGGTCACCATGGCGGCCTCCTTCCGGGCCAGGGGGCCCGGTTGAATTGAGTATAGGCCACACTCCGCCCCTACCCAGCCTGGCCTCCCCATAGGGTAACCTAGCTCTCGATGGGGCCTTACCGGATGGTTTTCCTCCTTCCCCTTCTCCTTGCGGCCTGTGCGCCTAGGTTGGTGGGTGTAGATCCCAAGGTTCTCCCTTCCCCCGCGGACTGGGACCCTAAGCCCGCCCCCCTGGAGTGGTGGTACGCCTCGGGCTGGGTGGAGCCCTACGCCTTCCACTTCGCCTTCTTCAAGGCCTATCCCCCCCCGGGGTTTCGCCTTGGGCCCTTGCCCCTAGACCTCCTCGGCCCCTTTCACGCCGCCCATCTGGCCTTGACCCACCTCCGGACGGGGGAGCGGATCTTCCTCGAGGTCTCCGACTTCCCCGGGCCTTCGGGCCGGGCCGAGCCGGGTCCCCGCCTAGCCCTCGGGGGATGGACCTGGGAACCCACGGCCGGGGGTTTCCGCCTTCGGGCAGGCCCCTTGGACCTCTTTCTCCTTCCCCGTAAGCCTCCGGTAGTCCACCCCCCGGGCTACTCGGGCACGGAGGCCACGGGGCGGATGTACTACCAGTCCTACACCCGGGCCACGGCCCTGGGGCAGATCCGGGGAGAGAGGGCCTTGGGGGAGGCCTGGCTGGACCACCAGTGGGGGGAGCAGCTTGCGGGCCTGGGCGCGACCTGGGACTGGTTTGGCCTCCACCTCTCCTCGGGGCACGACCTCATGGCCTACCAGGTGAAGGACCGGGAGGGGCGGGTGGTCCAGGTCCTGGGTAGCCTGGTGGACCCAGGAGGCCAGGCCCATCCCCTGGAGGTGGCCTTCCGGCCCCTCGAGGCCTGGACCAGCCCCTCGGGCCGGCGCTACACCCTGGCCTGGCGCCTGGAAGGGGAAGGCCTGGCCCTCACCCTAAGGCCCCTCTTCCGGGAAGGGGAGATCCTTTCCCGCACCACCCGGGTGGCCTACTGGGAAGGCCCGGTGGTGGGGGAGGGGACCTTAGGGGGAGAGGGGGTGACCGCCCGGGGCCTAGGGGAGTTTGTGGCCGGGACTTGGCAACCCTAGCCTAAGCCTGCTATCCTAAGGAAGGCTTAGCGCTTGGGTGATAGGTATGGGCTTACGCGTCCTAGGCATCAACGCCTCGGCGAGGACGGATGGGTTTACCGCAGAGCTTTTGGACAAAATCCTCGAGGCCGCAAGGGGCAAAGGGGCCCGCACGGAAAGGCTAGACCTCGTGCGTTACCCCTTTCCCTTTTGCGTGGGCAAGTATTCCGTGGATCCCGGGGCCTGTGGCCCCGAGACCTGCGTCCAGGGACCATGGGATGGCTTCGGCAAGATTGCGGAGCGGATCTTGGGGGCGGATGCGGTGGTCTTCGCTACCCCCGTGTACTGGTTTAGCCTCTCCGCCCAGATGAAGGCCCTCCTCGAGCGGATGACCTCCTTGGAGAACCAGGGCCTCCTCAACCTGGGCAAGCCCATGGCCCTTCTGGCCGTGGCTGAGGAGGAGGGGGCAAGCCAAGCCCTGGCCCAGATGCTCCTGCCCTTGAGCTACATGGGCTTTGTCCTGGCCCCTTTGGGGCTCGTCTACGCCCACCGGCGTAACGCCCGTAGCCCGGAGCTTCTGGGGGACCTCGAGGTGGCCGGGGAGAACCTGGTCCTCTTTGCCGAGAGGCTCAAGGGGACCCCTTTCCGGGAGGCCCGGCCGAGCCACGTCTACGCCCCCCAGGCCGCGGACTAGAGGTAAAGGGGCCTTAGCCCCTCGTGGGCAAAGGGCCGGAGGCGGTAAAGGGCCAGGGGGTCCGGGGGGGGATCCAGGAGGAGGGGGGTCCCGGGGAGCCCTTGGGCCGAAAGCCTTTGGGGAGGGGTGAGGGTAAGGGGTCGGCCCTCCTGCTTGGCGTAGGTGGCCCCGTAGTAGACCCCGTTCCTTGCGGTGAAGAGGGGGGTGAGGGGGGTTTCCCCCAGGAAGGGCCAGGCCGCGGCGAGGAGGGAGCTCACCCCATAGACCCGTGCCCCTAAGGCCAAGGCCAGGCCTTCCCCTGCGCTTAGGGCGATCCTTAGGCCGGTGTAGGAGCCCGGGCCCTCCCCCAGGACCAAGGTGCGGATGGCTTCCCTCCTTACCCCTACGGCCCTCAGGAGGTCCTCGAGGAGGTCAAAGAGGGCCTCGTCGTGCCGGCGGCCTACCCGCACCACCCACCCCAAGCCCTCCCCTTCCCGGAAAAGCCCCAGGGCCAGGTAGGGGGTGGCGGTGTCCATGGTTAGGGTCCAGCCCCCTTCCACGGGATCCCATTATGGGGGAGGCCCCCCTTTCGGATATTCACCTGCATATGCATTGACACGCCAATAAGGAAGGGGGTTTGGATAAATGTGTGAGAACACCCAAACCCCCTCCCAGCTTACCAGAACTCCCCGAGTGGCAACTGCGCACACTGATCCGCTCCCTCCAGGTCCCAGAACCTGGCCCCAAACCCGGTCGCCCCAGAACCTACACCCACACCCA
>JBEPYU010000072.1:0-5220 GCA_041641215.1 Thermaceae bacterium
CCGACCTGGACCTCGCCCTCCTCTCGGAAAGGCCCCTTAGGGACCTCCTGCCCCTCCTTAAGGAGGCCCTGGAGGAGGCCCCCGTGGTGCGGCGGGTGGACCTCGTGGACCTCACCGAGGCCGAGCCTGCCTTCCGGGAGCGGGTGCTTAGGGAGGGAATCCTATGGGCCGAGCTCTAGAGCGGATCCGGGTGGCGGAGAAGGCCTTGGCCACCCTAGCGGAGCTTGCCTTCCTCAAAGACCCAAGCCCCGTGGAGCGGGACGCGGCCATCCAGCGCCCTTTTGGAAAGCTCTCCAAGCCTACCTTCGGGAGGTGGAGGGGCTGGAGGGAGCAAGCCCCAAGAGGGTCATACCCTTTGCTGCTGGTTCCTGCGCTTTCAGGCTCCCAAAAACTCCACGGGGGCTTTCTACCGGGGCCCCCATGCAGGCGCAAGCCTGCATGGGGTGGTATCATCCGCCTGGCCCGGGAGGTGGGGCTTTTGGAGGAGCATGGTGGACGACCGCAACCTCACGGTCCACTATGACGAAAGCCTGGCCCGGGCCCTCTTCCTGCGGCTTCCGGAGTACGCTAGGCTTATGGAGCAGGTCTTGGGAAGGTTGCAAAGATGAAGGCCATCCGCTATAGCCGCTACGAGGGGAGCCTGGAGGAGCTCTCCCCGGAGGAGATCCTCTCCCTCCTCGAGGACTTCCTCCTGGACTCGGGGTTTTCCGACCCCTTCCAGCGCTACGACCCAGACCCCAACCGCCGCCCCACCCTGGAGGACCTCTACGACGCCCTCCTCCAGGCCCTCCTCAAGAACGAACTCGTCCCCGAGGACTGGCTCAGGGAGGCCCGCTTTGCCGAGCGCAAGGAGGAAACCCGCCTCTACCGGGCCATCCAGGGGATGATCCAAAAGCTAAAGGAGGCGGGGTACCTGCGCCTTCCCGGGGAGGACCCCCTGGGAGGGTACCGGGGCGAGGCCGGCGAGGCCCGGCTGGAGCTCACCGAAAAGGCCTCGGACTTCCTGGGGCTAAGGAGCCTTCGGGAGCTCCTCGGAGCCTTAGGCCGCAACCCCCCAGGCCTCCACCCCACCCCCCACCATGCCCCCGGGGTGGAGAAGACCGGGGAGACCAAACCCTGGGAGTGGGGGGACCCCTTGGACCTGAACGTCCCCGAAACCCTGAAAAGGATCGCCCATAAGGGCCTCGAGGGCCTCACCCCTGAGGATTTGGTCGTGGACCTCGCCGAGTACACGGCCAGCATGAGCACCGTGGTCCTCCTGGACTGCTCCCACTCCATGATCCTCTACGGGGAGGACCGCTTCACCCCCGCCAAACGGGTGGCCCTGGCCCTCGCCCACCTCATCCGCACCCAGTTCCCCGGGGACCGGGTGCGCTTCGTCCTCTTCCACGACACCGCGGAGGAGATCCCCCTCTCCAAGCTCCCCCTGGCCCAGGTGGGCCCCTACCACACGAACACCAAGGCCGGGCTGGAGCTCGCCCGCACCCTCCTCCGGAAGATGGGGGGGGAGATGCGCCAGATCATCCTCATCACGGACGGCAAGCCCTCGGCCCTCACCTTGCCAAGCGGGGAGGTCTACAAGAACGCCTGGGGCCTGGATCCCCTGATCCTCGCGGAGACCCTCAAGGAGGCCACCTTGGCCCGCAAGGAGGGGATCCCCATCCACACCTTTATGCTGGCCCGGGATCCCGAGCTCATCGCCTTCGTAAGGAAGCTTTCCCAGATCACCCGGGGCAAGGCCTACCTGACCCATCCCGGGAACATCGGCCGCTACCTCCTCCTGGACTTCCTCAACCGGAAGGTGAGGCGGAATTGACCGCCCCATGCGGGCTTGCGCCCGCATGGGGATCCCGATAGAAGGTCCCTGTGGGGTTTTTGGGGAGCCTGGAAGGGCAGGGATGACCTGGAGGGCGGGGTTTCCGGCCCCCCCTTAAGCCCCTGCCCCCCGCGTGGGTCCGGGAGGCCCCCCGCCCTGGACCTCGAGGGGGTCTACCGGGTGGCCCGAAGGGGAGAGGGCTTTGAGCTGGTCCCCTGGGATTCCTACATGGAGGAGGCGGAGGGGATTTTGAGGGGGCTAGGCTAGCCGGCCCCTTGGAATCGTCTATCCTCTGGCCTTGGGTTGAGGGCCTCCAGCAGGAAAGCCCCCATCACTCCTAAGGCTAGCCCTAAGACCAAGGCGACCGCCAAGAGCAGGGCCTGCTTGGGGGCTACTTTCTCGTAGATGGGGTAGGCCGGAGCTAGGATTTGGGCCAGGCTTTCCTGGGAGCTTGCGATCTGGATGCCGAGGTCCGTGCGCTTCTGGGCCAGGGCTACGTAGGCGCTTTTCTTGAGCTCGAGCTCCTGGCTAAGCCGGTCCTGTTCCGCTTGGGCCCTGGCCACCCGCTCCTTTAGGATCCCAATGCGGGAGGCCACTTGACCCAGCCGGCTTTCCAAGGCCGCAAGCCGGGCCTCGAGGCGCCCCTCTTCCACCAGGGCATCGAGGAGGGCCGAGCGCAGGCGCTGGTACTCGGGGTTGGGGTTATCAAAGGTGAGCCCGTCCCCCGTGAGGTTTTGGACGCGGTCGTAGCGGTTGCGGAAAGCCTCATAGGCGGCTTTCTTGGCCCCATAGGCTAGGAGGATGGCCTCTTTGGCACGTTCCTGGGCGGCAATTTGGCTACGGAGGTTGCGGATCCTCTCCTCGTAGGTGCGGAGGTTGCGGGTAAGGGCCCCTTTCTCCGCCTCGAGGGCCACGATCTCCGCCCGCAGGTTCACCGCCTTGTCCCGGTAGGCAAGGACGTCAGGGTTGACCTCCCGGAGGGTGAGCCCTGGGCCGGCTGCGATGCGCTTGAAGGTTTCCGCGTAGCGGTACACGCTGTTATAGGTTTCCCGGGCCACCTCAAGCTGGGTGCTCAGGCGGGCCTTTTCCGCCTCTAGGCGGGCCACCTCCCCTTGGTAGGCCTGGACCTTGGGCTCGAGGCGGGAGGCCTCTTCCTTAAGGGATTTTTCCTCCCGCTCCAAAGCGGCAAGATCCGCCTTGAGGTCGAGGACGGCGGTAAGCAGTTTGGTGTGGACGGGGTTCAACTCCTGGTTTTTGAGCTTGAGCCCTAGGAGGGCCTCCACATTCCCTTGGGCCGCTAGGGCCAAGGCCGCAGGATCCGCGGCGATTTCCCTTTCCAGGACGATGAGTTTAGGCTCCTTGGCGAGTTCTGCCTCCGCCTGGCCCAAGCGGGTCTCCAAAAGGGCCCGGTCGGTGGCCAGCCTCTCCAGGCGCAGGCGGATGTTGGCCAGGCGCTCGGTTACCCCCCCGAGCTCCCGCTTTAGGGCTTCCAGGTTGGAGGTACGTTGGAAGGCCTCCCAGGCCTTTTCGGCTTCTTGGAGCCGGGCTTCCGCCTCCTTAAGGCGGGTTTCCACCAGGGCCTGAGCCTCAGTCACGGGGAGGCCCGCCACCAGGTTCTCCAGGGAAAGGCCAGGAAGCTGGGCCTTGTATTCCGCAAGGCGGGCTTCGGCCTCCTGGAGCTGGGCCCTTTTCAGGTTGAGGTCTTTCTCCAGGGCCACCAACCGGCCTTGGGCTATAGCATAACCCTCGGTATAGGCGGAAATCTCTGCTTGCCAGAGGGGGATCTTTTCCTGGCCCCGGAAGGCTTCCAAGGCTTTGGCCGCCTCAAGATAAGCCTGCTGGGCCCTGCTTGTCTCCACCTGAAGCCTGTTTTTGGCCTCCCTTAGCGCCCGGTTGATCAGGGGGATCTCCGTGGGATCGATGTTTAGGGGCAGGATGGCCTGTTGCCTTTGCACCTCTGCGGTGAGGCCTTGGATCTTCCCCCTCACCGAGGCTAGATCCCGGAGGACGCCGGCCCGCTCCTGGTCCAGTTCCACTTGCTCCCGGGTTTTGGCCTCGAGCTCTGCCTGGTCCTGGGGTAAGGTGGTGGTCTTGCGGAAGGCCTCGAGGCGGGCTTGGGCCTCCAGGAAGGCCTTTTCCGCGGGGCCAAGCTGCTCTTCCAAGGCCCTCATCCCCGCCCTAAGGCGGGCCAGGGGGATCTCGTTGGCCTGGCGCACCACCCCTTCGGCCCAAAGGTTGGCCGCTAGGGCGGCTACCTCGGGGCTTGGGGCCGTGACCTCAAGGCTGGCTACCACCAAGGGGCGCTGGTTGGGGGTGGGGGACAGGGTTTTTGGGGATAGGTCCTTGATTTTAAAATCCCGAAGCATCCGCTCGAGGCCCGGGATGCTCCCTTGGTCCTGCCAACGGGTGGGAAGCTTGCCCTCTTTTCGCAGGGTTTCCCAGACTTCCCGGGTAACCCTTTCCGAAAGGGCGAGGGCCTTCAACCCCTCAAAGGTCAGGGGGATTTGCTCTTCTACCTGGATGCGGCTTTCCAACTGGGCTTGTACCTGGGCGGGGGCCACGCTCACCGTGGCTTTGGAGGCGTAGAGGGGTTCCGCAAGGAAAAAGCCATAAACAAAGGCTATTCCTGTGGTTAGGAGGGACATAGAAAGAACGGTTGCTATTTGCCGCTTAAGTGTTTCAAGAATGTCACGAAGGCTCAACTCAGCGATTGGGTCTCCGGTTTGGGCTTGCTCCATATCTACACCTCTATTTTAACCCAAGTTGCTACCCAAGCATCTGCTGGCCCAAAAGGTTGAGGTTGTGGGCCAAGATGAAGGAGAGCACCTTAATCACGAAGCCCTTCTGGGTCACCGCATGGATGCGCCGGGGAAACATGGCGTGAAGCATACTGCCTACCGTCTCCACCACCCTCCGCCCCACGATGGCCAGGTACTGCAACCAAGGCACATACCGCCGGCTGTTCCTTCTCCTGATGACCATGGGAACTACCCCTCCTGCCTCCCGAAGGAGGTCTTCGTAGAGGTGGCTTTCGTAGGCCCGGTCCAGGTAGAGCTCTGCTCCCTCGGGAAGGTCCAAGGGGAGGAGAAGCAGGGAAGCCAGGTCGTGCAGGCTTCCCGGAGTCAGGTTCACCTCATGGATAAACTTCCTGTCGTCCACCAGGAGGTGGAGTTTAAGACCATGGAAGTAGACCCGCTTGCTAGGGATGAAACCACGGTAGGCCTTGTCCGGGAAGAGGCGGGAGCGGGGGGCACGGATATTCTCGCAGGCGGGGAGTGGGAAGGTATCCAAGGCGTAGGCCTGGGCCTGGTGGAGCTCTTTCCAGGCCTGGGATAGGAGGTGAAGAAGGGGGAGGAGGAGGGGATAGAGGGCGTGGAGCCTGCGGTTGAAGCGGCTTGGGGAGG
>JBEPYU010000073.1:0-5199 GCA_041641215.1 Thermaceae bacterium
AGCCGCCGGGGGTAAAATCGTAGGGCCATGGAGGTTCGGCAGATAGGCGTGGTGGGGGCAGGCCAGATGGGTAGCGGCATCGCCCAGGTGGCGGCCCAGGCGGGGTATGAGGTGGTCCTCGTGGACGTGGCCGAGGCCGCCCTGGAGAGGGCTCTGGCCTCCATCCGGCGCTCCCTCGAGAAGCTCGTGGAAAAGGGGAAGATAAGCCCCGAGACCAAGGAAGGCGCCTTGGGGCGGATCCGGACCACCTTGGCCCTCGAGGACCTAAAGGAGGCTGACCTCCTCGTGGAGGCCATCGTGGAGGATGAGGGGGCCAAGCGGGCCCTTTGGGAGCGCCTCGGGGCCTTGGCCAAGGAGGGGGCGGTCCTAGCCAGCAACACGAGCTCCATCCCCATCACCGCCTTGGCCCAAGCCTCAGGGAGGCCCGGGCGCTTTATCGGGATGCACTTCTTCAACCCCGTGCCCCTCATGCCGCTTGTGGAGGTGATCCGGGGCCACCACACGGAGGAGGCCACCCGGGACCTGGTCTTTGCGGTGGCCCAAAGGATGGGGAAAACCCCCTTGGAGGTCCAAGACTACCCGGGCTTCGTCTCCAACCGCCTCCTCATGCCCATGATCAACGAGGCCATCGAGGCCCTAAGGGAGGGGGTGGCGAGCAAGGAGGCCATCGACGGGGTGATGCGCCTGGGGATGAACCACCCCATGGGGCCTCTAGAGCTTGCCGACCTCATCGGCCTGGACACCTGCTTGGCCATCATGGAGGTCCTCCACCGGGGCTTTGGGGACGACAAGTACCGTCCCTCCCCCCTTCTTCGCCGCATGGTCCAGGCGGGCCTCCTCGGCCGGAAGACGGGCCGGGGGTTTTACGCCTACGACGAGGCGGGGCGCAAGATCGGCTAGGCCTTCCGGTAAAGGCGCCTTTCCGCCTCGATGGCCTCCAGGAGCTCCTGGATCTCCCTTAGGAGGCTGGGGTCTTCCCCCTCCTTGAGCCTCTCCTTGAGGAGGGCTAGGCGCTTTTGGAAATGGGCTTCCCGGAGCCGGGCCAAGGCGTGGTCCAGCTTCACCCGAAAACCGGGATCCTGGAGGGAGGCCCGGGAGGGGCCCAGGAGGAGCCGCTCGAAAAGGCGCCCCCCCGGGTCTTTGCGGGCGAGGAGGGGGTGGAGGCGTTCGGGCCGGGGGTCCTTGGCCGCCCCTTCCAGGAATTCCCAAAGCAAGGATTCCTCCTGGCCATCGAGCCCCGCAAAGAAGAGCTGGTCCGTGACGTACCGCACCCCTTCGGGTAGCTCCTTGGCCTCTAGGGCGAGGAGGAGGGCGATCACGTCCAGCTCCAAAAGGAGGAGGCGGGGGCCTTCTGGGGGAGGCGTGGGGGGGAGGGGGAGGGGGGCCTTCTTCCTTTGGGCTTTGGCCAGGGCGGCCAGGTAGTCTTCCAGGGCCTTCCGGGTAAGCCCCAGGCGTTCCGTCACCAGGGCCTTGAGCCTTTCCGCCACGGGGTCAAAGGGCTCAGGGGAGCGCATCCTCGAGGCCAGGGCCTCGAGGACCTTGCGCTTGTCCTCTGGCCGCGTGAGGTCCAGGCCCTTAGCCGCCTCCCGGAAGCGGAACTCCACCTCAGGCAAGGCTTCCTCCAGGGCCTTTTGGAAGAGGCTTGGGCCTTGGGGGTGCTGGAGGAGCTCCCCAGGGTCCTTAAGGGGCAGGCGCACCGCATAGACCATGAACCTCCGGGCGATCTCCAGGTCTAGGCTGGCCAGGGTGGCCCTTTGCCCCGCCTCGTCCGCATCGAAGGCCAGGTAGAGGGTCTTCACCCCTTGCCTAAGGAGGAGGTGGGCCTGCTCGGGGGAAAGGCCCGAGCCTAAGGCGGCTACCGCTTCCCCAAAGCCCAGCTGGTGGAGGGCGATGGCGTCGAAGAGCCCCTCCACCACGATGGCCCTTTCCCTTTCCCTCAAGGCCTCCTTGGCCTCGAGGAGGCCGAAGAGGACCTCCCGCTTGCGGAAAAAGGGGGTTTCAGGGGAGTTCAGGTACTTGGGCTGTTCCTCCCCCAAGGCCCTTCCCGTGAAGGCCACGATCCGGCCTAGGCCGTCCCGCAAGGGGAAGGTGATCCGGTGGCGGAAGCGGTCGTAAAAGCGGCCCTCCCTTTCCGCCAAGACCCCGGCCTTGAGCCCTTCCTCGGGGGAAAGCCCCTTGCCCACGAGGTGGGCGAGGAGGCCATCCCCCTTGGGGGGGGCGTAGCCCAGGCCGAAACGGTCCACGCTTTCCTCCGAGAGCCCCCGGGCCTTCAGGTAGGCCTGGGCCTCGGGGTGGGCCTTGAGGTTTTCCCGGAAGTAGGCTTGGGCCAGGTTCAGGATCTCCAGGACCTCCCGGCGCCCGGCCTTAGGCCCCATCCTTGGGAGTTCCACCCCGGCCTCCTGGGCGAGCTTTTCCAGGGCCCCCCGGAAGTCCAGGCCCTCGATGCGCTGGACGAAGGCGAAAAGGTCCCCTCCGGCCTTGCACCCGAAGCAGTAGAAGAGGCCCTTCTCCTCGTCCACGTAGAAGGAGGGGGTTTTTTCCTGGTGGAAGGGGCAAAGGCCCTTCCACCGGGCCCTCCCCGCGGGCTTGAGGGCCACGTAGCGGCCTACCACCTCCTTGAGGGAAAGGCGGCGCTTTATGGCCTCTATGGCCTCTTCCATACGCCTCCTAAAGCCGGAAAAGCATAAGCGGGGGGGCCAGGCGGAACCAGCCCTTGGGGAAGGGGGGGCCTGGCCAGTAGACCAAGACCCGGACCCCGGCCTCCACCAGGAGGAAGCCCTCCCCTAGGTTCTGGGTTTCCCCTGCGAGGAGGTAACGGGGGCCTTCCCGCCGGAGGAAGGCCTTCCCTTCCCAAGGTTTGCCCTCCTCCGCTACCCCGTGGAGGAGCCCCTTGGTCCAGCCCGTGGGGGCTGGGGGGGCTCCCCGGTCGAAGGCGTAGAGGATGCGTTCCCCTACCTTGACCTCCAAAAGAGGGCTTCCCCAGGGCTGGGGGAAAAGGTAGACCTCCCCTATGTAGTCCCCGAAACGGGCCATGAACTCCTCGGGGCTTTCCTCGAGGCTTTGGGGCCAGGAGGCCCCCTGGGGTTCGGTTGGGCGGGCCCTTGGGCCACCCTTTTGGGCCTCGGTCCCCCGGGTCATATCCTCCAGTCTATAGGGTGGCCTGGTACACTGGCCCCATGAGGGCTTTCAAGCCCCACCTGAGGGACCCCAAGCCCTACCCCTACGAGCCCCTGGAGGCCCCGGTTAAGCTGGACCAAAACGAAAGCCCCTTTGATCTGCCGGAGGCCCTAAAAGCGGAAGCCCTTAGGCGGCTTGCCCGCTTGCCCTGGAACCGCTACCCCGAGATCCGCGCGGAGGGCCTAAGGGAGCGGCTTGCCCGCCTTTTGGACTGGCCCAAGGAGGGGATCGTCCTTGCCCCGGGTTCCAACCTCCTCATCCTGGCCCTAGCCCTGGCCGCGCAAGGGGTCTTGGACCTCGCCCCTTCCTTTCCCCACTACGCCCATGCGGCCCGGGTGGCCGGCACCCCCTACCGGGCCTTCCCCTTGGGGGAGGGGTTCTCCCTCCCCCTGGCGGGGCTCCTCGAGGCCTTCCAGGGGGGGCTCCTCTTCCTCCCCAACCCCCACGCCCCCACGGGGACCCTTTTTCCCGGGGAGGCCCTCGGGGCCTTGGCCGAAAGGGCCAAGGAGGTGGGGGGGCTTCTCGTGGTGGACGAGGCCTACCGGGAGTTTGCGGGGGTGGACCACCTCCCCTTGGCCCGGGAAAACCCCCACGTGGCCCTCCTCCGCACCTTCTCCAAGGCCTTTGGCCTCGGGGGGATCCGGGGAGGGTACCTCCTCGCAAGCCCCGAGGTGGCCCGGGCCGTGGCCGAGGTCCTGCCCCCCTTTGTCCTTCCCGCCCACACCGGGGCCATCCTGGAGGTGGTCCTGGAACATCCCCATTACGCCCAGGAGGCGGCGGCCTACGTGCGCAAGGAGCGGGAAAGGGTCTACCAGGCCCTCCTTTCCCATCCCACCTGGCGGCCCCTGCCGAGCCAGGCCAACTTCCTCCTGGTCTTCACGCCGGACGCGGGGGAGGCCTTCCGCCACCTCCTCGCCCGGGGGATCCTGGTGCGGCGGCAGGACCACTACCCGGGGCTTACCGGGGCCATCCGGGTGACCATCGGCCTCAAGGAGGAGATGGAGGCCTTCTTGCGGGCAGCCTTTGAGGTGGCCCATGCGTGAGGCCCAGGTGGAGAGGGCCACGGCCGAGACCTGGGTCCGCCTCCGCCTGGGGCTGGACGGGCCCCCAGAGGGACAGGTGGCCACGGGCCTTCCCTTTTTGGACCATCTCCTCCTCCAGCTCCAGCGGCACGGCCGTTTCCTCCTCGAGGTGGAGGCCAAGGGGGATTTGGAGGTGGATGTCCACCACCTGGTGGAGGACGTGGGGATCGCCCTGGGGATGGCCTTGAGGGAGGCCCTAGGGGAGGGGGTGGGCCTGGAGCGCTACGCCGAGGCCTTTGCTCCCATGGACGAGACCCTGGTCCTTTGCGTGGTGGACCTTTCGGGTAGGCCCCACCTGGCCTACCGCCCCGAGGCCTGGCCCGTGGCGGGGACCGCAGGGGGGGTAAACCACTACCACCTCCGGGAGTTCCTCCGGGGCCTCGTGAACCACGGCCGCTTCACCCTCCACCTGAGGCTCCTTGCGGGCCGGGAAGCCCACCACGTCCTCGAGGCGAGCGTCAAGGCCTTGGCCCGGGCCCTGCACAAGGCCACCCGCCTCACCCACGGGGCCTATCCCAGCACCAAGGGGGTCTTATGAAGGCCCTCCTTATCGACTACGGTTCGGGAAACCTAAGGAGCGTGGCCAAAGCCCTCCTCGCCGCGGGCTTCTCCGTGCGGGTGGAGGGGGATCCCCGGGCCTTCCCCGAGGCTGACCTCCTCGTCCTCCCGGGGCAGGGGCATTTCGGGCAGGTCATGGCCGCCTTTAGGGGGAGCGGTTTCGCAGAAAGGGTCCTCCGCCACCTGGAAAGGGGCCTCCCCTTCCTGGGGATCTGCGTGGGCATGCAGGTCCTCTACCAGGCCTCGGAGGAGGCTCCTGGGGTTAGGGGCCTTGGGGTGGTGGAAGGGGAGGTGCGCCGCTTTAGGGAGGGGCGGGTTCCCCAGATGGGCTGGAACCGGGTCCGGTTCGGGGGGGCCTTTGCCCCCCTTTCGGGGGGGTATT
>JBEPYU010000074.1:0-5157 GCA_041641215.1 Thermaceae bacterium
TTTTGCCATTATGGATGCACCACCAGGAGGGAGAGGTCCAAGGCCCTGGCCGAGTGGGTAAGGGCCCCCACGGAAATGTAGTCCACGCCGGTTTCCGCGGCCCGCCTGGCCCTCTCCAGGGTCATGTTGCCGCTGGCCTCCAGGGGCACCCGCCCCCCCACCCGCCTTACGGCCTCGGCCAGCTCCTCTAGGGGAAAGTTATCCAGGAGGATGAGGTCCGCCCCGGCCCCTAAGGCCTCCTCGAGCTCCCCCAGGTTTCGCACCTCCACCTCCACCTTGAGGTAGTGGGGGGCCTTCTCCTTGGCCCGGCGTACGGCCTGGGCCACACCCCCTGCGGCCCGGACGTGGTTTTCCTTGATGAGGATCCCGTCGAAGAGGCCAAACCGGTGGTTGGCCCCCCCACCTACCCGCACCGCCCACTTCTCCAAGGCCCTAAGGCCGGGGGTAGTCTTGCGGGTGTCCAGGAGGCGGGCCCGGGTCCCCTCAAGGGCCTGCACGTAGGCCCGGGTAAGGGTGGCGATCCCCGAAAGGCGCTGCAGGAGGTTGAGGGCCAACCTTTCCCCCATGAGGATGGCCCGCAGGGGCCCCTCCAGGCGGGCCAGGACCTGGCCCACCGCCACCTCGGTCCCCTCCTCCACCTCAGGGCGGAAGGCGAGGCCGGGCTCGAGGAGCCGGAAAACCCGCTCGGCCACCCCAAGCCCCGCCACCACCCCCCCCTCCTTGGCCAGGATCACCGCCTCCCCCCTAAGGCCTTCCGGCACGAGAAGCTCGCTGGTCAGGTCGCCAGGGCCTAGGTCCTCCTTAAGCCAGGCCCAAAGGAGGGTGTCTTCCCACGGAGGGCGCATGTCCCTATTAAACCCGAAGGATAGGAACCAGGCCCCCAAGGCCCGCCCCGGCTCCTTGACGGGTCTAGGTCCCCGTCCCTATCCTTTCTTAAAGAGGCCAAGCCTCACAGCCTATGGAAACGGAAACCCTAGAAACCCTAACGGTCCGCTATGGGCGCCGGCTAGAGGCCCTCCTGGAAGCCCTAGGGGCCACGGGGGAGGCCAGAGGCGCCGGCGAGATGCTGGACCAGGTAAAGCACCTCCTGGACGAGGAGGGGCTGAACCGGATTAGGCGTTTCCTGAGGCTTAGGAACAAGGTAATCCACAATAAGCCTCGGGATATGCCCATGCCCACCAAGGAGGCCTTGGAGAAAGCCGCCCTAGAGGCCATCGGCGTCTTGGAAAGGGCCCTCAAGGCCCAGCGCCGAAAGGGTTCTGCCGCACGGGGGAGGTCTCCTGTAGAGACCGCGCCCCTATTCCGCTTCCTACGCCCCCTCGTGAGCACGATCAATGGCCGTTACTTACGCCCCTTCGTGACCGTGATCAACGGCCTCCTAGGGCTACTCCTCCTTGCCCCCGTTTTCGTCTCCCAAGGGTTTGAGGCCTACCTTTTCCTTTTCTTCGCCCTCCTGTTCCTCGGGGGGGCGATCCGACCCTGGGTAAGGGGAGGCGCTTTCCTCGAGGAGATCTTCAAGATCTTCAGGTATGCAAGCGGCTTGCTATTCCTTTTTACGGTGGCCGCGATTGCCCTCTACGTGCTGGACCCCATTCTACCCTGGCAGGCGCAGGAAAGCGAAAGCCGGCCAAGCCCATGGGGCTTCCTCATCCTCCTGCTCGTCGCCTTTAGCGCCCTACTCGGATGGAACCCCGAGCTCATGGAGAGGGGACCCCGGGCTCAACGTCCCAAACCCTAGGCTCCCCCTATTCGAGGCCCCGCCCTCCCTTGCGGGGATCCCCCCTGGGGGGTACCATGGCCCTATCCGGCCCCGGGCCGGGAGGGAGGCGGTATGCGGACCTACGCCTACGGATACCCACGCCTAGGCTCCAGGCGCCAGTACAAGACCCTGATCGAGGGCTTTTGGCAGGGGAAGGTCACGGAGGCCGAGCTGGAGGAGGGCCTAAGGGCCCTAGAGGAGGAACGCCTAGGGGCCTACCGGGCCCAGGTGGACCACTACCCCGTGGGGGAGCTTTCCCTCTACGACCCCATGCTGGACATGGCCCTGGTCCTTGGGGTCTACCCCTGGACGGGCCGCCTCGAGGACTACTTCGCCCTGGCCCGGGGGGAGGGGGCCTTGGAGCTCACCAAGTGGTTCAACACCAACTACCACTACCTGGTCCCCGAGATCCCAAGCCCCAGGTTCCGGCTGGCCTGGAACAAGCCCCTCAAGGCCTGGGAGGCCCACAAGGAGGGCTTCCCCTACGTGATCGGCCCCTACACCTTCCTCCGCCTGAGCAAGGGCTACCCGGAGGAGGCCTTTGGGGCCTACTTCCAGGCCCTTATCCCCGTCTACGAGGAGCTCTTCCAAAGCCTCTCCGGGGCCGAGGCCATCCACGTGGACGAGCCCGCCTTCGTCCTGGACGTACCCGAGGAACACGTGGCCCTCATCCGGGAGGCCTACGCCCACCTCGGGCGAAAGGCCCCCCTCCTCCTCATGACCTACTACGAGGCCGTGGGCTTCCTCCCGACCCTCTACGACCTGCCCCTAAAGGGCCTCGGGCTAGACCTCCTCCACGGGCCCCAAAACCTGGAAACCCTGAGGCGGGAGGGCTTCCCCCGGGACAAGGTCCTGGTGGCGGGCCTGGTGGACGGGCGGAACGTCTGGAAGACCGACCTGCGACGGGCCAAGGCCCAGGTGGAGGCCCTAAGGCCCCTCGTGGGGGAGATCTGGATCAGCCCCGCGGGGCCCCTTTACCACCTCCCGGTGACGGTGGAGCCCGAGGCCAAGCTGGAACCGGCCCTAAAGGCCCGCCTCGCCTTCGCCAAGGAAAGGCTTAAGGAACTCCGGCTCCTCAAGGGCCTCCTCCTTGGGGAAGGGGAAGAGGAGGCCCACCGCTGGAACGCCTACCCCGAGCCCGGGGCCCACTGGTACCACCCCGAGGTGCGGGCCCGGGTGAAGGCCCTTTCCCCGGAGGACTTCGAGCGGGAGGCCCCCTACCCCGAAAGGCGTAGGCGCCAAGAGGCAAGGCTCCGCCTCCCCCTTTTCCCCACCACCACCATCGGGAGCTTCCCCCAGACGGAGGAGATGCGCAAGGCCCGCACCGCCTTCCGCCAGGGGAAGCTCTCCCCCGAGGCCTACCAGGCCCTGGTCAGGGAGCGGATCCGGGAGGCCATCCGCTTCCAGGAGGAGCTCGGCCTGGACGTCCTGGTCCACGGGGAGTTCGAGCGCTCGGACATGGTGGAGTTCTTCGCGGAGCGCCTGGAGGGCTTCGCCTTCACGGAAGGGGGCTGGGTCCTCTCCTACGGCACCCGGGTCTACCGCCCCCCCATCCTCTTCGGGGATGTGCGGCGGCCTAGGCCCATGACCCTCGAGGAGATCCTCTACGCCCAGTCCCTTACGGATAAGCCCGTAAAGGGCATGCTCACGGGGCCCATCACCCTCCTGGCCTGGAGCTACGTGCGGGAGGACCTCCCCTTGGAGGAGGTGGCCTACCAGCTGGCCCTGGCCATCCAGGACGAGGTGCGGGACCTGGAGGAGGCGGGCATCCTCGTGGTCCAGATCGACGAGCCGGCCTTCCGGGAAAAGGCCCCCCTTAAGCGGCGGGACTGGCCCGCCTACTTCGCCTGGGCGGTGAAGGCCTTCCGCCTGGCCTCCCGGGCCCGGCCCGAGACCCAGCTCCACACCCACATGTGCTACTCCGAGTTCAACGAGATCATGCCCTACATCGAGGCCCTGGACGCGGACGTGATCAGCATCGAGGCCACCCGCAGCCGGGGGGAGGTCCTTGAGGCCTTCGAGCGGCAGGGCTATACCCGGGAGATCGGCCCCGGGGTCTACGACGTCCACTCCCCGGCCGTGCCAAGCCCAGAGGCCATGGAGGCCATCCTAAGGCGGGCGATCCAGGTCCTGCCCAAGGAGGGGATCTGGGTGAACCCCGACTGCGGCCTCAAGACCCGGCGCTGGGAGGAGGTGCGCCCGGCCCTCGAGGGGATGGTGAGGGTGGCCAGGAAGCTCCGGGAGGAGCTTGGCTAAGGTAAGGAAATGATACTGCTCACTTTTGATCGCGCTTACAGGTTCCAAGGAAACCCCACGGGAACTTTCTACGGGGGCCCCCATGCAGGGGCAAGCCTGCATGGGGTGGCATGAACCGGCTCGCCGGGGCCAAAAGCCCCTACCTCCTGGCCCACGCCCAAGACCCCGTGGACTGGTACCCCTTTGGGGAGGAGGCCTTCCAGAAGGCGCGGGCTGAGGACAAGCCCATCTTCCTCTCCGTGGGGTACTATGCCTGCCACTGGTGCCACGTGATGCACCGGGAAAGCTTCCAGGATGAGGGGATCGCGGCCTTCCTCAACGCCCACTTCGTGCCCGTGAAGGTGGACCGGGAGGAAAGGCCCGAGGTGGATGCGGCCTACATGCAGGCCCTCCTGAGCCTCACCGGCCAAGGGGGGTGGCCCATGAGCCTCTTCCTCACCCCTGAGGGGAAGCCCTTCTACGGGGGCACCTACTTTCCCAAGGAAGACCGGATGGGCCTCCCCTCCTTCCCCCGGGTCCTCCGGGCGGTGGCCGAGGCCTGGCGGAGGCGGCGGGGGGAGATCCTCCAGGAGGCGGAGAGGCTGGCCCAGGCCTTAAGGCGGAGCCTCACCCCCCCAAGGGGTCCCCTGCGGGAGGACCTCGAGGAGGAGGCCCTAAGGGCCCTGGCCCGGGACTACGACCCCGAGTGGGGCGGGTTCGGGGGAGCCCCCAAGTTCCCCCAAGGGCCCCTCCTCCTCTACCTCCTGGCCCTGGCCTGGCGGGGGGAGGAGGAAGCGGGGCGGATGCTCGCCCGCACCCTAAGGGCCATGGCCCTCGGGGGGATCTACGACCAGGTGGGAGGGGGGTTTCACCGGTACGCGGTGGACCGCTTCTGGCGCCTGCCCCACTTTGAGAAGATGCTCTACGACAACGCCCTCCTCGCCCGGGTCTACCTCGGGGCCTATTTCGTCTTCCACGAACCCCTTTTCCTCAGGGTGGCCCGGGAAACCCTGGACTTCCTCCTTAGCCTCCAAAACGCGGCGGGGGGGTTCCCCACCGCCTTGGACGCGGAAAGCGAGGGGGAAGAGGGGCGGTATTACCTTTGGGGCGAGGGGGAGCTTAAGGAGGCCTTGGGGGAGGCTTTCCCCCAAGCGGCCCGCTAC
>JBEPYU010000075.1:0-5059 GCA_041641215.1 Thermaceae bacterium
ATGTGGGAGAGTAACCCTTGGGCTGCTGTGGTCATGGCACCCGTCATTTGACGGGAAACCAGAAGCCCCTTTCAACTGGTACCCCCGCATAAATCTGAGGCCAAAAGCATAGGTGCAAGTTTTGAGTCAGACGCAAGCCTGCATGGGGTGGTATCAACTCCCCACGCATATGAGGCCAGGTGCAAGTCTTGGGTTAAAATAACCCCAGAATTTAGGGGGCCAACATGGATCGCAACCTTATAAGCAAAACCCAATCCTTGCTCAACTTTCTCAAGGAGCTCAACCAGCTAAAACCTAAGGCTAGCTACGGAGAAGGGGATGAGATCCTTTGGTTGGGTCGCATTGCCAAAGGACGAATGACCCTCCCTCCTGCCTGGCAAAACGCCCTGGATACCGTCTTCGCATCCGAAGATCCTCAGAGCAATCCAGAGATCTGGCTCGAGGTTCACAAGAAGCGGGAGCCTCCGCCACCCCCATTACCCCAAGAACTCAAGGAGTGGGTCCCCACGGGGTTTGTCCAATATCCCCAAGAATTTAGGGACAAGGAGGCCTCGCATCTGGATGGGATCTTAAAAGGCAGGGATGAAACCGGAAGGGCAGAAGTTCCTCCCCAAGTCCGCTGGCTTTGGCAGGAATACCTGAAAAAGTGGAACACCTGGGTTGAAGGCCACAAATCTTGGGAATTTACCCAGGATCTCTACACAAGGGTGGACAACATGCGGCAAAAACTGGAACGGGCGGGGGAGGAGGTAGAGCTGGTCCTGGGTTTGGGTTTGCTGGAATGGCAACGAAAGGGAAAGAAAATCCAACGCCACCTTCTCGTGGCCCCTGCGGAGATCCTCCTCGAGGCCCAGCGGGGCATCCTCCGGGTAGGCCCTGCGGCCTCCTCAGAGCTCCAGCTGGAATTGGACATGCTGGAGCTCCAGGACCAACCTAACCTAGACCCCCAAGAGCTAAGGCCGCTCCTGGAGGAATTGGACATCCAGGTATGGGATAGGGATCTGGTAGGAAGAATCCTGCGGGTCATCGCCAACAAGTTAAGCCCGGACGCCCAGGTGGAAGAAGAAAGCTGGGAACCCGGACAGCCAAGGGAAAAGCCAGTCATACGTTACGCTCCTGCGCTTATTCTACGAAAACGCCGATCTAGCGGATACCAGGAACTGCTCGAAGGCCTTCTCAGGGAAGTGGGGAACGGAAGCCCACTTACTCCCCCCTGGATCCGCTTGATTGAGGAAGCTACGGACTCTAGGGAATCAGGATGGACAAAGGAAAGCCTCGGGAATCCTGACCTCCTCTACTTTCCCCTCCCCTTCAACGAGGAACAGCGTAAGATCGCCGAAAAGCTCAAAAGGCAACCTTATGTCCTGGTCAAAGGCCCTCCGGGCACAGGCAAAAGCCACACCATCGCCAACCTCATTTGCCATCTGCTCGCCCATGGGGAGCGCTTGCTGATCACGGCTCATGCCCCCAAGGCTCTGTCAGTCCTGCGGGGACTCCTTCCGGTGGGCCTTCGGGAACTTTGCGTGACGTCCCTGGGCTCCAGCCACGAAGACCAAAAGGTCCTCGAAACCAGCCTGACCCAGATTCTCTACCGCAAGGAGGATTGGCAGGAAGAGGTAGCTAGCAGAAAGATCGGGGAACTGGAAGAAAGGCTACGCCGTTTGAGGGAAGAAGAGGCCCAATTGGATAGGGAGCTCCGCCGGCTCCGCCAGGCGGAAACGGAGGAATTCCTCCATCTCCCGTTCGGTTATAGCGGCCCCATGGGGCGGATCGCAAGACAGCTCGAGGAAGAAGAGGAGCAGTACCGCTGGTTTCCCGAGCTAGAGGAGGCCAAACCTTGCCCCCTAAACCCCGAAGAGATCGCCCTCTTCGCCCAGATGCACCCCAAGGTCACCGATAAGCACTTTTTCTGCCTTCTCGGAAACCCAATCTCCCTGCCAGACCCGGAAACCTTGGAGCGACACCTGCGGGAGCTCCAAGAAACGGAAAAGGTGCTCGCAACAACAGAGGCCGTGAACCCCGGGGAAGGACCCTGGCTAGGCCATTTGGACGAACAAACCTTGCTCGCCTTGGAAGAAGAACTGGAGGTCCTGGAAAGAAGGCTCTCCAAGTATGGGCGTAGCCTTGGGGAGAGCCTAACAGGGAAGGTCCTAGAGGATTGGCTGAACGGCCGCCTTGCCCTTTGGAGGGCAAAAGCTGAGGAGGCTGCCCTCCACCTCCAAAAAGCCCTCCACAAGCTGAAGGGACTAGGCCAGGTACCAGAGGTGCAATTCCTGGACCGAATTCCGGAGGATAAGCTCCTCAAAGATGCAAAGCGGCGACTGGAACGGATAAAGAAAGGCTGGGGCCTAGGGTTCCTAGACCCCGTCCTAAGGGAAACCAGATACCTCGTAGAAACCGTCCGGGTGGATAACAGCTCCCCCCGAGACCCCAAACGCCTGGAGCAACTCACCCACTACCTAGAGGCCCAAAGACACCTCATGGATTTCCAAAGGCTCTTGGTCCTGGAGGGACCCTCGGGCCTTAAGGAGCAGGCCAAGTGGGCCCAAGGGATCCATCAGGAGCTCATCCTTTTCCTGGAAGCCCTCGAGAATCTAACCCTGCAAGGGTTGGCTAGGGTCACCCAAGCGGCCGACCTGGTCCAGCCACAGGCCCGTTCCCGTTTGCGCCAACGCATCCAGCTCGAGGTGGCCAAACGCCGCCGCACCCGGTTACAGCATTCCCTGGAGAAGTGGACCAAGGCGGTCAATAAGCTCCTCCACAAGGGCTGTGCTCCTTGGGTTCAAGGGCTGGCCAAGGCCCTAGAGGAAGGGGATGTGGACCTTTGGGAGAAGAGCCTTAGGGGCCTACAGATTGAAAGGCGGCGCCTTGAGGACTACAAGGCGATCCTGGAACGCATCAGGCAAGAATCGCCCAAGGTTGCGGACTTCCTGGAGAAAAACCGAGGGAACCCCGAGATCCTGGCCAAGCTCCCCTCCTTGGGAAAGGCTTGGAACTGGAGGGCAGCCCGCATTTGGCTACGGAAGCTAAGCGAACCGGGCAGGTACGCCCATCTCACCCAGCGGAGGAAAATCGTAGAGGAGGAGATAAGGGAAACCCTAGGGGAGCTTGCAGAGCTCGAGGCCTGGCGGGCCTTCTTCCAGCGCCTGGACGACTGGACCTTAAGGAACCTCAAGGCCTGGCAGGCCGCCATGCGTCGCGTGGGCAAGGGCAGGGGCAGGTTTGCGGGCAAGCACCGGAGGGAAGCTCGTCGGTACCTGAGCGAGGTCCTGCCCAAGATACCGGCCTGGATCATGCCCTTGCATAGGGTGTGGGAAACCACCGAACCTAAACCAGGAATCTTCGACACGGTGATCATCGACGAGGCCTCCCAGGCGGGCATCGAAGCCCTACCCATCCTCCTCCTTGCCAAACGGGTGGTGGTGGTGGGCGATGACATGCAAAACAGCCCAGAAGGGGTGGGCGTCGGGGAAGCGGACATCGACCGACTGGCCGAGAAGCACCTCAAAGACTTTCATTTCCGCGCGGAATTCCGGCCTGACACGAGCTTCTTTGACCATGCGAGGCGGATCTTCGGCCAGGAGATCACCCTAAGGGAACACTTCCGCTGTGTGCCCGAAATCATCCGCTTCAGCAACGAACTCGCCTATAGGGACACGCCCCTCATCCCCTTGCGCCAACCGCCCCCTAAGCGCCTCCCCCCCCTCCGGGCTTCCCTGGTCCAAGGGGGGTACTGCGAGGGGGAGGGCCCACGCCTGGTCAACCGACCGGAGGCGGAAGCCCTGGTGGATACGGTGCTCCGGTGCCTGGAAGACCCCGGCTACCAGGGAAAGACCATGGGCGTCATCGTGTTGCAGGGAAGGGCCCAGGCCGAGCTGATCTCCAGCCTCCTGATGCGGAGGGTAGAACCCAAGGTGTGGGAAGAGCGAAGGCTCGTCTGCGGAACCTCTGCGGAATTCCAAGGGGACGAGCGGGACGTCATCTTCCTCTCTATGGTGGTGGCTCCCAACTACAGGTTCCGGGCCCTAACAGGACTGCCCGACAAAAGGCGCTTCAACGTGGCCATGAGCCGGGCCCGGGAGCAGGTCTGGCTCTTCCACAGCGTGGAACTCGAGGACCTCAACCCCGAGGACCTGCGCTACCGACTTCTGGCCTTCTTCCACCCGGGGGCAAACCCCGACGGGGTCTATGAGGAGCGCCAAAGGCTGGAAAAGGCCCTTCGTGAGGAGCCCAGGGAGCTCGGTACCCAACCCAAGCCCTACGAGAGCTGGTTTGAAGTGGACGTGGCCCTTGAGCTTCTGCGCAGGGGATACCGGGTGATCCCCCAGTACCCGGCGGGGGGTTACCGGATAGATCTGGTCGTGGAGGGGTACAGCCACCGCCTTGCCATAGAGTGCGACGGCGAAGCCTGGCACGGACCAGAGCGGTTTGAGGAGGACCTCAAGCGGCAGCGCCAGCTGGAGCGGGCAGGCTGGCGGTTCGTCCGGATCCGGGAATCCGAGTTCTACCTGGACCGGGAAAGGGCCCTAGCGCGGGTGGAGGAGGCTTGCGCGGGAGCTGGGGATCCATCCCCTCAGGCCCTAAGGACCACCACCGTCACCCCATGTCCCCCCTCGTGGGGCGGGGCGTCGGAAAAGGTCTCCACCCTCTTGTCCTTGCGGAGGAGATCGCGGATGGCGGCCCTAAGGGTTCCTGTACCTTTGCCGTGGAGGAGGCGCAAGGTGGGGAGGCCCAAGGCTTGGGCCTCGGCCAGGGCGTGCTCCACCTCGAGGAGGGCTTCCTCCACCGTAAGCCCCCGGAGGTCCACCTCCCGCACCTCCCGCTTGGGCCTAGGGGTATGGGAGGTCTTGGGGGCTTCTTCCTTGAGGGGCTTAAGCTCCGCGGCCTTTAGGCGCATCCTCACGGGCCCCACCTGGACTAAGGCCTCCTCCCCCAGGACCTCCACTACCCGGCCCCGCCCAAAGGCGGGAACCTCCACGAGCCTCCCCGGGGCTAGGCCTGGGGGAGGGGGCGGAGGGGGAGGCTTGGCGTAGCGGGCCTTGAGCTCCATGAGGGCCCT
>JBEPYU010000076.1:0-4933 GCA_041641215.1 Thermaceae bacterium
GGGCCAACAAGCCCCACAAGGGATACCGCCGGTTGCGGGCCCTGGGGTCGGGGACTTGGGACAAGGCCTCGCGTAGGGTCATGCCCCCTCTTTACCCCAAGGCCACATATCGGTCAAGTCTGGCCCCCGTGGAGTTTTTGACGGCCTGGAAGCGCAGGAACCAGAAGTGAAGAAGGGCCCGCCCGGCCCATGGGGCCTGATCCCTCCCTAAAGCCCCTCTCATGGGCCCCGCGTATATTGGGCCCAGTGTTCGGGCGCTATCTCCTGAGGGAGATCCTGGTCCCCTACCTGGTGGGGGTCCTGCTCTTCGTCGCCCTCCTCACCTTTGACCTCCTCTCCAGCCTCTCGGGGGCCCTCCTGAGCCGGGGGGCAGGCCTTGAGGAGGTGGGGCGGCTCGTCCTCTACCGCCTGCCCTGGACCCTGAGCTTAGCCCTCCCCTTGGGCCTGGTTTTCGGGATCCTGGTGGGGATTTCGGGGCTCATCCGCCGCTCGGAGCTCAAGGCGGCCTACGCCGCAGGCATCCCTCCCCGGGCCCTCCTTGGGCCCCTGCTTCTCCTCGCCCTGGGGGTAACCCTCCTCAACCTCCTCAACCTGGCGGCCTGGAGGCCCCGGGCCCTCGAGGCCTACGACCGCCTCCTCGCCCATACCCTTTACGGAGGGGAAGTGGGCGGCCCCTTAAGGCGGGTCCTCTACGCCCCCCCGGGCCTTGGGGTCTACTATGCGGAGGAGGTGTGGCCGGAAGGGGAGGGAAACCGGCTTCGGGGCGTGCGGGTAGTGGACGAGGGGGGAAGGGTCTACAGTGCGGGGGAAGGCCTGTGGGATGGGAGGGGCTGGCGGATCCAGGGATACCGCCTGGAGGGGACGGAGGTCACCCCCTTTGAGGGCTATCTCCCCTTCCCCGTGCGCTTCCGGCCTAAGGAGAGCTGGGGGTCCAACGACCCCTTTGACACCTCCACCCTGGGGGAGCTTCTGGCCCGGGCCCGGGTGGAGCCCGAGGCCCGCTTCGCCCTCTATAGGCGCCTTGCGGACGCAATCGGGGCCTTTTTCCTAGCCCTGGTGGCCGCGGGACTAGGCCTAGGCCTTAGGGAGGCGGCCTGGGCCTTCCTAGGGGTGATCCTCCTCATCTTCGGCTACTACGTGCTTTGGACCCTGGTGGGCCAGCTTGCCCGCTATGGCCTCCCCCCAGGGATGGCCTTCCTTCCCAACCTAGCCTATGGGCTCCTTGGGGCCTGGCTCCTTTGGAGGCTCCGGTGATACCACCCCATGCGGGCATGGGGACCCCGGTAGAAAGTCCCCGTGGAGTTTTTTGGAACCTGGAAGCGCAGGAACCAAAAGTATGAGAACCTTGGACCACTACCTCCTTAGGGAAGCCCTAGGGCTTTACGCCTTGGGCCTTGGCCTTCTCCTCCTCCTCTTCCTCGGGGGGGCGGTCTACGAGGTCTTGGCCCCCCTGGTGGCCAAGGGGGCCGAGCCTTGGGGGCTTTTCCTCTACCTGGTCTACCGCCTACCCGAGGCGGTGGTGCGGGCCACCCCTGTGGCCTACCTCTTCGCCCTCCTTTTCCTCCTAGCCCGCATGGCCGAGGAAGGGGAGCTTAAGGCCCTCCTGGCCCTGGGCTTCTCCCGGGAGAGGATCCTCCTTCCCTTCCTAGGGCTCGGGCTTCTCCTTGCGGGGTTAGGCTTCCTCCTGGGGGAGGGGCTGGTCCCCCGAAGCTTGGCCAAGGGACAGGACCTCTTAAGGCGCACCGTCCTGGAAAAGCCCCGGGCCCTCCTCGCCCCCAGGACCAGCTTTGAGGACGCGCAAGGGAGGGTGGTCTATGTGGGGGAGGTGGAAGGGGGGGAGATTGGGGCCCTCCGCATCCTCTCCCAAAGGGAGGTGATCCTGGCCCAAAGGGGCCGCCTCGAGGGGGGGGTCTTGCGCCTAGGGGAAGGGCAGCGGGTCACCTACGAAGGGGCAAGGCCCAGGACCCTGGCCCGCTTTCGGGAAGGGGAGGTGGTCCTCAAGGACCTGACCTTCGACCCCTGGCAAAACCCCGCCAACCGCCTGACCCTAGGGGAGCTTAGGGGGGAGGTGGCCCGGCTTAAGGCCCTAGGGCTAAGGCCCGGCCTCGAGGCCACCACCTATTACCGCCGCTTCGCGGAGCCCTTAGCGAGCCCCATCTTCGCCCTCTTCGCCGTGGGCCTGGCCTTTAGCCTCCTAAGGGGGAGCCGGAGCCTGGGCCTGGTGGGGGTGGCGGTCCTCACCTTCTTCTACTACGCCCTTTGGAGCGTGGGGCGGATCATGGGGGAGCAAAACGCCCTGGACCCCCGGCTTGCGGCCTTTGGGCCCAACCTCCTCTATGGGCTCATCGGCCTTCTCCTCTACCTCGGGGGGCGGCGGTGAGGTGGGGCCTGATGTTCCTCTTCCTCCTTTGGGCCTGGGGACAAGGGGGGAAGGTCCTTAGGGTCCTGGAGGCGGAAAGGCTCGAGCTAAGGGAGGAGGGGGAGGAGATCTACGTCCTTACGGGAAACCCCGTGCGCCTAGAGCGGGAAGGGGAAAGGATCGAGGCCCTGCGGGCGGTCTACAACCGCACCCGGAAGAGGCTCTACCTCTCGGGCCGGGTCCGGTACGAGGACCGGGAGGGGCGGAAGGTGGAGGCCGAGGAGCTCCAGCTTAGCCTAGAGGACGAGGGCTTTGAGGCCTTGGAGGTGCGGCTTGTGGCCAAAAACCTCCTCCTCACGGGGCCCTTATGCCAAAGGGCCGCGGGGGTCATCCTCCTGGAGAAGGGGTACGCGACCCCCTGCTTCGGCTGCGGGCAGGAGGTCCCGGACTACGCCTTCCGGGCGGAGGAGGTGGTCCTCTACCCCGGGGACCGGGTGGTGGCCCGCAAGGTGACCCTCCTCCTCCGGGAAAGGCCCATCCTGGAGCTTCCCGTCCTCCTCCTTTTCCTCTCGGAAAGGCGGCCTAGGCTGGAGATCGGCCAGGATCAGGGAGGGGTGTACCTCAAGGCCGCTCTGCCCTACGTGAGTCCCTTAGGGTTGGGCTTCACCCTTCTCAACTACTTCGAAGGCCGGGGGTACGGCCTGGGGATAGACCACCATGGGCTAGGGGAGGCCAAAAGCCGCCTTTTCTTCCTCTACACCCCGGAGGACACCTACCAGTACAAGGTGGACTACGCCCTAAAGAGGGCGGAGTTTAGCCTAAGCGCCCTCCTGGAAAGGGACGACACCCTAGGGAAGCTCACCACCTTCCGCCTGGAAGCCCTCCTCCCTAGCACCCCAGGTCCCGAGGACTGGCGCTACGCCTTGAGGCTTCAGGGCTTCCTGGACCACGATCCCACCACCCCGCCCCCCAGGAGCCTTCAGCGCCTCCCCGAGCTCGAGGTCCAAAGCCCCCCCTTGCGGGAAGGGCCCTTCCGCCTTCAGGGAAGCCTGGTCCTCGGCTACTACGAGGCGGAAAGCAACCCCCAAAACCGCTCCGCCCGGGCCCTAGGCCCCTACCTGGGAGCAGGGCGGGCCCTCCTTAGCCACCAGGAAAGCCTATCCCTAACCCCTTGGCCGGGGGGCAGCCTCAGCCTGCAAAACCGCTTCCGGGGCTTTTACTACACCGCGCAAAACCCCGACGGCACCTACGAACGCCAAGTGGACTGGACGGCGGAAGGGCGGTTTGGGCAGGCCCTTGGGGGGTTTCGCCTGGAACTCGCCTACCTGAGGAGCGTCCAGGAGGGGGAAAGCCCCTTTCGCTTCGACGCCTTGCCCCCAAGGCGCACCCACCAGGCCACCCTAGGGCTTGGCTACCGGGAAGGCCCCTGGGGCCTGGACCTGAGGGGGGGGTGGGACCTGGAAGGGGGCACCCCCTTGCCCCTGGAGGCCCAAGCCGCCCTCCAGGACCAAAACGGCCGTCTCCTCCTCGGCCATAGGCGGAGCCTGGAAAGGGGCCCCCTGGAGACCCGCCTCGAGGGGGGGGTTACCCTCTACCCAGCCACCCTCCGCCTCACCTTGCGCTACGACCACGGGGCTAGCCGCTATGACCCCCTCCTCCTCCAAGGGGGGTACGCCCTACCCGAGGGGAGCCTCAACCTCCTCCACCGGCACGGGCTAAACGGGGAAGGCCCCCTGGACACCAGCCTCAACCTCAACCTGCGCACGGGAGAAACCTCCTACGCCCTCCAGGCCGCCCGCAACTGGCCCCAAAACACCCTATCCCTAAGGGGGCAGACCACCTCCCCTACGGGCCTCCTGGGCCAGCCCCAAAGCCTAGCCCTCCAGGTGGACCTCAACCCCCAGGCCCTAGCCTACGCCCTCACCTACGGAAGCGGCCAAACCCCAGGGCCCCTTTTGGACCTAAGCCTCACCGGCCGCCTAAAGGAGGGGGCAAGGAACACCCGCCTCCGGGCGGGGCTTAGGCACCTCATCCCCGAGGCCAGCTACGCCCTCACCGCAGACGTCCACCTGCCCGAGGTTGGGGATCCTGGGGTTTACCTCACCAACCTGAGCTTCCGGGGAGGGTTGGAGGTCTGGGGCCCACTCCCGGGACAAGGGGAAAACCCGGGGATCCCTGGGCTTTCCCTATCGGGCCTTCTCAGCTACACCCGCCGGGATAACCCCCCGGGCTACACCTTAGCCTTGAGGAATTTCGGCCCCACCCTTACCTTCCTCGGGCGGGAGGGGAGCAAGCTCCACCTCTCGGCCCTTTTGGACCAGGACCTCCCGGGTAGCCCCCTGACCCCCCGCTTCGTCCTCACCCTGGACCGGTGCTGCTGGGCCTTCCGCTTTACGTTGGACGCCAAGAGGGGCGCGGTGGGCCTGGCCCTCCTCTATGGGGGGGAGGCCGCGGGGGTGCTCCTTTCGGAGGAAGGCCTCAAGGTAGGAGGTAGACCATGAAGCGTCTCCTTTGGCTCTTTCCCCTCCTCGCCGCCTGCACGGGAAGCCAAGAACCCGCCCTTTCGGCCCTCCT
>JBEPYU010000077.1:0-4881 GCA_041641215.1 Thermaceae bacterium
GCCCGGTTGAAGTCCAAAAGGGTACGGTCCTCCAGGTGGAGGCTTTTCCCCGCGTCCTCCTCGAGGTGGAGCCTACGGATCCGCACCTTCCGACCCCCCACCTCCAAGGCCCCGCCCCGTCCCAGGGGGAGGGTGTGCTGGCTGATCTGGTAGTTTTTGGGAAGGTCGGGGTAGAAATAGTTTTTCCGGTGAAAGAGGAGGCGGTCTGGGACCTCCGCCCCTAGGGCCAAGGCCAGGCGCAAGGCGTACTCCACCGCCTTCCGGTTGGGCACGGGCAAGGCGCCCGGCAAGCCCAAGCAGGTAGGGCAAACCCGGGTGTTGGGGGGGGCACCGAAGGCCTCTGCCTCGCAGCCGCAAAAGGCCTTGGTCCGGGTCTTGAGCTGGATGTGGACCTCGAGGCCGATGGAGACCTCCCAAAGGGGTGCGGCCATGGTGTTTAGTCTAGCCAACCCGCTCTACCCGGAGGAGGTTGGTCGTCCCCCGAACCCCAAAGGGCACCCCCGCAGCGATGACCACCCGGTCCCCCACCTGGGCCAGGCCCAAGGCCCTGACCTCCCGGAGGGCGATGGCCACCATGTCGTCCGTGTCCTTGGGGTCTGGGGCCAGGTGGGGGTAAATCCCCCAGACGAGGCCAAGTTGCCTTTGCACCTCGGGGTTTGGGGTCAAGGCCAAAACGGGAACCTGGGGCCGGGTACGGGCGATGCGCCGGGCCGAGCTTCCCGTGGCGGTGAAGACCACGATGGCCTTAGCCCCTACCGCCTCCACCACCTCCTCTGCGGCTTGGGCGATGGCGTCCTGAACGGTGGAGGTAGGGGCAGGCCGCAGGGCGTTCAGCCGGAGGCGGAATTCGGGGGAGGCCTCTACGGAGCGGATGATCCGGGCCATGGTGGCCACGGCCTCCACGGGGTAAGCCCCGGTAGCGGTCTCCGCGGAGAGCATGACCGCATCCGTACCGTCAAAGATGGCGTTGGCCACGTCCGAGGCTTCTGCCCGGGTGGGGCTTGGGTTTTGCACCATGGACTCGAGCATCTGGGTAGCGGTGATGACCGGCTTGCCCGCGGCGATGGAGGCGAGGATCACCCTCTTCTGGACGATAGGAACCTCCTCCAGGGGCACCTCTACCCCCAGGTCCCCCCGGGCCACCATGACCCCATCCGCCTCCTCGAGGATTTCCGGAAAGCGGGCGATGGCCCCGGGTTTTTCCAGCTTGGCCACCAAACGGGCCCGGGAGCCAAAGCGTCCCAAGTAGTGCCGGGCCAGGAGGAGGTCATCCCGGGTGCGCACGAAGGAAACCGCCACCCAGTCCACCCCAAGCTCCGCCCCCAGGCGGAGATCCTCCACATCCTTTTCCGAAAGGGCGGGGAGGGAAAGATCTGCCCCGGGGACATTAATCCCCTTGTGATCGGAAAGGATGCCCCCCACCTCCACCACCGTATGGACCTCCTCCTCCACCACCCGTTCCACCCTTAGGCGGATGCGGCCGTCGTCCAGAAGCAGGACCTGCCCGGGGGTAAGGTCCTCAGGCAGGCGGGAATAGCTTACGGAAACCCTAGCCTCATCCCCCTCAACTGGCCTAGCCGTGAGGACAAAGGGCGCCCCTGGCTTGAGCTCCACCTTTCCCTTTCGGAAGCGCCCCACCCGGATCTTGGGCCCCTGGAGGTCTTGGAGCAGGGCGAGGCTCCGGCCAAGCTCCTCCGCCACCTCCCGCACCATGGCGGCCCGCGCCCGGTGGTCCTCAGGGGTGCCGTGGCTGAAGTTGAGCCGGAACACGTCCGCACCCGCTTCGGCCATGGCCCGTATCGTCTCCTTGGTGCTGGAGGCCGGGCCCAAGGTGACCACGATTTTGGTCCGCTTAAAAGGCGGCATATCCCAGATAGCGGGCTGAAAGCCCAAGGTCCTCCTCAATGCGGAGAAGCTGGTTATACTTGGCCAACCGATCCGAACGGGAAAGGGAACCCGTCTTGATTTGGCCAGCATTGGCCGCCACGGCCAAGTCCGCGATGAAGGTGTCCTCCGTCTCCCCCGAGCGGTGGCTGATGACCGTACGGTAACCGGACCGCTGGGCAAGGCGGATGGCCTCCAGGGTTTCCGTAAGGGTCCCGATTTGGTTGGGTTTGACCAGGATGGCGTTGGCCACTTTCCTCTCCACCCCCTCCCTTAGGCGGGCGGGGTTGGTCGCAAAGAGGTCATCCCCCACAAGCTGGACCCTTGCCCCAAGCCTTTCCGTAAGGAGCCGCCAGCCCTCCCAATCGTCCTCCGCTAGGCCGTCCTCGAGGGAGACGATGGGGTAACGGTTGACCCAATCCTCAAGGAGGGCCACCATCTCCTGGGCGTCGAGGGTCCGGCCTTCAAGGTGGTAGCGGCCCTCCCGGTAGAGCTCGCTGGCCGCCACATCCAAGGCCAAGCTGACCTCCTGCCCAGGGGTATACCCCGCCCGTTCGATGGCCAAGAGCAAAAGCCCTAACGCCTCCTCGCTTCCCCTAAGTTCTGGAGCAAAACCCCCTTCGTCTCCCACATTGGTGCTATAGCCCTTGGCCTTGAGGACTTCCCTCAGGGTGTGGAAAACCTCAGCGCCCACCCTAAGGGCTTCCGCAAAGCTCTTGGCCCCAGCGGGCACGAGCATGAACTCCTGGAGGTCCACCCGGTTATCCGCGTGCTTACCCCCATTGATGACGTTCATGAGGGGGACGGGCAGGGTCACCCCATAGAGCCCCCCCAAATACCGGTATAGGGGCAGGCCCAGGGCCCTAGACGCAGCCCGGGCGACCGCTAGGGAAACGGCCAGGATGGCGTTTGCGCCCAGGTTGGACTTGTTGGGGGTACCGTCGAGCTCTAGCATGGCCCGGTCCACCCCCTCCTGGTCCAGGGCATCCCGGCCGATCAGTTCCGGGGCGATGCGCTCGTTGACCGAGGCCACCGCCCGGGTAACCCCTTTGCCCAGGTAGCGGGACCCCCCATCCCTAAGCTCCAAGGCCTCATGGGTGCCGGTGGAGGCCCCCGAGGGCACCGCAGCCCGCCCCTTAGCCCCTCCTTCCAGCTCCACCTCGGCTTCCACCGTGGGGTAGCCCCTCGAGTCCAGGATCTCCCGAGCCCGCACGCTCACAATCGTGGTCATATCCCCCTCCCCACTACACCCTAAGCGGTACCACCACCGCCTGGTAGCCCCTCTCCTCCTCAGCCAGGAGGAGACTTGGACTCGTAGGGCCCGAAAGGCCAAGCCGGGCCCGTCCCTCGATGGGGGAAAGGCCCTCGAGGAGGTGTTTGGCGTTATAGGAAAGGGAAAGGGGTTTGCCTTGGGCCTCTATGGGAATTTCCTCCTCGCCCCGTCCATAGGCCCCTTCCGCGGAAAGCACCGCCCGCTCCCCCTGAAGAAGGAGGTCCACCCGATGGGCCTCCTTATCCGCAAGGACCATAAGGCGCTTAAGGGCCTCCCGCATGGCCTCGGCCTCAAAGGTGGCCTGAAGGACGAAGTCCTTGGGAATAACCCGCTCGTAGTCAGGGAATTCCCCTTCCATGAGGAGGGCGGCCAGACGGATCTGGGCTTCCCCATCCCTTAAGGCGAGGCCCACCCGGCCCTGGCCAAAGGCCAAGGTGACGGGGCCCCTCTTGCCCCTTAGGAGGCGGACCATCTCGTCCACGGTGCGGCCGGGAATGATGGCCTTTAGACCCTCTCCCCTGGGCTCATCCCGCTCAAAAAGGGCTAGGCGGTAGCCGTCTGTGGCCACGGCCCGGATCCCCTTGGGCCGAAGCTCCAATAGGACTCCCCGGAAAACGCCCCGATATTCGTCGTTGCTGGTCGCGTAGCGCACCCGCGTAAGGAGGAGAAGCAGGTCTTCGGCCTCCAAGGTTACCTCCTCGGGGAAGGCCCCTTCCCCAGGGTGGTTCGCAGATTCTCCCGCAGGGGACAGAAAGACCAACTGGGGGTAATCCTCAGCCCCGGCTAGTCCTAGGCGAGTGCGAAAGCGGCCCGAAGCCAGTTCTAGAGAGGGCCCATCCAGCCTCAGGTGGACCTCTTCTCCGGGAAGGCCCTTGAGGAGACCGAAAAAGGGAGCCGCGGGCACCAAAACCCTAGGCCCCTCCTCGGCCCCCTCCACGGGAAGACGGACCTCGAGGTCCACTTCCCCGTTGCTGCCGAAAAAGGTCAGGGCTCCTTTTCCTGGAACGAGACCCAGGTAGGTGAGAAGAGGGTTAGGGTTACGGTTGGGGATGAGCCTTTCCAGTAGCAGGGCCTGCTCGATGAAGGGCTTTTTTTGAAAAATGAATGTTTTCATCCAGTTGCCTCCTTTACTGCTACTACGACCATATTTCTAAAGATCTTTTTGATCCGTAGTCGTAGTAGTAGGGCCTGTGGATATGTGGATAAGTGGGTAGAAATGCCGTTCTGGACGACAATCTGCCTGTGGAAAACTCCTGTGGATAACTGGCCCCTCCCTGTGGATAGCCTGTGGATAACCCGAGGGTTATCCACAGAGGGGAACCTGGGGGGGAGTTTTCCACAAATTATCCACAGGTTTATCCACAGGAAAAAGGGGGTTATCCACAGGGTTATCCACAAGTTATCCACAGGGTTCATGCCAGGGCCCCCTTGAGCTCCTGAAGCAAGGCCTGAAGGCTGCGGTCGCTTTCCATAAGCTCCTGGACCTTTTGGATGGCGTAGAGGACGGTGGTATGGTCCCGCCCCCCGAAGAGCTGGCCGATCTCGGGAAGGGAGGCCCGGGTGAGTTCCCGGATGAGGTACATGGCCAGCTGCCTAGGCAGGACCACCTCCTTTTTGCGCCCGCTACCCGTGAGGTCCTCGGGCCGGAGGTTGAAGCGTTCGGCTACCTTTTGGAGGATCTCGCTGGGGCTTAGCTGCACCTCCTTGGGGGCGAAGATGTCGGA
>JBEPYU010000078.1:0-4849 GCA_041641215.1 Thermaceae bacterium
CGCCTCCGCCAAAAGGGCCTGCCAGTCTAGGCCACAGCAGGGGTTAGGCAAGCCCCGAAGGCGGGCCCGGGCCTTCGCCAGGTTGCGAAGCCCCGAGCCCCCCCTCGAGGCCTGGTGGAGGGCCGCGCCGAGGAGAATTATCCCCCCAAGGAGGCGCCTCTCCTCCCCTTCCGCCCGGCGCCAGGCCGCCTCGAGGACCTCGTGGACCTCAAAGTACCGCCCCGTCTGCCAGAGGGCCAAGGCCTCATCATAGGGCCCCATGGCCTTAGAATAGGCTCATGCGACTGGAATTCTTGGAAAACGGCCCCATCCGGGTGGAGGGGGGGGCCTTTCGGCTCAAGGTGGGGGACAAGGAGGAGACGCTGGAAAGAGCCCGGGTCTTCCTCTGCCGCTGCGGGAGCTCGGAGCGCAAACCCTTCTGTGACGGCACCCATAAGAGGATCGGCTTCCAGGGGGAAGGCGGGGTCCTGGAGGTAGGGGGCGACTGACCCACTGGTCAATCCCGGCCCCAGTAAACACAGACCCCTACACATAATTCCTTACACGACCGGCGTGGCTTCAGCAATTGCGCATCAACCCCAACGCCAGGTCCTTTCCGTGATCCACCGCGAAACAGAAGAGATCGGGGGCGAGGTTGTCCCTCAGCCGATAGACTGCCGAAACCGCTCCGCATTCTTTGCCATGATCCTGGGCAAAGAGCCTAGGTGGGGCGAACTTAGCTCCAAGCGGGGCCCAACCCCCTCGGGGGTTTTAGCGGAGGTGGCCCTCCCCCTCCTCCTGGCCGGGAGGCTCCTCCTCGGCCTGGCCCCTCTTTGGAGAAAGGGAAGGGCGGCGTAAACTCAGGGGTATGGAAAAGCTCGAGGCCCTAAGGCGCCTCTTCCCGGGCCGGGTGGACCTCTCGGAAAGCGAGCGCCTGCGCCATGAGGGACGAGGGCTACCCCGAGGCCAGGCCCGTCTTGGCCGTGGTCTACCCGGAAGGTGTAGAGGACGTGCAGAAGGCCCTCCACTGGGCCCGGGAACACGGGGTGGCGGTGATCCCCTATGGGGCGGGGACGAGCCTCGAGGGCCACCTCTACCCCCTGCGGGAGGCCATCAGCCTGGACCTATCCCGCATGAACCGGCTCCTCGAGGTCCGGCCGGAGGACTTCCTTTGCGTGGTGGAGCCCGGCCTCACCCGCAAAGCCCTGAACGAGGCCCTGAAGGGCACGGGCCTCTTCTTCCCCGTGGACCCTGGGGCGGACGCGAGCCTTGGGGGCATGGCCGCCACCAACGCAAGCGGCACCACCACCGTGCGCTACGGGGGGATGCGGCAAAACGTCTTAGCCCTCCAGGTGGTCCTGGCGAGTGGGGAGGTCTTGGAGCTCGGCCGGGGGGTGCGGAAGACGAGCGCAGGGTACGACCTCAAGGACCTCTTCCTCGGAAGCGAGGGCACCTTGGGGATCATCACCCGCCTCACCCTGAGGCTTCACCCCCTCCCCGAACACATCCACACCCTCAGGGTCTTCTTCCCCGGGGTGGAGGAGGCCGTGAGGGGAAGCCTTGCGGTCATGGCCTCGGGGCTTCCCGTGGCCAGGCTGGAGCTTTTGGACGAGCGGTCCCTAAGGGCCTTGAACCGCTACCTGGGCACAGCCTTCCCGGAAAAGCCCGCCCTCTTCCTGGAATTCCACGCCTCCACGCGGGAGGCCCTGGAGGCGGAAAGCGCCCTGGCCCTTGGCCTCATGGAGGAGGCCGGGGCCTTAGAGGTGGAAGCCGCCAAGACCGATGGGGAAAGGCGGCGCCAGTGGGAAGCCCGGCACCAAGCCTACTGGGCCCTGGTCCACCTCTACCCAGGCCACCGCTTCATGATCACGGACACCGCGGTGCCCCTCACCCACCTGCCCGAGATGATCCGCTACGCCCAAGGCCTCCTGGAGGAGATGGGCCTCGAGGGGGTGCTCCTTGGCCACGTGGGGGATGGGAACTTCCACACCCTGGTGCCTGTGGGCCTCGAGGACTACCCCAAGGCCGAGGCCTTTGCGGAAAGGCTGGTGGAAAGGGCCTTGGCCCTTGGGGGCACCTGCACCGGGGAGCACGGGGTGGGCCTGAGGAAGCGGAAATACCTTCCCAAAGAACACGGGCCCGCCCTGGAGTGGATGCGGAAACTCAAGGCCCTTCTGGACCCCGAGGGGATCCTGAACCCGGGGAAGGTGGTCTGATACCACCCCATGCAGGCTTGCGCCAAAACATAGCTTCGCTGAGGCATGGGGCCCCGGTAGAAAGTCCCTGTGGAGCCTTTTTGGAACCTGGAAGCGCGGGAACCCAAAAGTAAAGGGCCTGAATCCCCGGCCCGACGACCTATGGGGAACGTACGGGAAGAGCGCCTAAGAAAGTTGGTCCTACCT
Source organism: Thermaceae bacterium (assembly GCA_041641215.1). Classification (GTDB taxonomy): domain Bacteria; phylum Deinococcota; class Deinococci; order Deinococcales; family Thermaceae; genus Thermus. The sequence goes on from JBEPYU010000078.1 coordinate 2,382, forward strand.
CAAGCGAGAGGGCCTCATCCGCTACCAGGAGGGGCGATTTCGCATCTAGGGTGCTATCCTAGGCCTTAATGCGGCCGGGGCTTGGGGCTAAGCGTTTGGTCCTCAAGGTGGGGAGCGCGGTGATCGCAGGGGAAGGGGGGCTAAACCGGGAGGCCCTAGGGAGGATTGCGGAGCAGGTGGCCGCCCTAAGGGCCCAGGGGCGGGAGGTGGTGGTGGTCTCCTCGGGGGCGGTGGCCGCGGGGATAGGGCACCTTGGGCTCAAGGAGCGGCCTAAAGAAATGCCCCTCAAGCAGGCCCTTGCGGCCATCGGCCAACCCCTCCTCATGGCCCATTGGCAGGAGGCCTTCCGCGCCCATGGCCTCACCGTGGCCCAGGTGCTCCTTACCGCCGAGGACCTTTCGGCCCGGGGCCGCTACCTGAACGCCAAGGCCACCCTCAGGACCCTTTTGGACCTAGGGGTGGTGCCTGTGGTGAACGAAAACGATACCGTGGCCTTCCAGGAGATCCGCTTTGGGGATAACGACCAGCTTTCGGCCCGGGTGGCGGCCTTGGTGGAGGCGGGGCTTCTCGTCCTCCTTTCCGACGTGGACGCCCTTTACGAGGAGGACCCCAAGAAAAACCCCAAGGCCAGGCCCATCCTCGAGGTGGACTCGGTGGAGGCCGTCCTGGGCCATGCCGGGGAGGGTAACCCCTTGGGGAGCGGGGGGATGCGGAGCAAGCTCCTCGCCGCCCGCTTGGCCGGCCGGCTCGGCATCCCCACCCTCCTCCTCCCCGGGAGGAGGCCGAAAGCCGTCCTGGAGGCCCTAGAGGGGGCCCCCATGGGCACCTACTTCCACGCCAGGAGGCGCTACCGCGGGGAAAAGGGATGGCTTTATGCCCTCCTCCGGCCCCAAGGGGCCTTGGTCCTGGACCGGGGGGCGGTGGAGGCCTTGCGCAAGCGGGGGGCAAGCCTCCTCCCTGCGGGGATCAAGGGGGTGCAGGGCCGGTTCGGCCGGGGGGAGGCCGTGCGCCTCCTTTCCGAGGAGGGGGAGGAGATCGGGGTGGGGCTGGTGAGCTACGCCTCCGAGGAGGTGGCCAAGATCCTGGGGCGGAAAAGCCACGAGATTGAGGGGATCCTGGGGTATTGCTACACGGAGGAGGTGGTCCACCGGGACCACCTGGCCCTGAAGGAGGAGGCCTGATGAGCCTAAGGGAACTGGCAGAGCGCGCGCGAAGGAGGCTGGCTGAGATCGCCAAGGGAGACCGGGATGGGGCCCTTTTGGCCATGGCGGACCTCCTCGAGGCCCGCTGGGGGGAGGTCCTCGAGGCCAACCGGCAAGACCTCGAGGAGGCCGAGGCCATAGGGCTATCCAAGGCCAAGCTGGACCGGCTCGCCCTGAAGGAGAAAGACCTCAAGACCCTCACGGAGGGCCTCCGCCAGATCGCCCCCCTCCCCGACCCCCTTTTCCGGATCGAGGGCCTCAGCAAGAGGCCCAATGGCCTCCGGGTGGGGAGGATGCGGGTGCCCTTAGGCCTCATCGGCTTCATCTACGAGGCCAGGCCCGGGGCCACGGTGGAGGCGGTGGCCGTGGCCCTCAAGGCGGGAAACGCCATCCTCCTCAAAGGGGGCAAGGAGGCCCGGCGGAGCAACGAGGCCCTGGTGGCCCTGTGGCAGGAGGCCTTAAGGCGGGCGGGCCTCCCGGAGGAGGCGGTGGGCCTGGTCTCCGGAGGGCGGGAAGCGGTCTTGGAGATGTGCCGCCTGGAGCTTTTGGACCTCCTCATCCCCAGGGGCGGGGAAGAGCTCATCCGCCTGGTGCAAAAGGAGGCCCGGGTGCCTGTCCTTGCCCACGCCAAGGGGGTAAACCACCTCTACGTGGACCGAAAGGCCGACCTCCCCATGGCCCTCCGCTTGGCCCTAAACGGCAAGGTCCAGCGCCCCGCGGTCTGCAACGCCCTGGAGGCGGTTTTGGTCCACGAGGAGGTGGCGGAAGCCTTCCTCCCCATGCTGGAAAGGGCCATGCGGGAAAAGGGGGTGGAGCTTAGGGCCTGCGAAAGGGCTCTACCTCTCCTCAAAGGGGCGGTCCCGGCCCGGCCCGAGGAGTGGGACCAGGAGTACCTGGACCTCATCCTAAGGGTCAAGGTGGTCTCAGGGCTAGAGGAGGCCCTGGACCACATCGCTCGCCATGGCTCCCGCCACACGGAGGCCATCTGCACGGAAGACCCCCAGGCCGCCTGGCGCTTCCTCGAGGCCGTGGACGCAAGCCTCGTCCTCTGGAACGCCTCCACCCGCTTCAACGATGGCTTCCAGCTCGGCCTAGGGGCGGAGATCGGCATCAGCACGAGCAAGCTCCACGCCTACGGACCCATGGGCCCCATGGAGCTCACCACCCTCAAGTGGGTGGCCCTGGGGGAAGGACAGGAACGGGTTTAGGCCTGAGGGTTTTGCGGAGGGCCATCGCCCTCTACTACCACCCCATGCAGGCTTACGC
>JBEPYU010000079.1:0-4805 GCA_041641215.1 Thermaceae bacterium
GCACGAAGGCGTAGCGTTCCACCGGGGGCTCGAGGACGGCCTGGCGCCAGGTTTTCCCCTCGTCAAAGGAGATTTCCACCTTGGTGATGCGGCCAAACCCACTCCAGGCCAGGCCCCGGATCTCGTGGAACCCTGGCCTGATCCGCTGGAGCCCCGAAGGGTAGGTGATGATGCTTTCGGGGTCCATCACCCAGGTGAAGGCGTGGATGCTCCCATCGGCCATAACGTCCGTGTACTCGCTCATCTCGTCTTTGGCCATGGCCGGCAGGTCGGTGACCAGGATGCGCCTTAGCCACTTCACCTGGATGCTCCCTTCCCACCCGGGGACCACCAGGCGCACGGGGTAGCCCTGCTCGGGGCGCAAAGCCTCCCCGTTTTGCGCATAGGCTACGAGCACGTCTTCCAGGGCCTTCTCCAGGGGGAGGCTTCGGGTATAGGCCACCGCGTCCATCCCCTCGGGGATGAGCCAGCGGGCCCCAGGCTTGATCCCCGCTTCCTTGAGAAGGATGGCCAGGGGTACCCCGGTCCAGCTGGCGTTGGAGGCTAGGCCCCGGCTCCGCGTGGCCGTGAGGTTGGGGTCTGGAGGGTTACGGTAGCCGTTTTGGCCGTTACCCGCACACTCGATGAAGTAGGTGCGGGTTACGGAGGGGAAGCGCTTGAGGTCCTCTAGGGTAAAGACCAGGGGCCTTTCCACCATCCCGTGGATCACCAGGCGGTAAGCCTTGGGATCCACTTGGGGAATACCCCCGTGGTGCCTTTCGAAGTGGAGCCCGTTAGGGGTAATGACCCCGTCTAGGCGCTCCAGAGGGGCGAAATCGGCCCCGCTGGTCCGGGTGCGGAGGTTGGGGGAGATGTAGCGCACCACGTCCTTTTCAAAGGGGGAACGCTCCCCATACTCCGAGAGGGGGGCGCCCAGGGCGCGCATGGTTTCCAAGGTTCCCTCCCCCCAGGGACCTCCTTTTTGGGCCTTTGCCTTGAGCAAGGGGGTGAAAAGGAACCCTCCACCTAAAAGCCGGAAGAACTTCCTGCGGTCCATAGGTCCACCTCGCAGTCTTTGGTAGCGGTGCACCCTAAGCCCTAGGGGCACCTGCCCCGGGGCAGGTGCCCCTAGGGGACTGGCCTAGCTGGGCCCAAACATGATGCTCCAGACGCTCTGGGCCCAGCCGTAGGCGGCTTGGCCGTTGGCCCGGGAGCGCTGGTTGTCCACCTGGCTTTGGGACTTGATCTGCTTTGCGGCCTCGTCCCAGGAGTAGTTGGCCGATACCCAAATGGCCTCCTCCGAGTCTACGAACGAATAGCAGACGTTGGTGGGAAGCTCGGGGGGAATCTCGGCCAGGGACTTACCCTTGAGACGCTCTACGATCTGCCGGGCCACGATGATCCCCGAGACCTGGGCTACCATCCCGCTTTTGGGGTAGGGGGTATTGCCGGTGATGTCCCCCACCAGGTAGATGTGGTCATCCTTTTCGGAGAGGAAGTAGGGGATGCGCACGTTGGCCCAGCGCTCCCCAAGCCCCGCCTGCCGCACGATGTCCGCGGCCTTCATGGGGGGGATGATGTTGGCGAGGGTAAAGGGCACATCCCCCAGTTCGGTTTTCACCACCTTCTTCTCGTAGTCCAGTCCGGTGATGCGGGTGTTGGGGACATACTCCAGGTAGCCCTTGTAAAGCTCGTTGTAGGCAGCGAGGAAGCCGGGGGCCTTGGAGACGGGCTGGGGGTTAGCGTCCAGGACAATCACCTTGCCCTTGACCCCCTTGCTCTTGAGGCGCCAGGCCAACATGGCCGCCCGCTCGTAGGGCCCAGGTGGGCAACGGTAGGGGGGATTGGGGATGTACATGACGAGCTCCCCTCCCTTCTCGTCAAACTCGTCCAGCATCCGGCGGAGGGCGATGTGCTCAAAGGGCCTGAAGCCCACGGGCAGGCGGTCCTTGACCTCGGCGTAGCCGGGGATGGCCTCGTACATGTACGAGACCCCGGGAGCTAGGACCAGAAGGTCATAGCTGAGGATCCCCCCCGAGGTACGGAGGAATCGCCGGTCCCGGTTGATGTCCAAAACCCTTTCCTGGACGAAGATCACCCCGTCCTTGACCACATTGGTGTAGTCGAAGACGAGAAACTCCAGAGGCTTGACGCCGGCCAGAAAGAGGTTGGACAGGGGGCAGGACATAAAGATGGGGTTGGGTTCAACGAGGACTACCTCGGCCTCGGGGTACTCCCGCTTGACGGTGCGGGCTGCGGAGGTCCCGCCCCAGCCTCCTCCCACCACCACCACCCGGGGCTTCCGTCCCCTGGGGAGAAGCGTGGGAGGCTGGGCGTAAAACTCGTATGCCTTAGCCCCGCCTAGGGCACCAGCCGCGGTGAGGGCCGCGCCGGCCTTGAGAAGCTGCCTGCGGTTGACCTTTCCCATACCTCACCTCCTTGCGGTCTCCAATCCGACTTATCGAGAGGGCGTGTAGGGTTTACCCCCAATGGCCTCTAGGATTTCCACCATGGTCTGACGGGCCTCTTGGAGCATGGCCACCGCCGGAGAGCCTTGCACCCCGGGCATGATGGTCATGAGCATGGGCTCGATGGCCCCCACTAGGGCGCCCTTTTCCGTGTCCATGGCGAAGAAGCGGCAAGGGGCCGCAAATCCCCCAGCGGGCTGGACGGTAAACATGATCCGGGCCCATTCGCTCTTGCAGGGCATGATGACCGTGACCGGGCCCACCTTGACGTTGGGGGTCAGGTTGAGCCCACGGGCCGTAAGCTCCCCCTCCACGAGAAGGGTGGCTTCCTCGGCCTTCGTGCCCTCGATCAGGTAGAGGAGGGCGGGCATCATCCCGCCCTTGGGGTCGGGCATGACCGCAGGGGGGATGCGGGAGAGGGGGCCAAGCTTGGCTAACGCCGCTTCCAGCTTGGCCACCAAGGCTTCGGTCTCAGGCCCCATAACCCCAAGCATGGAGAAGAGGAGACGACCATCAAAGGTACCCACGGTGACCGTGCCCTCCTTAGCGGTGTGGATGTAGACCGTGGGGGGAAGGACGATTGCGGCCATGGGGTTTTTGCTCACTGCGGCGAGGCTCCCCTTATCCGGTTTGAGGACCACAAGACGGTACTCTGGGAAAGCCTGCCTCGTGACCTGGCGGACCTGCTCCCCGAGGTTTAGGATGCGGTCCACCTCGAGGCCTTGGCCCTTGAGGGCGGCCACCACCTGCTCTTCCACCCGGGCCAGGCTGCCCTTAAGCTCCACCTGGACCGATTGGGCCCAGGCCAAGCCGAGAACCAAAACCAACCCTAAGAGTCTCCTCATGGTTTCCCTCCTTCTATGGGCAGGCCTGCGTCTAGCCAGCCCTTGTAGCCGTGGGCAATGTTCTTGGCGTTTCTGTAACCCAAAGCCTGGAGGTAGGCCGATACCACCATGCTCACGCTTCCGCTTCCGCAGTAGACGAGGATGAGGGCCTCCTTGTCCTTGGGAAGCTCCCCAAGCCGCTCAGGGATCTCTCCTGCGTAGATATGCACCGAGCCCGGGATGTACCCCCGGTTCCGTTCCTCCTTGGTCCGCACGTCGAGGATGAAGGGGTCAAACAGGAGGAGATCCCGGGCCTCCGTGGGGTAGACCAGGTAGCTGGCGGGGGCCACCTTGCGGATGAACCCCCCGAAGCAGGAGGCCCAGCCCTCGCACCCCTGGGCTTTGGCCCCAGGGAGGAAGGGGAAGAGCAGAGCGAGTTTTACAAGCCGTCTACGCCTCATGCCTAACGGGTGAAGAAGGGCAACTCCTTGAAGCTATGCCCGGCCTTGGCGGCCTCGGCGAGGATGAACATGGTGAGGGCGATGTAGGGCTCCGAATAGAAGGCAGGAGCAGGAATCCCGATGGACTCGTAGCAGAAGTGTATCCGGTCCTGGAAGGTGTACATCTTGTCCGCCTCAAAGCGGTAGGCGGGCCACTCGGCGCCGAGGCCTTGTTTAGGGCTCATCACCGGGGATAGGCGTACCCTCGTACCCGCGTAGGTTTCGTGACAGATGGCGCAACTCATGTCCCGGGGACCCGCCCGGGTGTACCAAAGCTCTTGGCCCAGGTTGTACATGGCGATCTCCATGGGGTGCTTGGGCTGGACCTTGATCTTGGCCTTGGAGGACTTGGAGGCGATGTAGGTGGTGATGGCCACCACCTCGTCCCGCCTTATGTCTTGCGGCTTAAAGCCCTGGATGCGCACCATGCAGCTGACCACGCGGGTTTCCAGATCCTCTACCTTGCCCGTGTCGGGGAAGTAGCGGGGAAGAAGGGCATACACTCCTTCAATGACCCCAGGGCCCAGGCCGAAGTCGCACTCCTCGAGGCTCTTCCCCTTAGGACCCCGCTTAGCGTGGAAGAGCTCCTCTCCTTGGGCGACGAAAAGGTCCCCAGGGAGGATGCCGAAGGTCTCCAGGTACTGTTGCCTTTGCTTCATGGCCTCCTCAAAGGGATCCAAGGGCTTTCCTCCCTGGGAGAGGGCGAGGAGGGCTATGACCATTCCGCCACCGAGAATCCATAGGGTCTTCCGGTTCCGCACGGCTTACCTCCGGTTGATCGGGGATTCGGGGCTCAGAAGGTAGGCCACCACATCTGCGGTTTCCTCTGGGGTGAAGAGGCCATGCACACCGCCCCGGTACATAAGGGAGCAGGGCATGTAGGCCCAGGCGTTGTAGATCTTCTCGTAGGTGTACCGGACGATGGCTTCCGAGGTGCCCCGGGCAAGGCCATAGCCGGTGAGGCTTGGCCCCATGGTGCCGTAGGCCAGCTCGTTGGGATCGCCCTGGTGGCAGGCGTAGCAGTTACCCCGCTT
>JBEPYU010000080.1:0-4748 GCA_041641215.1 Thermaceae bacterium
TCTGGTGTCCCTGCTGTACCGCAGGGGGGTGCGGAAGAAGAAGGCGGCCCTGGAGACCTTCTCCTTCCATCCCCTCTCCGCCCTCAGGTTCCTGGGGCTCTATGCGGTATAACGGTCAAGTCTGCCCGTAGCCCCAGGGGTCACCCAAGACTTACGCGCCGTTGGGGGGCGAGGGTTTGTGCGGGGTATGCAGGAGGTGCAAGCCTTGGGATAGGGCTTGGGGTATAGTGATCCCTAGCCGTTATGGAGCTGGAAGGGGTTCGGAGCCTTCTTGAGGACTATGGGGACCTGGAAGGGGCCATGGCCTTCTTCAAGGCCTTAGGCTACCCTGTTTCCCCCCGGGCCTGGTCCCTGGAGGAGGCCCCCGCCAGGGTGCGGGAGGGAGTCCGGGGGATGTACAAGCTGGTGGGCCTAGAAAAGCCCTCCTTCGCCCTCTACCAGGTGGAACTCGAGGCCCCCCCAAGCCGGACCAAGGCCAGGCTTGTGGTGGAGCAGATCGAGCGGGATTCCCCTAGGGGGGATAAGCTTTTCGTCTTCACCCAGGACTACGAGACCCTGCTTTTCGTCCACCCCCGCCCCATCCAAGACCCCAGGGACCCCCTGAACCCCCTCAAGATCCGCCTTTGGCTCCGGTTCTTGGAGGTGGACCGGAACCGCCCCTACCGCACGGACCTCGAGGTCCTGGCCCGCTTGGGGGCGGGCCCTAGCGCCTTGGACGAGGCCTTCAGCGTGGAGCGGGTCACGGAGGGGTTTTTCCGGGACTACCGGGAGGCCTTCGGGGTGATCCAGGACTTCCTGCGCAAGGAGCACCCGGAAAACCCCCCGGAATGGGCCCGGGACTACACCCACCAGCTCCTAAACCGCATCATGTTCCTCTACTTCATCGCCCGAAAGGGCTGGCTCTTAGGCCCGGATGGGAAGCCCGACCGGGACTTCATGCGCCATTTCTTTGAGGCCTACCGGGCCTCGGGGGCCAAGGACGAGTTCCATAGCCACTGGCTCCCGGTCCTCTTCTTCGAGGCCTTCAACGGGAAGTGGCAGAACCGGGAGGAAAACCTAAGGCGCTTTCCCCGGTGGTTGGTCCACTCCATGGCCCTGGCCCCCTACCTCAACGGGGGCCTCTACACCCCCCGCCCGGGCCTGGACGACCGGCTTAAGCGTTTCCTCCCCGATGCGTACTTCGGCCTCCTCTTTGAGCGGTGGACGGACGGGACCTTCCCCGGCCTCTTTGAGCGCTACAACTTCACCGTGGTGGAGACGGGCCGCCTCGAGGACGAGGTGGCCGTGGACCCCGAGATGCTGGGGACGGTCTACGAGAGGCTCGTGAACGTGGCCTTTGAGGGCGAGGAGGACCCCCGGGGGGATGCCGGCATCTTCTACACCCCCCGCGTGGAGATCGACCTGATGGGCCGCCTGGCCCTGGTGGACTGGCTTGGGAACCGGCTTGGGGAGAAGGAGCTCCTCTACCGCTGGGTCTTGGCCCTTTCGGAGGACGAAAGGGAAGAGGCGGAAAGGGAGATCGGGAGGAAGGGCCTTTGGGAGGCCCTGGACGAAGGGGTGCGCCGGGTGAGGGTGTGCGACCCCGCCTGCGGTTCGGGCTCCTTCCTGGTGGGGATGATGCTGGTGCTGGATGAGCTCCAGGCCCGGTGCAACAGGGCCTTGGGCCGGGGGGAAACCCCCTACGAGCGCCGAAAGCGCATCCTAAGGGACCAGCTTTACGGCGTGGACGTGATGGAGTGGGCGGTGCGGGTGGCGGAGCTTCGCCTTTGGCTCCAGCTGGTGGTGGAGACGGAGCTTGGGCCCGAGGAGCGCCGCTTCGCCCCCCTCCTTCCCAACCTGGACCTGAAGCTACGCCCGGGGGATAGCCTCCTCCAGACCTTGGGAGGGCTGGACTTGAGCCCTTTTCGCCGCTCAGAGCTTCCCTTGCCCCCCCACCTCAAGAAACGGCTCAAGGCGCTTAAGGAGAGGAAACGCCGCTTCTTCCAGGGGGAGGAGCCGGGTCTCACTGCGGACCTCATCCGGCATGAGGAGGCTGGGCTTTTCCGGGATATCCTCCAGGAAAAGGTCCACGAGCTGGAAAGGCGAATCGCGGAGGCTAGGCGCCGGATGGAGGCAGGACCCCAGGGCCTCTTTCCCGGGGAGGCCCGGGAGGGGCGCCCCCCAGAGGAAGAGGTGGAGGCCCTAACGGAGGAGAAGGCCCGCTACGAGAGGGCACTCCAGGCCCTCCGGCCGAGCCAACCCCTTCCCTTCGTGTGGGACCTGAGCTTTGTGGAGGTCTTTGAGGACGAGGACCCGGGCTTTGACCTCGTTATCGGGAACCCGCCCTACGTGCGCCAGGAGAGGATCCGCGACCACCTGGGGCGCTTCGGGCGGAGGGACTACCTGGACCAGCTCAACGAGGGGTTACGGGCCGTCTACCCCGGCTTTATGGGCAAGGGTAGGAGGATAAGTGGACGCGCCGACTACTACGTGTACTTCTACCTCCACGGCCTTTCCCTTCTTGCCGATGGGGGCACCTTCTGCTTCATCACCTCCAACTCCTGGCTGGACGTGGACTTCGGCAAGGACCTGCAGGAGTTCTTCCTGCGCCACGGCCACCTGAAGATGGTCATTGACAACCACGCCAAGCGAAGCTTTGCCCAGGCCGACGTGAACACGGTCATCGTCCTTGCGGGGCCGCCCGAAAGGAAGAGGGCCTTAAGCAAACCCGAGATGGAGAGGCGGAAGGTCCGGTTCGTCTCCTTCAAGGTGCCCTTTGAGGAGGCCCTAAGCCCCGTGGTGTTTATGGAGATTGAGGACGACAGCCTCTATAGGCCCTTGGCCGGGCTTTTGGTCCTTACGCGCAAGGAGTACCGGGCGGTCCTTCGGGACCAGTGGTCCCTCTACCAGGAGGGCCTCGAGGAGGAAGGGGAAGAGGGGGAGAAGAAGCAACTCTTAGCGGAGTACAGCGAAGGCAAAGGGAGCAAGTATGTAGGGAACAAGTGGGGCGGCAAGTACCTGCGCGCCCCGGACATCTTCTTCACCCTCCTGGAGAAGGGGAAGGGCAAGCTGGTGCGCCTGGGGGATATCGCCGAGGTGCGCTTTGGCATCAAAACGGGGGCCAACGACTTCTTCTACCTCGAGCCCCTGGACCTCACGGTGAAGGAGGTGGCAGAGCTGGCCAAGAGGGACCCCAAGGCCCCCGTGCGGGTGCGGAATGGGGCGGGGTGGGAGGGGGAGATAGAGGCCGCCTGGCTCCGCCCCGTGGTCAAAAGCCCCAGGGAGATCAAGACCCTACGGGTACGCCTAGAGGACCTGCGCTACCTGGTCTTCATGCCCCCTGAGGAGGTGCGCCGGAGGATGAACCAGGGCCAGGAGCCCTTGGAGGGCTATCCCCTCGCCGGGGCGTACATCCGCTGGGGGGAGGGGGAAGGGTATTCAGAGCGGCCGACGTGTAGGAGTAGAGAGTGGTGGTGGGATCTTGGCTACTCGCGCAATGGTCCGGTAGCTTGGGCTATGATCCATTCAAAACGTCATAACGTCCATTACAACCCCGATGCTGTCCAGCTTGACCACAACTTTTTTGAACTCAAACCTCACGATGGTCATTCTGAGGCAACGTTTGCTGCTATATGTGTTTCCACGCTTTCCGTTTTGGTCAAAGAGCTATTTGGAAGACAGTATGGTGGCGGCAGTGGTCCGATCAAAAATGAGGGCATAGACATCGCTAATTTCGCTATCGTTGTACCCTCCGCCGTGGAGTTCCGGCAGGCTGGCCGCCTTGTTGAGGCTTTTAATCGACTGGTTCTCCGTTCCACCCCTAGTTTTTTTGAGGAACTAGGCTTTAGTCTCTGTCAGCAACGCCGTCGCCCACACCCCGAGCACCCCTACGAGCACGTACACCCAGAAACCTTGACCCTGGAACAGGTGCGCCAAGCCTCCCCCGACCGGTTTGAGCTGGATAGCGTGGTGTTTGACGTACTGGGCTTGACAGAGGAGGAAAGGCTAGAGGTCTACCGCGCGGTGGCCCGGTTGGTGAAGGAAAGGTTGGTGAAGGCGAGGAACGTATGAGGGAGCTTGTCCATCAGGTCCAAATGGCCCTAGAGCTCCTGCTTGAGGAGGTGGAGAAGACCCTCCAGCGGGTCAAGAGCGAAGGGGCTATGGCCTTGGGGCTATGGCCTTCCAACGCGGGGATACCCCAAGGGCCCGGGAGCTTGTGGAGGTGGCCGAGCGCCTGCGCACCCTCCAGGGAAAGGTGGAGGAACTCCAAAGGGGATGGCTCGAGGCCTCCCCTCCGGTGTCCCCTAAGACCCGCTCCCCTAGGCGGAAGGGCCGCCTTCCAAAGGGCCTCCGCACGCCGGAAGAGGCCTTCCGCCGCCCCATCCTCGAGGCCCTGGTGGAGCTTGGAGGGCGGGCCCCGGCGAAGGAGGTGCTGGACCTGGTAGAGCACAAGATGCGGGATAAGCTTACCCCCTACGACTGGGAACGGCTTAGGGGGAACAAGGTCCGTTGGCGAAACACAGCCCAGTGGTGCCGCAACACCTTACGCGAAGAGGGCCTTCTCAAGGGCGACTCCCCAGGGGTGTGGGAGATCACGGAGAAGGGCCGCCAAGCCCTAGAGGGAGGGTGGCGTTGGAAACGGTCCCCGACCTGGTGGATAACCGCAAGCACCGCCTAGGGGAGGTCTTGCGCGGACTCCTCGCGGAGTCCAAAGCCCCCACCTTGGACGTGGCCACGGCCTTCTTCAACCTTAAGGGGCTCCAGGCCTT
>JBEPYU010000081.1:0-4666 GCA_041641215.1 Thermaceae bacterium
GGTCCTACTGGGGTCTAGTGGCCCGCGTGAACCTCATCCTGCTGGTCCATAACCTCAGCAAGGTAGCCTGGCGGCTGACCCGTAGCCGGGTGCTCTTGAAAATGGCTAGGGGGGAGCTATGAGGTAGTACACGAAGGCATTTTTACTCGCCCAGTCTCACATGTGTCTGGCCGGGTTCAGGGTCCTAGAGTTTCTTAAGGGACTGGACGAGCTGGGCCAGAACCTGCTGGGCATCCCCGTAGAGCATGCGGGTATTGTCGGCGTAGAAGAGCTCGTTCTCCACCCCGGCGAAGCCCTTGCCCTGCCCCCGCTTGACGACGATCACGTTTTTGGCCTTGTCCACGTCCAGGATGGGCATGCCGTAGAGGGGGCTTCCCGGGCGGCGGGCCGCGGGGTTCACCACGTCGTTGGCCCCGATGACCACGGCCACGTCCGCGGTGGGGAACTCGGGGTTCACCTCCTCTAGGTCCTTAAGCTTCTCGTACTCCACCCCCGCCTCGGCCAGGAGGACGTTCATATGCCCCGGCATCCGCCCCGCCACGGGGTGGATGGCGAAGAGCACCTCCGCCCCCCGGGCCTCGAGGAGGTCCGCGAGCTCCTTGAGCTTGTGCTGAGCTTGGGCCAAGGCCATGCCGTAGCCGGGGACGAAGACCACCTTGTTCGCATAGGCCAGCACCACCGCGGCGTCCTCCAGCCCGATGGGCTTGAGGCTCCCCTGGATCTCCCCGCCCTTTTCCTCCACCCCAAAGCCCCCCACCAGGACGTTCCACACGGAGCGGTTCATGGCCTTTGCCATGAGGACGGTGAGGAGGGTACCCGCAGCCCCCACCAGGGTTCCGGCCACCATGAGGGCCGGGTTTTGGGTGGCGAAGCCCTCAAAGCCCACGGCCATCCCGGTAAAGGCGTTGTAGAAGGAGATGGCCACGGGCATATCCCCCCCGCCGATGGGGAGGGTCATGAGGACCCCAAAGAGGAGGGCGAGGAGGAAGAAGAGGGCGATGAGGGAGGTGGCATCATCTAGGAGGAGGTAAGCCCCTAGGCCCAAGGCCAGGAGGAGGACCAGGAGGTTTAGGGGCTTCTGCCCGGGGAAGAGGATGGGCCTCGAGTTCATGAGGCCTTGGAGCTTGGCGAAGGCGATGAGGCTTCCCGTAAAGGCCACGCTCCCAATGAGCCCGCCCAGGATGGCCAGGGCCATGAGCCCCTGGGCCTCAAAAGCCCCCTTTAGGAGCTCCACCAAGGCGATGGCCGCCGCGGCCCCACCCCCCATGCCGTTGTAGATGGCCACCATCTGGGGCATGTCCGTCATGGCCACCCGGACCGCGGCCCACCAGGCCACCGCCCCACCCAGGAAAAGGGCCAGGAGGATGAGGGCCAGGTTTTCCATCTCCGGCCAGAAGAAGGTGGCCAGGACCGCAAGCACCATCCCCCATCCCGCCCAAACGATGCCGCTTTTGGCGGTGGTGGGGTGGGCCATTCGCTTAAGGCCCACGATGAAAAGCAAGGCCACCAGGAAGTAGGCCGCCTGGACCAGATCCATCAGGAACCACCCCCCTTGCCGGGCTTCCTCTCGAACATCTCCAGCATCCGCACGGTAACCGCATACCCCCCGGCGGCGTTGGCCGCCCCTAGGAGGACCCCTAGGAAGCCGATGACCTTCTCCGCCGGGGTATCCGCATGCCCGAGGACGATCATCGCCCCCACCACCACCACCCCGTGGATGAAGTTGGAGCCCGACATCAGGGGGGTGTGGAGGAGGACGGGCACCCGGGTGATGAGCTCATACCCCAAGAAAGCCGTGAGGAGGAAGGTGTAAAGGGCTGGCCAAAAACCGAATTCCATCAGGCACCTCCAAGAAGGGCCCGGCTAGGCCCGTGCACCACCTCGCCCTCCCGGACCAGAAGGGCTCCTTTTAGGATCTCGTCCTCCCAATCGGGGGCCAAGGCCCCGTCCTTGAGGAGGAGGGCCGAAAGGGCCAGGAGGTTTTTGGCGTACATCTCCGAGGCGTGGAAGGCGAGCTCAGAGGGCAGGTTCAAGGGGCCATAGATCCGCACCCCCCGGACCTCCACAAGCTCCCCCGGCCGGGTAAGGGCGCAGTTCCCCCCGCTTTCCGCTGCGAGGTCCACCACCACTGTCCCCGGCCGGAGCCTCTCCACCATGTCCTCCGTAAGGAGGATGGGGGCCCGGCGGCCCGGCACCTGGGCCGTGGTGATGATCGCATCCATCCCCGCAACCTGGTCCCTTAGGGCCTCGAGCTGGATCCGCTTCTCCTCCTCGGTGAGCTCCCGGGCATAGCCCCCTTCTCCTTCCGCGTCAATGGGCAGTTCAATGGGGCGAGCCCCTAGAGAACGGGCCTGCTCCATGGCCGCCCGCCTTACGTCGTAGGCGAAGACCTGGGCCCCAAGGCGCTTGGCGGTGGCGATGGCCATGAGGCCCGCTACCCCTACCCCCATGACCATGACCTTGGCGGGGCGGATGGTGCCCGCGGCGGTGGTGAGCATGGGGAAAAACCGGGGGGAAAGCCGGGCTGCGTGGAGGGCAGCCAGGTATCCCGCCACCGTGGCCTGGCTGGAGAGGGCGTCCATGCCCTGGGCCCGGGTGATCCGGGGGATAAGCTCCATGGCCAAGACCGTGGCCTTGGCCTCCACCATGGCCTTTAGGAGGGGGGGGTTCCTATGGGCCTGGACAAAGCCCACGGCCAAAGCCCCCTGCCCTAGGCCACGGACGAGATCCTCCGTGAGCTGGACGGCCAAGAGGAGGTGGGCCCCCTCGAGGAGGGCCTCCCTTTCCACCACCTGGGCCCCTGCCTTCTCATAGGCCTCGTCGGGATAATAGGCCCCCTCCCCGGCCCCCCTTTCCACCCGGACCGTGAGCCCACCCTTGACCAGGCGGGCTACCGCCTCGGGCACCAGGGCCACCCTCTTTTCCCCTGGGGCCCGCTCCTTAGGCACCGCGACCGTGGCCATGAGAACCTCCCGCCCTAGTATACCCCTTCACAAATGGGGTCCTTATCGGCCCACTGGCCAGCCCTGGGGTTTTGTAGTACAACTCCCTTCATGACCCCCTCCCCAGCCAAGGTAGCCCTGGTCCTAGCCCTAGGGGTTTTGGGCGTGAGCCTCGGGAGCATCCTGGTGCGGCTAGCCCTCGAGGCAGGCGGGGAAAGGGGCCCCGCCTTTAGCCTCTTCCTCAGCGCAGGCCGGATGGGCCTGGCCGCCCTCCTCCTCATGGGGGGAGGGCGCTGGGAGGTGGGGGGGCAGGGGCTTCCTTGGGCCTTGGCCGCGGGGGGGTTTTTGGCCCTCCACTTCGCCTTTTGGATCTCCTCCCTCTCCTACACCTCTGTGGCCGCTAGCACGGTTCTCGTCAACAGCAGCCCCCTCTGGATCACCCTTTGGGGCTGGGCCTTCTTCCGGGAAAGGCCCAAGGGGCTCACCCTCCTCGGGGTGGGGGTGGCCCTCCTTGGCGGGGGCCTCATCGCCTTGGGCGACTGGCAGGAGGGCCAGGGGCCAAACCCCCTCCTTGGGGACCTCCTGGCCCTGCTTGGGGGGATAGCCGTCTCCCTCTACCTCCTCCTGGGCCGGGAGGCCCAAAGGCGGGGGCTTTCCACCCTGGCCTATGTGCGGGTGGCCTATACGGTAGCCGCCCTCCTCCTCCTCCCCCTACCCCCCCTCTTCGGGGGGGGATACGGGGGGTATCCGGCCCCGGTGTACCTCTACCTCCTCCTCATGGCCCTCCTCCCCCAGCTCGTGGGCCACACCAGCTTCAACTGGGCCACCCGGCACATCCCCCCGGTCCTCGTGAGCCTAGTCATCCTCCTCGAGCCCGTGGGGGCGAGCCTCCTCGCCTACCTCCTTTTTGGAGAGCTCCCCGGGCCCTTGGTCCTCCTTGGGGGGCTGGTCCTCCTCCTGGGCCTGGCCCTTGCTGTCTTGGGGAGCCGGCCATGAGGGGGGAGGTCTACGTGGCCCTGGCCGCCCTCCTTTGGGGGCTTGGGGGGGCCTTGGCGGGGCGGTTCATGGGGGAGATTCCCCCTAAGGTCCTCATCCCCTTGCGGTTTACCCTAACCTTCCTCCTCCTTGGGCCCCTCCTCCTCCGCTTTCCCCCTAAGCCCCCCGAGAGGCCGCGCCTTCTCCTCGTGGGCCTAGCCCTTACCGGGGCCCAGGCCTTTTACTACCTGGCCATCCACGCCACGAGCGTGGCCACGGGGATCTTCCTCCAGTACCTGGCCCCAGCCCTCCTCACCCTCTACGCCCTCCTCAAGAGGGAGAGGCTCCCGGGAAGGGCCCTCCTCGGGGTAGGGGTGGCCCTCCTTGGGGCCTACATCCTGATGGGGCCCAAGGGGCTTTTCCAAAACCCCCTTGGGGTAGGCTATGGCCTCCTGGCCGCCCTTTCCTTCGCGCTCTATGCGGCCCTTTCCTTTGGGCTTAGGACCCCTCCCTTCGCCGCCCTTGGCCTGGCCACAGGGGTAGGGGCCCTCCTTAGCCTACCCTTCCTCCTCCTCGCCTGGCCCTTAGGGCTTAGGCCCCAGGACTGGCTTGCCGTGGGGTACCTGGTCCTTTTGGGCACGGTCCTGCCCTTTGGGCTTTTCCTGCAAGGGGTGCGCACCGTGCCCGCCCGCAGGGCCACCCTCCTCGCCATGCTGGAACCCGTGGCGGGAGCCCTTTTCGCCTGGCCC
>JBEPYU010000082.1:0-4440 GCA_041641215.1 Thermaceae bacterium
GTGGGGGTAAACGTCAATCCCCTTTACACCCCGAGGGAGCTTCACCACCAGCTCGTGGACGCCCAGGCGGAGACCTTGGTCATCCTGGACCACCTCCTTCCCCGGTTCCTCGAGGTGGAGAAGGAGGTGCCCGTGCGCCGGGTGGTGGTCACGGGGATCCGGGACTACCTTCCCTTCCCCAAAAGCCTCCTCTATCCCCTAAAGGCCAAGCGGGATGGGCTTCCCCTGGGCTTTCCCAGACGGGAAGGCTTTTACGCCTTCCGGGACCTCCTCCGGGGCCAGCCCTTGGAGCCCTACCCCGCAAAGCCCGACGACCTCGCCCTCCTCCAGTACACCGGGGGCACCACGGGTACCCCTAAGGGGGCCATGCTTTCCCACCGCAACCTGGTGGCCAACGTCCTCCAGATCGACGCCTGGGACCCTACGGCCAAGGCGCTTAGGGGCCAGGGGGTCATGCTTGGGGCCTTGCCCTTTTTCCACGTCTATGGCATGACCGTGGCCATGAACTATGGCCTCTTCTCGGGCTTTACCTTGGTCCTCCTTCCCCGGCCCGAGATCGGGGCCATCATGGAGGCCATCGAGAGGCACGGGGTGACCCACTTCCCAGGGGTACCTACCCTTTACGTGGCCTTCAACAACCATCCCAAGCTTAACCCGGATAGGGTGAGGAGCATCCGCATCTGCCTCTCCGGAGCCGCCCCCCTTCCCGTGGAGGTGGCCAAACGCTTTGAGGAGCTTACGGGGGCCAAGCTCGTGGAGGGCTATGGCCTTTCCGAGGCCAGCCCCGTTACCCACGCGAACCCCATCCTGGGCCGGCGCAAGGAGGGCTCCATCGGCCTGCCCTTGCCCAGCGTGGAGGCCAAGGTGGTGGACGAGGAGGGGCGGGAGGTCCCCGTGGGGGAGGTAGGGGAGCTTGCGGTGAGGGGTCCTAACGTGATGCTTGGGTATTGGAACCGGCCGGAGGAGACCCGGGCGGTCCTGGAGGGGGGTTGGCTCCGCACAGGGGACATGGCCCGGATGGACGAGGAGGGGTACTTCTACATCGTGGACCGCAAAAAGGATCTCATCCTTGCCGGGGGGTACAACATCTATCCCCGGGAGGTGGAGGAGGTCCTATACGCCCATCCCGCGGTCCAGGAGGCGGCGGTGGTGGGGGTGCCGGATCCCTACCGGGGGGAGACGGTGGCCGCCTTCCTCGTCCTCAAACCCGAGTACCGGGGAAAGGTGGGGAAGGAGGAACTCGAGGCCCACTGCCGGGCCCAGCTTGCCGCCTACAAGGTCCCGAGGATCTACGAGTTCCGCGAAAGCCTCCCTAAGTCAGGGGTAGGCAAGATCCTGAGGCGGGCCCTTCGGGAAGAGTACCTCAAGAAGGCCTAGGGAAGCCCCTCATACCCTTTTTGGTTCCTGCGCTCTCAGGTTCCCAAAAAGACCGCGGGGACTTTCTACCGGGGCCCCCATGCGGGCTTGCGCCCGCATGGGGTGGTATCAAAGGCTAGGCCCAAGCCCTAGGGGGCTTGGCGTTTTCCGGGCTAGCGCTTGGAGTACTGGGGTGCCCGGCGGGCCTTGTGCTTGCCGTACTTCTTCCGCTCCACCGCCCTGGGGTCCCGGGTGAGGAAGCCCAAGGGCTTGAGCTTAGCCCGGTAGTCGGGGTTGTAGCGCAGAAGGGCCCGGGCTACGCCGAGCTTGATGGCGTCGATCTGGCCGCTTTTACCCCCTCCTCGGACAGTGATATAGGCGTCAAAGCGGCCCAGGGCATCCACGACCCGCAAGGGGTCTAGGGCGGTCACCGCCCGGACCAGCCCTTGGAAGTACTCGCCGAAGTCTTGGCCGTTTACGGTGATCCGTCCGTTTCCTGGCCGCAAAAACACCCGGGCCACCGCCTCCTTGCGCCGACCGGTGCCGTAGTATTGCTCCATTCAGACCTCCAGCTTCTCCGGCCGCTGGGCCTGGTGGGGATGGGTGGGCCCGGCGTATACCTTAAGCCTGCGGAAGAGCTTCCTCCCCAAGGGACCCTTAGGGAGCATTCCCTTGACCGCATGCTCCAGGACCCTTTCGGGATGCGTGGCGAGCATCTCCCCAGCGGAGATCCGCCGGAGCCCACCGGGATACCCGCTATAGCGGGTGTACACCTTGTCCCGAAGCTTCTTGCCCGTAAGCCGGATCTTGTCCGCGTTGACCACCACCACGAAGTCCCCGAGGGCCATGTGGGGGGCCCAGTCGGGTCGGTGTTTGCCCCTAAGCAGGGTGGCGATCCTCGAGGCTAGACGCCCCAGGGTTTTCCCCTCCGCGTCGATCAGCACCCATCGGGGCTTGGTTTCCTTGGGCATGTACGTCTTCACCTAGGGCCCTCCTTCGTCCTTGCCGGGCTTAAGGCCCAGAAGGATGCCAAACCCAACTTTACCATAAACCCCTTCCCTTTGGGGAGATATGGTAGGCTAGGGTCCCGTGAGCGCTTCGGGCCGTCGCGGCTTAGGGCCGCGCAAGTACGTGTTTATCACGGGGGGGGTGGTCTCTAGCCTGGGCAAGGGGATTCTCACCTCTTCCATCGGCGCCCTGTTTCGGGCCCGGGGTTGGCGGGTCACGGCCATCAAGATCGACCCCTACCTCAACGTGGATGCGGGCACCATGCGCCCCTATGAGCACGGGGAGGTGTTCGTCACCGGGGATGGGGCGGAGACGGACCTGGACATCGGCCACTACGAGCGTTTCTTGGACGTGGACCTGGCCCGGGGCAATAACCTCACCGCCGGCCAGGTTTACCTTTCCGTGATCCAAAAGGAAAGGCGGGGGGAGTACCTTTCCCAAACGGTCCAGGTCATCCCCCACATCACGGACGAGATAAAGGAGCGGATCCGCAGGGTCACCGAGGAGCAGGAGGCGGAGCTTGCGGTGGTGGAGGTGGGGGGAACGGTGGGGGACATCGAGGGCCTGCCCTTCCTCGAGGCCATCCGCCAGTTCCGCTTTGACGAGGGAGAGGAGCATACCCTTTACCTCCACCTCACCCTGGTCCCTTACCTGGAGACCTCGGAGGAGTTCAAGACCAAACCCACCCAGCACTCCGTGGCCACCTTGAGGGGGGTGGGCATCCAGCCCGACCTCCTCGTCCTCCGCTCAGCCAAGCCTGTGCCCGAGGAGGTAAGGAGGAAGGTCGCCCTCTTCACCAACGTCCGCCCGGGGCGGGTCTTTTCCAGCCCCAACGTGGAGCACCTCTACGAGATGCCCCTTCTCCTCGAGGCCCAGGGCCTGGGCCGGGCCATAGAGGAAGGGCTTGGCCTTAAGGCCCGGGTGCCCGACCTCCGCCCTTGGGAAAGGGCGGTGGCTGTCCTCAAGGCCCCGAGGGCCCGGGTGAGGATCGCGGTGGTGGGGAAATACGTGCGCATGCCCGATGCCTACCTTTCCCTCCTCGAGGCCTTGAAGCACGCAGCGGTCCACCACCAGGTGGGGGTGGAGATCCAGTGGGTGGACGCGGAGGGCCTGGAGGGGGAAGGCCCGGAGGTCCTCCGGGAGGCCCACGGGATCCTGGTCCCGGGGGGCTTTGGGGCCCGGGGGGTGGAGGGGAAGATCCTGGCCGCGGGCTTTGCCCGCCGGGAAGGGATCCCTTACCTGGGGATCTGCCTGGGCCTCCAGGTGGCCGTGGTGGAGTACGCGAGGAACGTGGCCCGCCTCGCCGGGGCCCATTCCACGGAGTTTAACCCCCACACCCCCCACCCGGTCATCGACCTCATGCCCGAGCAGCTCGAGGTGGAGGGCCTTGGGGGAACCATGCGCTTGGGGGATTGGCCCATGCGGATCCAGCCCGGCACCCTCCTCCACCGGCTTTACGGCAAGGAGGAGGTCATGGAAAGGCACCGGCACCGCTATGAGGTAAACCCCCTGTACGTGGAGGCCCTGGAGCGGGCCGGGCTAAGGGTTTCCGGGGTCACCCCGGGGATGCGGGGCCGGGGGGTGGGCCTGGTGGAGGCCATCGAGCTTCCAGGCCACCCCTTTTTCCTGGCCCTCCAGAGCCACCCTGAGTTCAAGAGCCGGCCCATGCGCCCCTCCCCGCCCTTTCTGGGGTTCCTCGAGGCGGCCCTTAGGCGCCTAGAGGAGGGTTAGGGCGAACTGCCGGGCCACCCTTCCCGAGAAGCCCCGCTCCCGGGCAAAGCGCAAGGCGGCCCTCTCCTCCTCCCCTAGGGGCCGGCCCAGGTGGCTCCGCACCGCCTCCAGGTAAAGCCGCTGGTCAAAGGGGGGGAAGGTGAGGACCAGACCGAAGCGCTCCGCGAGGGCGAGGATATCCTGTAGCCCGTCCCAGGCCTCGGGGCCCTCCCCCGGGAGGCAGACTTGACCGATATGTGGCCTTGGGGTAAAGAGGGGGCATGACCCTACGCGAGGCCTTGTCCCAAGTCCCCGACCCCAGGGCCCGCAACCGGCGGTATCCCTTGTGGGGCTTGTTGGCCCTCA
>JBEPYU010000083.1:0-4423 GCA_041641215.1 Thermaceae bacterium
GGCCCCGAGGCCTTCCTCCTTAGGGGCCACGAGGACCGGAAATATAGCGGATACAGCTTCCTCACGGGAAGCCTCGAGTACCGCTACGATTTCCGGCTTTCCCCAAACGGGGGGACCAACCTCTACGGCATCCTCTTCGGGGACCTGGGCCTTACGGACAACACCGGGGGGCTCAAGTGGGGGGTGGGGATCGGGGTCCAGCTGGACCTCGAGGTCCTCGGGGCCCTCCTGCCCTCCTTGCGGCTGGACTACGGGTTTAGCCCGGAAAACCGGGGCGGGGTGCTCCACTTCCGGATCGGGCCCATGTTCTGATGCCACCCCATGCAGGCGCAAGCCTGCATGGGGACCCCGGCGGAAAACTCCCTGTGGGGCTTTCTCCGGAAGCGCATGAAGCCAAAGTAAAGGCCATAATAGGGCCATGGGGGGCAAAGCCTACCTGGGGGTCTACGCCGCCCGCCTGGAAACCCCAGCCCGTAGCCTGAAGGAGAAGCGAGCCCTCATCAAACCCGCCCTAGAGCGGCTCAAGGCCCGCTTTCCCGTCTCCACGGCCCGGCTTTCCGGCCTGGACGCCTGGGGGTACGAGGTGGTGGGCCTGAGCCTTCTGGGCAACGACCCCGCTTGGGTGGAACACACCCTGCGCTCGGCGGCCCGCTTCCTTGCGGAAAACGGGCCCTTTCGGGTGGCCGCGGAGGCCTTCTACCTCGAGGCCTACGAGCTGGACGGCCTCCTCTAGACGAGCTCCAAGGCCAAGGCCGCAGAACCCCCGGTGCCGTGGCAGATGGTGGCCAGGCCCCGGGCCTTGCCCTGGACCCTTAGGGCGTTGAGGAGGGTGACCAGGATCCGGGCCCCGCTCGCCCCAATGGGGTGGCCCAAGGCCACCGCCCCTCCCAGGACGTTAAGCCGCTCGTAGGGCACCCCAAGGAGGCGGTGGAAGAGGACGTTGTTCAGGGCAAAGGCCTCGTTGTTCTCAAAGAGGTCGAAATCGGAAAGGCGCATCCCCAACCGGTCCAAAAGGCGCTTGGCCGCGGGGATGGGGGCCTCCGGGAAGCGCCAGGGCTCCCCGGCGGCCCAAGCCCCCCCAAGGATCCGGGCCAGGGGCCTAAGGCCGTGGGCCTCCACCGCCCCCTTGGAGGCGAGGAGCAAGGCCGCTGCCCCGTCCGAAATCTGGCTGGAATTCCCCGCGGTGAGGATGCCCTCCTTCCTAAAGGCCGGGCGCAGGGCCGAAAGGCCCTCCAGGGTGGTCCCGGGCCGGATCCCCTCGTCCTCGGCCAGCCGGAGGGGACCCTCCTTGCCCGGCACCTCGAGGGGCGCGATCTCCCAGGCCAAGACCCCCCCCTCCCGGGCCTCCGCCGCCCGGCGGTGGGAGAGGTAGGCGGCCTCGTCCACCTCGGCCCGGGTGACCCCGTAGGCCTCCGCAAGCCTCTCCGCCTGCTCCCCCATGGCCTCCCCCGTAAAGGGGTCGGAAAGCCCATCCCGGAGGAGGAGGTCCTCCAGGGGCTCCTTGGTTCCCATGAGGAACCTGTACCCCCAGCGGGCCCGGTGGGAGAGGTAAAAGCCCGCCTGGCTCATGGACTCCATGCCCCCGGCCAGGGCCAGCTCCACCTCCCCCGTACGGACAAACTGGTAGGCGTTGAGGACGGCCATCATCCCCGAGGCGCAGACCATGTCCACCTGGTAGCCGTCCACCTCCTTGGGGATCCCCGCCCGGAGGGCGGCCTGGCGTACGGGAAGCTGGCCCTTCCCGGCCCGGAGGACCTGCCCAAACACATAAAGCCCCAGGGCCTCCCCCCCTACCCGGGCCCTCTCCAAGGCGGCCCGCATGGCGTGGGCCCCCAGTTCCACGGGGCTTAGGTCCTTGAGGCTACCCCCAAAGCGGCCGATAGGGGTCCTGGCCGCGGCCACGATGTACACCTCGCGCATGGGCCCATCATACCCGGTAGAATCGGGAGGGAGGGGCCAATGGAATACCGGATCGAGCGGGACACCATGGGGGAGGTCAAGGTCCCCAAGGACCGGTACTGGGGCGCCCAAACCCAGCGCTCTTTGGAAAACTTCCGCATCGGCGTGGACCGCTTCCGGATGCCCAAGGAGATCATAAGGGCCTACGGTCTCATAAAGAAGGCGGCCGCCCAGGCCAACCTCGAGCTCGGGGAGCTCCCGGAGGAGATCGCCAAGGCCATCATCCAGGCAGCGGAAGAGGTGGCCCAAGGCCAACTGGACGACCACTTTCCCCTGGTGGTCTTCCAAACGGGAAGCGGCACCCAGACCAACATGAACGTCAACGAGGTCATCGCCAACCGGGCCGCGGAGATCCTGGGCCAACCCCTAGGGAGCAAATACGTCCACCCCAACGACCACGTGAACCGGGGCCAAAGCTCAAACGACACCTTCCCCACGGCCATGTACGTGGCCGTGGCCTTAGCCCTCCACGAGAAGCTTTACCCTTCCTTAGAAGCCCTCATCGCCACCTTGGAAGAGAAGGCCCAAGCCTTCGACCCCATCGTCAAGGTGGGCCGGACCCACCTCATGGACGCGGTGCCCATCACCTTGGGCCAGGAGATCGGAAGCTGGGCGGCCCAGCTTAGGCATGCCCTCAACATCATCCGGGAAGCAGAAAAGGGGCTTTACAAGCTGGCCATCGGGGGTACCGCGGTGGGCACGGGGCTTAACGCCCATCCCCGCTTTGGGGAGCTCGTGGCCCGCTATCTCGCAGAGGCTACGGGGCTTCCCTTCCAGGTGGCGGAAAACCGCTTCGCGGCCTTGGCCGCCCACGATGAGCTTACCCACCTCATGGGGGCCATCCGCACCTTGGCCACGGCCCTCCTCAAGATTGGAAACGACGTCCGCTTCTTGGCCTCAGGACCCTATGCAGGCCTTGGGGAGATCACCATCCCGGCCAATGAACCCGGGAGCTCCATCATGCCGGGCAAGGTCAACCCCACCCAGGTGGAGGCCCTCACCATGGTGGTGGCCAGGGTCTTGGGCAACGACCTCACCGTGGCCTTCGCCAACAGCCAGGGCAACTTCCAGCTCAACGTATACAAACCCGTGATGGCCGATGCCGCCCTGGAGTCCATCCGCCTCCTCGGGGAGGCGATGGCCTCCTTCAACGAGCACCTGGCCAAGGGGCTCGAGCCCAACCTAGGGAGGATCCGGGAACACCTGGAGAAAAACCCCATGCTGGCCACGGCCCTCAACCGGGTCATCGGTTACGACAAGGCGGCCGAGGTGGTGAAAAAAGCCCTAAGGGAGGGGAAAACCCTAAAGGAAGCGGCCGTGGAGCTCGGCTACCTTTCCCCGGAGGCCTTCGACCAGTTCGTAGACCCCTTGCGCATGGCCAAACCCCACGGATAGTGTGAGGGCGTACACGGCCCAATAAACCAGGATGGCGTAAGGTGGAAAGGTGGAGGTGAGCGATGCCTTATCCCTATCAGCTCCCTGAACTCGGCTACCCTTACGAAGCCCTAGAGCCCCATATCGACGCCAAGACCATGGAGATCCACCACCAAAAGCACCACGGAGGGTACGTGAGCAACCTCAACGCGGCCCTCGAGAAGTACCCCTACCTGCAGGGTGCAGAGCTGGAAACCCTGCTCCGCCACCTGGCGGCCTTGCCCCAGGAGATCCAGGCTGCGGTGCGGAACAACGGGGGCGGCCACCTGAACCATACCCTTTTCTTCGAGCTCCTCACCCCTGGGGGGGCTAAGGAGCCCGTAGGGGAACTCAAAAAGGCCATCGACGAGCAGCTAGGCGGGTTCCAGGCCCTCAAGGAGAAGCTCACCCAGGCGGCCATGGCCCGCTTTGGTTCCGGGTGGGCCTGGCTCGTAAAAGACCCCTTTGGCAAACTCCACGTCCTCTCCACCCCCAACCAGGACAACCCCGTGATGGAGGGTTTCACCCCCATCGTGGGCATCGACGTTTGGGAACACGCCTACTACCTCAAGTACCAAAACCGCCGGGCGGACTACCTCCAGGCGATCTGGAACGTGATCAACTGGGACAAGGCGGAGGCCTTCTTCCGGAGGTAGAGGCCCCTAGGGCAGAACCTTACCTGGGTTGAAGAGGCCCAAGGGGTCTAAGGCCCTTTTGACCCTCCAAAGGGCCCCTAGGGTCTCGGGATCCAAGGCTTCTGCCAAGAAAGGCCGCTTCATGAGGCCGATGCCGTGTTCCCCGGAAAGCACCCCCCCATGCCTCAAGGCCACCCGGGCGATCTCGTGGGCCAAGGCCCAGGCCTTGCCCTCGTCCTCCCGCTTGGGGTCGTAGAGGATATTGGGATGGAGGTTCCCGTCCCCGATATGGCCGAACTGGACCACGGGAAGCCCATAGGCCTCCCCTAGGGCCCGGATCTCCCCCACCACCTGGGGAAGGGCCGAGCGGGGCACGGCGATGTCCTCGTTGATCCTCTTGGGGCGGATTCGGCCGA
>JBEPYU010000084.1:0-4405 GCA_041641215.1 Thermaceae bacterium
GGACCACCCCGAGGAGCGGAGGCGGGTGGTGGGGGAGGCGTTGGCGCGGTGGGACGAGGGTGCCCTCAAGGAGGCCCTCTGGGCCTACCTCGTGCGCCGCCGCAAGAAGCCCGACCGGGCGGCCCCCCATTACGTGGGCTACTTCGTCCGCTGGCTGGCCCTGAAGGGGCGGCGGTGGCCCCACCTGGAGGCCGAGGACCCCAAGGCCTTCCTCCTGGAGGCCAAGGAGAAGGGCTTCCCCGGAGGGGAAAGGGGGCCCCTCTCCTGGGGCACCGTGGAGCGGGCCCGGGCAAGCCTCAGGCACCTCTTCCCCTTCCTGGACTGGGCCGGGCATCCCATGCCCCCCCATGTGCGCCTCCCCTCCCGCCAGGAGCTTCCCGTGGTCGCCCCCTCCCGGGCCATGCCCGAGGAGGCCTACCAGGACCTCCTGGAAAAGGCCGGGGCCTATCCCCTCGCCTACTGGCGTCCCCTCCTCCGGGTCCTCCTCGTCCTCCTGGGGGAGGTGGGCCTCACGGTGAAGGAGGTGGCGGACCTCTGGAAGGAGGACGTGCGGGAGAAGAGCCTACTGGTGCGGGGGACCAAGCTCCGGGAGGTCCCCCTCTCCCCTCTCGCCCGGGAGGTCCTCTCGGACTGGCTCCCCCAGAGGGAGTTCCTGGCGGGGCACCAGCCCCTCCCCTATCCCCACCTCCTCCTCAAGCCCGCCCCGGGGAAGAACCGGGGGAAGCCCCTTGGCCTGGGGGAGGCCAAGTGGATCCTCACCGAGTTCGCGGACTTCGCCGGGGTGAAGGCGGAGGGGAAGAGGCGGGCCGACCTCGCCCTCCCCTTGCGCTGGCGGGCCATCCGCCGCTTCCTCAAAGAAGGCCACCCCAGGGAGAAGGTGGCCTACTGGACCGGGATGAAGAGCCTCGTGGTGCCGGGGTGGGGGGAGGAGGGGTGAGGCACCCCGCCCTCAGGGGACGACCGCGCACGCCTCCGCTGGAGCGGGGCTGGACGAAGAGGCCAGGGGAATGATCCGGGGGCACAACTGGTCAACCCAAGTCCACACTGGTGCGCAGGTCCTTGCCGTCAGCCCGTGAGGCCCCCCGGGGCTAGGGTACGTGGTGGGGGGCGTAGAGGAGCCAGGGGCCCTGGCGGCCTACCTGGAGAGGGTGTGGACCCTGGCGGAAGTGACCGCGGGGGTGGTGCCAAGGAGATCTCCGGGTGCAGGCCCTCAAGGCCCTGGGCTTAGGCTACCTGGAGCGGGGATAAGGGGTCCTGGACTCCTCGGCGAGGGCTGGGGGCCCTCGCCCCTCACGCGGGGTCGCCAGGCCGTGGCCGAAGTAAAGGGGGTCAAAGATGGGCGTGGTCACCGGAGGCTTCACCCCCATGCGCCGGGCGAGGTCGCTCCGGGACAGGCGCTTCCCTCGTACCGGAAGGAAACACCCTGACCCGGCACTCCGCCCGGGCCTCTTGCCCAGGTAGACTAAGGACATGCCGAGAAAGACGCGCCCCAAAACCCAGGAGGAGGCCCCTTTCCTCATCACCCCTCCCCGCAAGAAGGGGAAGCCTCCCCTCCCTGAGCCCGTGGCGCCCAAGCCCGGGAAGCCCAGCCTCGCCTACCTCCAGGAGCAAAGGCGTTGAGGCTCTTCCTGGAAACCAGCGGCCTCCTCAAGGTCCTCCTCCGGGAGGACCTTTCCGACTTGGCCCGAGAAGCCTTCTCCCAGGCTCAAGCCCACGCGGCGAGCGCCTTCGCCCTCCCGGAAGCGGTGGGGGTCTTCCACGCCATGCAGAGGGACGGCAGGCTCACCCGTCCCCTCTACCGCAAGGCCCTCCGGGAACTCTACGAGCTCTGGGAGTACCTGGAAGTCCTCACCCCCACCCTGGAAGGCCACATGAGGGCGGCCCGCCTATGCGAAAGGCACCCCCTGAAGGGGGCGGATGCGGTCCATCTGGAAGGGGCCCTCTTCCTCAAAGGGCTCTACCCGGACACCGCCCTCCTCACCTTTGACCGAACCCTCTACCGGGCGGCCAAGAAGGAGGGCCTGACCGTGGTAAGGGTACCCCCCTGGAAGGGAGGGGCTGACCCCAGGCCTTCACTCCCCCAGGCGGATAGGGGGGCACGCGTCCACCCTCACCTCCACGGGCCTCACCCCGGGGGGGATGGGCACCCGGCACTCCCCCGCCGAGCACACCTTGGGGGTTTCCACCTCGAGGCCCCCCTGGGGCCACGCCAGGCGGATGAGGGAGGCCTGCCCTTCAAGCTGGAGCCGCACCTCCTGGTAGCCCAGGGTGGCGGCCCACACCCGGGCCTGGCACGTGGGGGAGGCCTCTCCTTGGTGAGAAGAAGCCGAGGGCCCCTCACGCCCCTGAAGGGCGAAGTAAAGGGCGATGAGCCCTAGAAGGACCACCCCGAAGGCCTTTTGACCGTCCACCTTAGCCCCTCTCCTCAGCATATAAAAGGCGACCTGAAGGGCTACCCCAAATTTGGACCCCTCTAAGAATAAGAAGGGGTATATGCTGATGCCTTCGTTCTGGGCCACCAGTGGAACAGGGTGCGCCGCCTGAGGGTCTCGGGGTCCTGGGCAAGGACCAGGCACCGCTCGGCCACCGCCTCGTTCACCAAGGGCCACACCCGCTCTACGGGTTGGAGCTCGGGAGAGTAGGGGGGCAGGAAGACCAAGCCCACCCCCTCCGGCACCTCCACCCGCCCCGAAACGTGCCACCCCGCCCGGTCTAGAATCACCAGCAAGAGCTTCCTCTCCCCAGACCCCCGCAACCGGGCAAACTGCCTTAGCACCTCCGAGAAGGCCGCGGCGTTCACCGGGGGCAAAAGCCAGAACTCGCTCTCCCCCGTGCTCGGCCGCGCGAAGCCGTACACGTACAGCCACCGGTACCGCGGCCGCACCCAGGCCAGGGGCGTCTTCCCCCGGGGCGCCCACACCCGCCGGTACACCGGCTTCAGGCCCAACCTGTGTCCGAGGTTGTCCGGGTGAGGCCGCAGCTTGAGCTCCAGCCGGGGGCGGCGTTGGTGTTTGGTCAGCCGCATACCCCCATACAAAAACCCAGGGGGAGTTCTTATGAGAGCTCAGTTCGTCAGAGGAGCTAGACATGCTTTAGCATTTTTGCTAACCTGTCTCGTGGGCCCCAGGGTCCCATCCCCAGGCCCGGAAAGGAGGTACCATAGGCCGTTTAAAGAGGCTGAGCGGCAGGGAGCTCCGCAGGCTTCTCCGGAGGCACGGCTTCGCCCCCATCAAGGGGAGGGGAAAGGGATCCCACGAGGTCTGGCGCAACCCGCAAGGTATGGAAGTGGTTATCGCCGTTCACGACAAGGATATCGTTCCCATCGGCACCCTCAAGGGTATCCTCCGCCAGGCCGGGATACCGGAAGAGGAGGTGAGGCAGTAGGCGCGGCCGGGGCGCTTCGGCGCCCTGGTCCAGAAGCAAAAAGGGCACGCCGGTTTGAGGTGGTTGTCCTGGAGGCTTTCAACCATGGTTAGATCTTGGGACGTAACTTACCCCTGCTACATCGAGCACGATCCCGAATCCGGCACCTACGGCGGTTTCTGCGTGGACCTTCCCGTCTTCGTGGCGGGAAAGGCCAGCGTAGAGGAGGCGCGGAAGGCCTTGGAGGAGGGAGTGGCCTACTACCTCGCCCACCTGGAGGTGGAGGAGCGCCCCTTTCCCAGGCCCGGCGCCACTCCCCCTCCGGACCTGGAGGAGGAGCGGGACCGCCTCATCCCCGTGGAAATCCGGCCGAGCCCGGTGAACCCCGTCAGCCTCGCCATCGAGAAGGCCCTTCGCCGTAAGGGCCTCAAGCGGAAGGACCTGGCCGAGCGCATGGGGGTTCCCCCTTCCGTGGTGACCCGGATTCTAGACCCCCTGTACTTCGGCCACACCCTGAGCACCCTGCGCAGGGTGGCCGAGGCCCTGGAAAAGGACCTTGTGGTGGCCTTTAGGTGAAGGGGGTCTGGGGTAGGAAAGCCCCGGCTCACCCCCTCCAGGGCCTTTTGGGCGTCCACCTCGCAAGAGAACTCCCGGGCCAAAAGCCTCCCCAGGGCCTTCCCCGCCTCCACCTCCACCCCCTGGTACCCCGGGAGGAGGGGGGTCCAGGCCCCTTCAGGAAAGACCTCCGCCAAGAGGCCCTGGGCCTCCCGGAAGCGGGACAACAGGGCCACCAGGGTCTTGGCGTCGCTGGCCTTCCCGTCCTGGGGAGCGAAGAGGAGGGGGATGCCCCTCCGTGTCCGCGCACACCAGGCCCATCCCCCACGGCTTCAGGTCCGGGCGGTGGTCCCGGCTGTCGCCGTGGACGATGCGGAGAACCCCCACTTCCTCCTCTCCCCCCTCGTACCGCCCGTGCACGTGGAAGCTGGTGGCGTCCGCATGCAGGGCCCGCACCGGGAAGGGGAAGGCCTGGCGTGCCCTCAAG
>JBEPYU010000085.1:0-4364 GCA_041641215.1 Thermaceae bacterium
CCGTAAGCGGTCCTGAACCGTGGGGTCGCCGGCCCCGGCCTCTTGGAGTTCCCGGGCCTTCCGCGCTCCCCGCAAAACCTCTTTGCCAACCGTGGTAAGCCGCATCCGTGGCGACCCCCTCTCTCCTAGAGTGGTCCCCACATTTTTACTCGTCCAGTCTCACATGTGTCTGGCCGGGTTCAGGCCCCGCATTGACAAGGCCCGATGGGGGAACGTATATTCCCCGGGAGGGAGGTGGGAAGGCTGGGAAAAGTTGGAAAAGCGGCCTAAAGGCGGGAAGCGCAGGGGGCCATTGGCCTCACGAGGTGGCGGACCCCGAAAGGGGATTACCGAGGCTAAGCCTCGGGAAAGATCGAGGGAATCCGCGGATGCCGCCCGGGGTGTGCCCGCCCCGCCCGCCTAAGCTAAGCCTGAGGGAAAGCCATCCCCGCGAGGGGAGGACAACCGTAAGGCAGGGCGCGCCGATGGACACCTGGGCCCTTTGGGGGCCCATAGGGGATGTGTATGTGCGGGATCGTAGGGTACGTAGGCTTTCGCCGGGCTACGGATGTGCTTCTAGATGGGCTCCAACGCTTGGAATACCGGGGGTACGACTCCGCGGGGGTTGCGGTCCGGGGAGGGGCAGGTCTACGGGTCATCAAGCGCTCGGGCAGGCTTTCTTCCCTAGCCGAGGCCCTTAAGGAAGAGGTCCTGGATGGGCAAGTGGGCATCGGCCACACCCGCTGGGCCACCCACGGGGCCCCCACGGATCCCAACGCCCATCCCCACACGGACGAATCCGGGAGGATCGCGGTCATCCACAACGGGATCTTTGAAAATTACCTGGAACTCAAGGAAGGCCTGGAAAGGCGGGGGCACCGGTTCCAATCCGAGACGGATAGCGAAGTCCTAGCCCACCTCATCGAGGAGAAGTACCAAGGCGACCTATTGGAGGCCGTGCGCGAGGCCCTAAGGGAGGTGCAAGGGGCCTATGCGGTGGCCGTGATCCACCAAGACCACGAGGAGATCGTGGCCGCAAGGACGGTAAGCCCCCTGGTGGTGGGCCTTGGGGAAGGGGAAAACTTCCTGGCCTCGGACGTGCCCGCCCTCCTTCCCTATACCCGGCGGGTCATCTTCCTCGAGGACGGGGACCTGGTGCGCCTTACCCGGAAAGGGGTAGAGGTGTACGACCTGGAGGGAAGGCCCCTTGGGCGGCCAGTCCAAGAGGTGGACTGGACCTTGGAGGCCGCGGAGAAGGGGGGTTTTCCCCACTACATGCTCAAGGAGATCTACGAGCAGCCCTGGGTCCTGGAAAACACCCTGGGGGGGAGGCTCCTAGAGGGAATAGGGGATGTGGACCTAGACCTAGACCCCGAGGGCCTCGAGCGGATCCAGATCCTGGCCTGCGGCAGCGCGGCCTACGCGGGCCTTTACGGGAAGTACCTCCTCGAGGGCCTAGCCCGGATCCCCGTGGAGTGGGACGTGGCGAGCGAATACCGCTACCGGAACCCGGTGGTGGACGAAAGGACCTTGGCCCTAGCCATCAGCCAGTCTGGGGAGACCATCGACACCCTGGAGGCCGTCAAGGAGGCCAAGCGCCGGGGGGCCAGGACCTTAGGGGTCATCAACGTCAAGGGCTCCACCCTGAGCCGGGAGGTGGACGAGGTCCTTTACATCCACGCGGGGCCCGAGATCGGGGTGGCCTCCACCAAGGCCTACCTGGCCATGCTCGCGGCCATGGCCATGCTGGCCATCCGGTTAGGCCGGGCTCGGAAAACCCTCCCCAAGGAAAGGGCCCAGGGCCTCATCCGGGAGATGAAAAGGCTCCCTAGGCTAGTGGAAAAGGTCCTGGAAGGGAGGCCCGTCGTGGCCCATGTGGCCGAAAAATACCACCAGGCCCAGGATTTCCTCTTCCTCGGCCGGCATGTCCAAACCCCCACGGCCTACGAAGGGGCCCTTAAGCTTAAGGAGATCAGCTACATCCATGCGGAGGCCTATCCCGCAGGGGAGATGAAGCATGGGCCCATCGCCCTTATCGACGAACACCTGCCCGTGGTCGTCCTGGCCACCCAAGGCCCCCTTTACGAAAAGGTCCTGAACAACATCCAAGAGGTCCGGGCCCGGGGAGGAAAGGTGATCGCCATCGCCACGGAAGGGGATAGGGATATCCTAGGTCTAGCCCAGGACGTCCTCTACATCCCCCCCATCGATCCTTGGCTTGCCCCCATCCTCAGCGTGATACCCTTGCAGCTCCTCGCGTACGAGGTGGCCATCCTCCTCGGCCGGGACGTGGACAAGCCCCGCAACCTGGCGAAGAGCGTAACCGTGGAGTAGGGGCCCTTACGCCCCTTCCCTCCCGAGGAGGTCAAGGAAAGCCGATACCGCCTTGGGGTCCAGGGTCCGGCCGGCTCCCCTTCTCAGCTCCTCCAAAGCCCGGTCCCTTGGCCAGGCCTCCTTGTAGGGCCTTTGGGAGACCAAAGCGTCGTAGACATCCACCACGGCGAAGATCCGGGCCTCCAAGGGGATCTCCTCCCCCTTAAGGCCAAAGGGGTAGCCGGAGCCATCCCAGCGCTCGTGGTGGTAGAGGACCACGTTGACCGCGGTCTCGGGCAGGAATCCCAAAGGGGATAGGATGTCCAGGGCCACCTCGGGGTGGGTCTTGACCAGGCGCCACTCCCTGGTGTTGAGGGCCGAGGGCTTTTTGAGAATCTCGTCGGGCAAGGCCAGCTTGCCGATGTCGTGGAGGCAAGCCCCTAGGCGGAGGCCCTCGAGGTCCGGAAACCCCAAGGCTTCCCCTAGGCGCACGGCCAGCTTGGCCACCCGCTCCGTGTGCCCTTTGGTCTCCAAATCCCGGTACTCGAGGACCCGCGCCAGGACCTTCAGGAGAACCTCTTGGAGGGCCACGAGGGACTTGCGGTCCAAGAGCCTCTCTAGGGCCTCCTCTAGGCGACGGGCTATGAGGCTAAGGAGGTGGCGGTCTTCCTCCTGGAAGGGCACCGGATGGCTAAAGCTCCCTAGGGCCAAGGCGCCCCAAGGT
Organism: Thermaceae bacterium; assembly: GCA_041641215.1. Taxonomy (GTDB): domain Bacteria; phylum Deinococcota; class Deinococci; order Deinococcales; family Thermaceae; genus Thermus. The sequence goes on from JBEPYU010000085.1 coordinate 3,017, forward strand.
TGCCCCTTGGGCCTTAGGGGAGCTATCAGGGTGGAGCGGAGCCCCGCCTCGCGGTAGGGGCCTAAGGCCCCGGACCAAGCCCCGTAATCCTCCACATAGAGGATTTCCCCTGCCCAAAGCCTAGGGGAGCCCAGGAGGCCTTCCCCCATGCGGACGGGGTGGATGTCGTAAAGGCGGGGAAAGTCGGGGGGATAGGCTCCTAGGACCACCTCGAGGCGGATCTGCCCCTCTTTCCAGAGGTACAGCGCTCCTGCAGGGTAAGGGGTGAGCTTGAGGAGGACCTCCAGGGCCTCCCTAGCCATGGCGACGGGATCCTCCATCAGGAGAAGGCGCCTAAAGAGCCTAAGGAGGAGATGGTGGCGGCGGATAAGCCTTTGCGCCCGAACCTTAAGGCGAAGCCGGGCCCAGGCGGCCCCAAGGAAAAGGGCCAAGGGCTCGAGCCAAGCCCGGTCCTCGGGGGAAAGGGGCCCACCCCCTGCGGCGGTGTCCAGGCCCAAGACCCCAAGGAGCCCCCCAGGCCCCCGCAGGGCCACCCCCAGGTAAGCCCCCCCCTGGTCCCCGTAGAGGGGAAGGGACCGGGGGTCTTGCCGCAGATCCGGGAGGTAGACAAACCCGGCCTCCAGGACCGCCCAAGGCAGTCCCTCCCCTTGAGCCAGGCGGAGGCCCGCCGGCCAACCCGACACCCCCACGAGCTGGTCCCCCTGCTTGAGGAAAAGGTGGGCCCGGGCCCCTTGGGCAAGACCCGTAGCCAGGGCCAAGGCCTCCCCCAAAAGGGCTTTTTCCTCCTCTAGGGAGACCAAACCCTGAAGGCCTTTGGAAAGGGAAGCCAGTTTGGAGGCGAGGGAGGAATCTGAGCCTCGAGGGGGGCGCATGGGGTCTATTCTACCCTGGGGGGCAAGGAAAGGGGCCTGGGCCTGAGGCCAGGGGCGGGCTCAAAGGCCCGGTTCCAGGGCCACCGCAAGCTCCCAAGCTCCAGGGCCTCTCCCCCTGGGCCAGAGGCGGAGCAGGGGGAAACCGCCTCGGGGGGTGGGGGTTCGGGGAAGCAGGAAGGGGCGGCCTGTCCCCCCACAATACCCAGGTTGTTGGCGGGGGTCCCCCAGGCCGCGTAGGCCGCAAGGCGGGGGTGGTCCAGACCGGCGTAGTAAGGACCAGGTCGGGCCCTGCCCCTTGGGGCCAAAGTTTGGCCCCTGCGCTACGCAGGAGCCCCTCCACGGTCTCCCCGGGCACCCGTAGGAGGATCTGGCCCGCCTCGTCCGCCCCTGGACGGGTAGGGGAGGGTTTGGGCCTCGATGGGCCCAGGGGAACGCCCCAGGGCGTCGTCCCACACCGCCTCCAGGTAGGCGAAGGC
>JBEPYU010000086.1:0-4347 GCA_041641215.1 Thermaceae bacterium
GGGGCCAACTTCTACCTCTTCAAGGGCTCCGACCCGGCCAAGCGGGAGGCCACCTTGCGCTTCATCAAGTACATGGTGAGCCCCGAGCTCCAGGCCCGCTGGGGCCTGGACTCGGGCTACGTGGCGGCCCGCAGGTCCAGCTGGAGCCTACCCCTCATGCAGAGCTACCTAAAGGAGTGGCCCCAGGCCCTCACCGCCCGGGAGCAGCTGGCCTACGCCCGGGCCGAGCTTCCCGTGTACAACCTCCAGCAGGTCAAGGACATCATCGCCGAGGCGGAGCAGGCCGTGGTCCTAGGCCGCAAGGACGTCCAGACCGCAACCCGGGAAGCCCAGGCCCGGGTGGACCAGGCCTTAGCTCCCTTCTGTAAGTAGGGCCCGAGACAAGGCCGCCTCGAGGGGCCTCGGGGCGGCCTGGCCTTTGGCCGGTAGGCCCCATGGCCTGGGCCACGCCGAGGCTTCCCCTCCGGCAGGCGCAGCCTCCCGGCGGCCAAGGAGGTCCAGGCGAGGGGAGGATGGGCCCCGTACACCCTCACCCCCACCAACGCGCCAAACGCATCGCGTCCTTGAGGAGGGCCAACCCCAAGAGGACAAGGAGGAAAACCACCCCAAACCCTAGGGCGTAGGGGTAGAGCCTCTCCACCCAAGGACTACCCGCAAACAGGCGGTAGAGGGCCTGCCCGCCGTCCAGGGGGGGGATGGGCAGGAGGTTGAACCAGAAGCCTACCGTGTTCAAGGCCGTAAAGAGGAGAAAGACCCCCTCTGGCCCGGACCGGTTCAGGAGGTCCCTGCTCGCCTGGAAAAGGGGAAGGAAGCCGGCCTCGGGCAGGCCCCCGGAGAGGAGCTGGAAGATCGCCACCACCAAGACTACGGGGGCTTTCAGGATCACCCCGACCGCCTTGAGGGCCCGTTCCAGGTCCCAGGTGACGAGAAGCCAGAGGACAACCCCGAGAAGGGCGGCGAGGAGGGAGAAGAGGGGCCCTGAGAGGTAAACCTTAAGCCATCCCCGACGGGTGAGGTGGCCCGTGTCCTCCTCCCGGGCCAGCACGGCCCCGAAGAAAGGGATGAGGCCTAGGCCGTACTCCGTACCCCCCCGCCTGAAGCGGAAAATCCACGGGGGAGCCCCCACGTAGAACCCCTGGACGGGCACCCCCTCCTGCCGCCAGGCCAGGTAGTGCCCCAGCTCGTGCACCGCTATGGCCAGGTAGATGAGGAAGAGGACCAAAGGGATCACCACCAGCTCGTCCACCCTGCCACCTCCACCCTAGGCTTCTCCCCAAAACCGAGGGTACCACCCCGCCCCCCTGGGGCCAAGGGCCTATGGGTAGCCCATCTAAAGCCTCGCCGTTCCTAGCCCTGTGAGGGCCTTGGACCCGGGGGGCCTCGGGACGCCCCCTAGGTTCTGCCTCCCAAATGGGCTTCCCCGCACGCGCCCCATCGGGGGGTTGCCTGGGGAGACAGGGCGCGGGCCAGGTGGCCTCCCAGGGGAGCTGGACCGCCCCCCCTGCCCTCTTCCCCTCCAGCCGCGCCCCGCCCAGGCGGCGGGGGAACCACACCCCCTCCCCCCGCATGGCCCGGTAGACCCCAAGGGCCAGGCCTTCCCGCCCAAAGGCTGGGGTCCCCAGTAGGACCCCCTCCCAAGGGGCCGGGGAACCAGGTCCGTGAGGGGGGGTTCCTGGCCTTCCGGGGTGGCCCCCCCACCCGGGGGGAGGCCCTGAAGGGGTTCCCCTGCTCCAGGGAGTGGGGGGGCGGCAGTTAGCCCCTATCCGGAAAGAAGGGCCTAAGGAGCTCGGCGAGACCTGGGAGGTGCCTGCTCTGCAAGAGTAGACGGGCCGGGCCCTCCACCTCCACCACCAGGCCCTCTCCCCCAAAGAGGGTGGGGGCTATCCCCCGAAGGGTGCGGAGGTGGTACCGGGCCCCCTCCGTCATGGCCACGAAGTGGAAGTTGTCCACCACCACCCGCTCCCCCCTTGGCACCTCCACCTCGAGGAGGCTCCCATAAGCTTCGAGGAACACCCCTCCCCTACCCCGAAAGGAGAGCCAAAAGAACCGGCCATCCGCAAGGGCCCCCTTCACCCCCCGCCAGGCCACCCCCACCTCCACCTCCCCGTGGTGGGCGAGGTAGGAGGAGGCCTGGGCCACGTACCCCTCCCCCTCGAGGGGGAGGTAATGGATCTCCCCCGGGGTCTTAGGGGCGAGCCAAAGCTCCGCAGGGCCCTCCGCCCGGTAGGTGTTCCGGAGGAAGCTCTCCCCCCCTAGGGCCCTGCGGAGGATCCCCCCGAGGATCCCCCCAGGGCCTACCCCGGTCCCCACCACGATGGGCCCCCGCATGTAGACGGTGGCCCCGGGCTCCGCATGGACCTCCTCCCCCCGCCCAAGCTCGAGGCGGAGGAGGGGATTGGTGAGGCCTAGGATCTCGTAGCGCATCGGACCTCAAGCCCAGGGGCGGCAGGAAGGGCCCCCCCGACTTCCACCTTCCCTTGCGGAGAGGCGGAAGGGAGGAGGCCAAGGGGGCGACCCCCTCCTAGAGCCCCCTGGCCTTCCCCGCAGGGGCCACGCACGGCCTCCAGCTCCTCCCAAGGGTATCCCACCCGTTCCCGAATGCCCATCGTTCTGGCGCGACCTCCTTCCCCGGATGCCTAGTGCCCCCAAGATGCCCGTGGCCCGTAGGGGGCCCAGGGGGCAGCCCCATCGGGGTGGTGCTCCCCCTGGCCTCGCCAGGAAGGGTCTTTACGAACCGCCTGGGACCGCAGGGATCCCCTAGGCCAGCGTAGATCCCGGACATGGGATCCCGGGACGGTTTTCCTCCAGACAATCGGCAGGCCACGGTTCTCTCCTCCGGCAAGGAGATCCTATCAGGAAAGATCGGGGATGCGAGGGGGTACGCGTACCCCCATCCAGGGGAATGGCAGACCCCTCGCGCTCCCCCGTCTCCTGGAGCAAAACCCCTGGGGAGGTCAAACCAACGTACACCGAAAGCCCTGTCTCCAGGGCGGGCTCTAGGCACCTTCGTGGCTCCACCTCCCAAGGTTCAAAGGCGAAGGCCTGGCTACCCAAAGGACGTTGCCGACCTTGTAAGAAGGTCGGGGGCACAAGGAGAGGGAAGGCGGGTTCGGCTACGGCCCGATCCCGCAGGGGCAACGTCCTTTCCGTCTCCCCAGGCAGAACCCCCGACAAAGCGGCCGAGGCCTCCAGCGCCCTGGATCATGGTCGCCCTTCGTCTCTCATGGCCCTAAGCTCTTCGGGCGTGAACCCCGTTGGGATTCGGCGGCGAAGGCTCTCCATCTGGGCTGATGCCCTTTGGCGGTCGGGGGCTTCCAAAAGGCGGCGGGCGGCCTCCAGCATGAACTCGGAAAGCGACTGCCCCCGCAGGCTGGCCGCTGCCTTGAGACGGCGGTGGAGATCCTCATCCACGTACACGGTGATCTTTTTGGCCACGGCTCTTCCCCTCTTAAGGGTTAAGATAACGGGATAACGTTAAGGGCAAAGCCCCTATCTCGCAGGATCGCATCCCTTCTTTTGCACACCCTGGGGGGCCGGATCAGGTAGCACACGAAGGGGAAAGAAGGTCTTGCAGCCTGCGTAGCTCCACCCCCATCCTCCAGAAGAAGGCTCATCCCCCGAGCTGCCCTGCGCCCCTACCCCGTAAGGGCCAAGGTCCCTTCCCCACCCCCACCAAGCGGCGGGGGTGGAAGAAGGCGGCAGAGCCCCGGCAAGATAACCCCTTCTAGGCTGACCTCGGTGCCTCCCTGACGGGGCGTTCGGAGCCCCAAGCGTTTCCCTGCAAAGGGCTTGCCGAAGATAGGGCTTCAAGGTCGGGAAGAATCTTGTCGTTCTAGGGCCTTCTCCAGGTCCTGGGGGAAGCGGAGCACGCCTTCCCCGGCCTCCCAGGCCATGTAGATCAGGTTGTCCCTTCGGGCCGGAGGAGGCCTCCGCCAAGCGCGGGCCACCATGAGCCCCTTAGACCGGCTTCCCCCCGCAGAGCGCACCAGGTTTTCCATAAGAGGGGCCCGTTCCAGAAGGCTTTCCCCATCGGGCTTGCACTCCACGAACCATAGGGCACCCCGGTGGAAGGCAAGGCCGTCCACCTCCGTGAGCTGGCCCTCGAGGGCCTCCTTGCCCCCAAGGGACACCAGGTGCCCGCCCATGACGACCTCCCCTCCCCTCGAGGCCAGGTAGGCGTGGAGATGGGCATAGACAAAGTATTCCAAGGGAAGCCCCTTGAGCCGACATTCCGCACCCCTCTCCCTTGGCCTTAGGATTTTGGGATGGAAACCACACCCAACCTACAGGTGTACGACCTGGGCCACCTGGGCCTGGTGGCCAGCATCGTGGATCAGATAGGACTGG
>JBEPYU010000087.1:0-4190 GCA_041641215.1 Thermaceae bacterium
AGTGGTAGACCGTAGACGGGTGGGGCAGGTCATGGGGCATCGCCCGCCACTTGATGCCGTTTTGCAGGACGTAGAGTATGGCGTTCACTATCTCCCTCCTAGGCACCTTGGCGGGTCGGCCGCCGGGTTTGGGGGCGGGAATCAAGGGTTCCAGGATGGCCCACTCCTCGTCGGTCAAATCGCTGGGGTAAGGTCTACGTGTAGCGCTCACCCCTCGAGTATAGCAGACTTTTACAACAGTCTCTGAAACGCAGGAACCGAAAGCCGAGGCTAGGGTTTGTCCCCGAGGTGGATGGCCGCCACCCCAAAGGTGAGGAGCTCGTAGCGCACCCTAAAGCCCACCCCCTCCATGAGGGCCTTGAGGGCCTCGGGAGGGGGGAAGCGCTCCACGCTTTCCGGTAGGTAACGGTAGGCCCGGAAGTTCCCGGAAAGGAGCCCCCCGAGGAAGGGGACCACCTTTCCGAAGTAAACCCGGTAGACCAGGCCAAAAGCCCCCCCAGGGGGCGGGGGGAACTCCAGAAGGACCAGCCTACCCCCAGGGGCCAAGACCCTATGGATCTCCTCCAGGGCCCTCCGGTAATCCGCGAAGTTCCGAAACCCAAAGGCCACGGTCACCGCGTGGAAGGACCCCTCGGGGAAGGGAAGGGCCAGGGCATCGGCCTCGAGGAAGGCCACGGATAACCCCCTGGCCTGGGCCTTCTTTTGGGCCTGCTCGAGCATGGGGGGGGCGAAATCCACCCCCACCACCTCCGCCTGGGGGGCCCGCTCCTTGAGGAGGAAGGCCAGGTCCCCAGTACCTGTGGCCAGGTCCAGGATACGCTGGGGCCCCTTCTCCAAGGCCAGTTCCACCGCCCGCCTGCGCCACCTGAGGTCCAGGCCCAAGGAGAGGAGGCGGTTTAGGAGGTCGTAGCGGGGCGCAATGGCGGAGAACATCCCCTTGACCCAGGCGGCCTTCTCCTCGGGCCTCATCCCCTAAGTCTACCCGGTAGAATCGGGGGCGTGTGGACCTCGAGGCGCCTTTCCCTCCTCGCCGCCTTGGGCGGGGTAGGCCTTCTTCTCGCTTGGACCCTAGCCCCTTGGGCGGTGCCCCACCGCCTTTTCGGTGGGGAGGGGGTGCTCCTAAACCCCTTGGGCTCCTATGGAACCCTTCCCCAAGGCTACTCGGAGGCTTGGCTTAGGCCTCTTTTTCTTGCCGGCCTGGCTTGGCTCCTCCTCACGCCCCTTCTGGCCTTGCGGCTAGGGGCCCGGGGCCTAGACCTGGCCGGGGGCCTAGGGGTAGGGCTTTTCCTCCTCACGGCCTTCCTCTTCTACGGGAGCGTGGAGGCGGCCAAAGCCCAAGGGGCTGAGCTTAGGCGCTACGCCCTGGGCCTTGGGTCCTACGCCACCTTGGGATACGGGCTTTACCTCATCCTCCTCGGAAGGCTATCCACCCCTAGGGGGCTTGCCCTTTTGGTGCGGAGGCGGGGGCTGGTGGTGCCCCTTTTTTCCCTCCTCCTCGCCACCTTGGCCGGAGGGGTGATCATGGCCGCCCTCCTCCGCCCCCCGGAAGCCCCAGGCCTCCGGGAGGCCATCCTTGTCCGGCTGGACCTCATCACCTACGCCTACCAGCTCCTCTATAGCCCCCTGATCGGGCTTTCCGGGTTCCTGCAAAGCCTCCTCTTCGCTACCCCCCTGATCCTCACCGGGCTCTCCGTGGCCTTGGCCTTCCGAGGGGGGCTTTTCAACATCGGCGCCCCGGGCCAACTCATCCTCGGGGCCATCGCGGCCATGCTCGTGGGGGTTTACCTCCCTGGGCCCCGGCTTTTGGTCCTGCCCCTGGCCATCCTGGCCGCAGGGCTTGCGGGGGGGCTTTGGGGGGCCATCCCCGGTTGGCTCAAGGCCCGCTTCGGGGCCCACGAGGTCATCACCACCATCATGCTGAACTACGTGGCGGCAAGCCTTCTCCTCTTTCTCATCTCCACCAACGAGTACCGCTTCTTCGGCCATCCCGTCTACCTGCCCTTCAAGTACCCAGGCTACGAGGCCCGCAGCTACGAGATCCGCCCCGAGGCCCGGATTCCCCTTTGGACCGAGCTTGTGGCCAAGGAAGGGGAATTCTCCTGGGCCTTGCCCCTGGCCGCTCTCCTGGGGGGCGCGGGGTACTTCCTTGGGGGGAAGGTCCTGGGACGCCGGGTTCTCCTCGCCCTTTTGGGCCTGGGCCTGGGGTACACCCTTGGGGGGTTCATCCCAGGGCCAGGGGTGGATATCAGTGGGGAGCTGGCTTCTGTGAGGCTTAATGGGGCTTTCCTCATCGCCCTCTTGGCCCTTTTCGCCTTCCACCTCTACGTCTTCCGCCACGTAGGGGGGTATGAGCTTCGGGCCTTGGGCCTAGCCCCTAAGGCGGCAGAGTATGGGGGGATACCCACGGGGCGGAAGGTGGTCGGGGTCATGTTCCTCGCGGGGGTCCTGGCAGGCCTCGCCGCCACCCACTATGTCCTGGGGGGAGGCATCGACGAGTACCGCCTCAAGCAGTCCCTCCCCTACTCCGTGGGGTTCGACGGCATCGCGGTAGCCCTCATGGGCCAAAACACCCCCTTAGGGGTAGGGCTTGCGGCTTGGCTTTTCGGCATCCTCCTTACCGGGGGATTGCAACTCAACCTCCAGCTCGGCCTAAGCCGGGAACTCGTGGCCGTTCTCCAAGCCCTGGTGGTCCTCTTCGTGGCTGCGGGGGGCTTCCTACCCCGCCACTTCACCGATCCCCTAAGGGCCGCGGAGGTTGAGCTCAAGGGGCAGGAGGGAGGGAGATGAACCTGGACACAGCCTTCCTTGTCGCCCTGTTCCTTTCCACCCTACGCCAGACTACCCCCCTCCTCCTCACCGCCCTCGGGGGGATGTTCTCCGAGCGGAGTGGGGTAGTGAACATCGCCCTGGACGGGATCATCCTCTTTGGGGCTTTGGGGGCTGCGGTCTTTGTGGAGAGGATGGAGCACCTCCTAGGACCAGGGCCCCATCCTTGGCTCCCCTGGGCCGGGGTCTTGGTGGCCATGGCCTTAGGGGGCTTGGTGGCCCTGGTCCACGGGGTCATCTCCATCCGCTACCGGGCGGACCAGATCGTAAGCGGAACGGCCATCAACCTCCTGGCCTACGGGGCCCCAAGCCTGGTCCTCTCCTACTACTACGGCAACGCCACGAACTCCGAACCCGTGGAAAACCGCCTCCCCACCCTTTGGGGGGACCTCTCCCCCTTGGTCTACTTGGCCTTCCTCCTGGTTCCCGTAGCCTGGTGGGCCCTGTTCAAAACCCCCTGGGGCTTACGCCTTAGGGCCGTAGGGGAATACCCTGAGGCTGCGGACACCTTGGGGATCCACGTGTACCGCATGCGCTACATTGGGGTGGTCCTCTCCGGGGTCCTGGCCGGCCTTGCGGGGGCCTACCTTGCGATCGGCTTTCTCAACCAGTTCGTCCGGGGCATGTCCGCGGGGATGGGGTTCATCGCCTTGGCAGCCATGATCTTCGGCAAGTGGCACCCCTTGGGGATCCTCTTCTCCACCCTGCTCTTTGGGTTCGCCTCCGCCTTGGCCATCCAGCTCCAAGGGATGGAGGTCCTGCCCCCGGTCCTCATCCAAGCCCTGCCCTATGTCCTTACCCTCCTGGTCCTCGCGGGGTTCATCGGGAAAAGCCGCCCCCCAAGGGCCTTGGGCAAGCCCTACGAGAAGTAGTCCCCCTCGCGCCCCCATGGCCCTTATCCACCTCCCGCCCCGAAACGCTCCCCAGGTACTGGATGAGGGCGGCTTGGGTGTAGGGGTGGAAGCTTGCGCCCCGCCTCGAGGACTAGGCCGTGGGTGAAGCGCTTGGGGCTTAGGGCCACGGCGAAAAGGGGCGGGTCTGCGGAAAGCCCCATGTTCCAGACCGCGGGGCAGAAGTTGACCCTTCCCCCCAGGGCCACCCCCACCACCGCAGGCACCCCGGGATAGTAGTGGTAAAACCCAGGCAAGGGCCCTTGGACGAGGTAGGACCTCATACCCTTTACTTTTGGTTCCTGCGCCCTCAGATTCCCAAAAAACTTCACGGGGGCTTTTCTACCGGGGCCAGACTTGACCGATATGTGGCCTTGGGGTAAAGAGGGGGCATGACCCTACGCGAGGCCTTGTCCCAAGTCCCCGACCCCAGGGCCCGCAACCGGCGGTATCCCTTGTGGGGCTTGTTGGCCC
>JBEPYU010000088.1:0-4095 GCA_041641215.1 Thermaceae bacterium
CTTGCCCCTCCACGAGGAGGTCTTGGCCTTTGCGGGGAGCGAGGAGGAGGCCTATAGGCTGGTGCTCTATGGGGGAGAGGAATTTGAGGCCATCCTGACCGTGCCCGAGGAAAGGGAAGCCGAGCTTGTGGAGCGGGCCCAGGCCCAGGGCCTGCCCCTTTTCCGGGCGGGCCGGATCGAGGCGGGGGAGGGGGTTTGGTTCGGGGGGGTTCCCCTACCCCGGAAGGGTTACGCCCACTTCTAATACCACCCCATGCAGGGGACCCCAGTGGAAAAGGCCCTAAAAGGGTATGGTAGGCTAGAGGGATGAGGCGGGAGCCGGTGAACGTGGTGGGAGGGGGCCTTGCGGGGAGCGAGGCCGCCTGGACCCTCCTAAGGCTTGGGGTGCCCGTGCGCCTTTTCGAGATGCGCCCTGGGCGCATGACCCCCGCCCACGCCACGGACCGTTTCGCAGAGATCGTCTGCTCCAACTCCCTTGGGGCCCAAGGGGAGACCCAGGCCAAGGGCCTCCTCCAGGCGGAGATGCGCCTTGCGGGGAGCCTCATCATGGAGGCCGCCCAAAGGGCCCGGGTGCCCGCGGGGCAGGCCTTGGCCGTGGACCGGGAGGAGTTTTCGGCCTACGTCACGGAGCGGCTCCTCTCCCATCCCCTCCTCGAGGTGGTGCGGGAGGAGGTGCGGGAGATCCCCGAGGGGATCACCATCCTCGCCACGGGGCCCCTCACCGCCGAACCCTTGGCCGAGGCCCTAAGGGCCCGTTTTGGGGACCATTTCCTCGCCTACTACGACGCGGCAAGCCCTATCGTCCTTTATGAAAGCATCAACATGGAGAAGTGCTTCCGGGGGGGGCGCTATGGCCAAAGCCCGGACTACATCAACTGCCCCATGACCGAGGAGGAGTACCGCCGCTTCCATGAGGCGGTGCTCTCCGCGGAGCGCCACATCCCCCACCCTTGGGAAGGCCTCGAGTACTTCGAGGCCTGCGTCCCCTTGGAGGAGCTGGCCCGTAGGGGCTACCAAACCCTCCTTTTCGGCCCCATGAAGCCCGTAGGCCTGAAGGACCCCAAGACGGGGAAGACCCCCTTTGCGGTGGTCCAACTCCGCCAGGAGGACAAGGCGGGGCGGATGTGGAGCTTGGTGGGCTTCCAGACGGGCCTCAAGTGGCCGGAACAGAAGCGGATCCTCCGGCTCATCCCGGGCCTCGAGGAGGCGGAGATCGTGCGCTATGGGGTCATGCACCGGAACACCTACCTCAACGCCCCAAGGCTTTTAAGGGAGACCTTGGAGTTTCGGGAGGAGAAGGGCCTTTTCGCCGCGGGGGTGCTTGCGGGGGTGGAGGGGTACCTGGAAAGCGCAGCCACGGGGTTCCTCGCGGGGCTTAACGCCGCTCGGCGCTTCCTAGGCCAGCCCCTCACCGTGCCCCCAGAGACCAGCATGCTCGGGGGCCTGGTCCGCTTCCTGGCCACGGCCAACCCGGAGAACTTCCAGCCCATGAACGCCAACTTCGGCTTGGTTCCTCCCGTGGAGGGGCGGGACAAGAAGGCCAAGCGGCAGGCCATGTTCCGCCGGGGCCTAAGGGACTTCGAGGCCTGGTTGGCCCGGGAAGGGCTTTGGGTGGGGGTCCGATGAAAAAGCGCGTCCTCATCATCTGCACCGGGAACTCCGCCCGCTCCCAGATGGCCGAGGCCCTCCTCCGGGACCGCCTGGGGGACCGGGTGGAGGTCCACTCCGCGGGCACCCACCCCGCGGAGCGGGTCCACCCCTTGGCCGTGCGGGCCCTGGCCGAGCTGGGCCTGGACCTTTCGGGGGCCCGGCCCAAGCCCCTGGAGATCTTCCTCGAGGAGCCTTGGGACCTGGTGGTCACCGTGTGCGATCCCGCCCGGGAGGTCTGCCCCGTCTTCCCTGGGGCCAAGGAGCAGATCCACGTGGGCTTTCCCGACCCCGCCCAGGCCGAGGGGAGCGAGGAGGAGCGGCTTGAGGTCTTCCGCAAGGTGCGGGACGAGATCCTAAGCCGCCTCCTTCCCGAGGTGGCCAAGCGGGTCTAATACCACCCCATGCGGGCCCCAAGCCCGCATGGGGGCCCCGGTAGAAAGCCCCCGTGGATTTGGAACCTGGAAGCGCAGGAGCCAAAAGCAAAGGGCATCAGTCCGCGGCTACCCGGATCCGCTCCCGGATCTCCGGGATCTGGGCCAGGAAGACCCCGGTAGGGCTTCCCGAGAGGGCCACGTCCTCCGGGGTGCCCTCGGCCACGATCTCCCCGCCCCGGTCCCCCCCCTCGGGGCCCAGGTCGATCACCCAGTCCGCAGTCTTCACCACCTCCAGGTTGTGCTCGATGACCACCACGGTGTTCCCTGCGTCCACCAGCCGGTGGAGCACGTCCAAAAGCTTCGCCACGTCGTCAAAGTGGAGGCCCGTGGTGGGCTCGTCCAGGATATAGAGGGTGCGGCCCGTGGCCTTGCGCCCGAGCTCCGTGGCCAGCTTGATCCTTTGGGCCTCCCCCCCGGAGAGGGTGGGGGAGGGCTGGCCGAGGCGCATGTACCCTAGGCCCACGTCCCGCATGAGCTGGAGCTTGCGGGCCACGTTGGGGACGTTTTGGAAGAACTCCAGGGCCTCCTCCACGGTCATGTCCAGGACGTCCGCGATGCTCTTCCCCCGTAGCTTTACCTCCAGGGTCTCCTTGTTGTAGCGCTTCCCCTTGCAGACCTCGCAGGGGATGTAGAGGTCGGGGAGGAAGAGCATCTCGATCTTCACCATCCCCTCCCCCGCGCAGGCCTCGCACCTTCCCCCCTTGACGTTGAAGGAGAACCGCCCCGGGCCATACCCCCGCTTCCTGGCCTCCGGGGTCTTGGCGAAGAGGTCCCGGATCTCGTCGAAGATCCCCGTGTAGGTGGCGGGGTTGGAGCGGGGGGTGCGGCCGATGGGGGACTGGTCGATCTCGATGACCTTGTCCAGGTGCTCGAGGCCCTCCAGCCCCTCGAAGCGCCCTGGGGTGATCTTGGCCCGCATGAGCCTTTGGGCCAGGGCCGCGTAGAGGACGTCGTGGATGAGGGTGCTCTTTCCGCTTCCCGAAGGCCCGGTGACCGCCACAAAGCGCCCCAAGGGGATCCTGAGGGTAACCCCCTTGAGGTTGTTGGCCCGGGCCCCCTTGAGGACCAGCCACTTGCCGTTGCCCTTGCGCCGCCTTTCCGGCACGGGGATCCGCTTCTCTCCCCTGAGGTAGGCCCCGGTGAGGCTTTTGGGGTTAGCCAGGATGGCCTCCAGGGGGCCTTCCGCCACCACCTCCCCCCCGTGGATCCCTGCCCCTGGCCCCATGTCCACGATCCAATCCGCAGCCCGGATGGTCTCCTCGTCGTGCTCCACCACGATGAGGGTGTTCCCGAGGCTTTGGAGGCGCCTTAGGGTTTTGATGAGGCGCTGGTTGTCCCGGGGGTGGAGGCCGATGCTGGGTTCGTCCAGGACGTAGAGCACCCCGGTGAGGCCCGAACCCACCTGGGTGGCCAGGCGGATCCTTTGGGCCTCCCCCCCGGAGAGGGTGTTGGCCGCCCGGTCCAAGGTGAGGTAGTCCAGGCCCACGTCCACGAGGAACCCCAGGCGTTCCACGATCTCCCTGAGGATGGGCCGGGCGATGGTGGCCTGGAAGGGGGGGAGGGTCTCCTCGAGGCCCTGGAAAAAGGCCAAGGCCTCCCGCACGGGAAGGGCCGAGACCTCCGCGATGTTCTTGCCCCCCACGGTCACCGCCAGGACCTCCTTCTTGTACCGGGTCCCCCCGCAGACCGGGCAGGGCCTGGTGCTCATGTAGGCCTCCAGGGCCTCCCGCACCCCTTCGGATTCCGCCTCCCTGTAGCGCCTTTCCAGCCAGGGGATGACCCCCTCGTAGTGGACCTCCACCCGGAAGGTCTCCTTCCCCCCCCGGCGGAAGACGAGCTGGAAGGGCTCGGGTAGGCCGTAGAGGACGGCCTTTTGCACCTCGGGGGGGAGGTCCTTGAAGGGGGTCTTGAGGTCAAAGCCCAGGTGTTCGGCCAGGGCCCTGAGCTTCTCCCAAAGGTGGCTCCGCCCCGTGTCCCGGCCCTTGGCCCAAGGCAGGATGGCCCCTTCGGC
>JBEPYU010000089.1:0-4065 GCA_041641215.1 Thermaceae bacterium
CTACTGTCTCCCGCACCGCTTCCCTCAGCAAGATCCGCAAGGTATCCTGGTCCACGGGGCACCTCCTCGTGCTAAGGTGTGCCCCCCTATTAAACACGGGCCCTTACACATAAATCCTTACACGACCTGCTGGTCCATAACCTCAGCAAGGTAGCCTGGCGGCTGACCCGTAGCCGGGTGCTCTTGAAAATGGCTAGGGGGGAGCTATGAGGTAGCACACGAAGGACTCACTTTTCCTCCCCCAGCTCCTGAAGGGGCCTCCGAAGCTCAGCCATCACCTCCTTAGGAGGCCCCTGGGCCAAGGCGAACCGGGCTGGGCGAAAGAGGCCCGCAAGGCGGGGTAACCAGGCCTTACCCCGAGAAGGCCCCCAAAAGGCCCATTCCTCTACCCACATCCGCAAGCGGTACACTCCAGCAGAAAGAACACCTGCCTCCCGCCCGCCTCGCAGACGGTGGCTCGTAGGGCATATGGGCATGAGGAAGCCCATGCCCCAGGACCGGAGTTGGCGCATCAGGGTTACTCCGTCAAAGCCCCGGTCGGGGAGGGAGAGGGGTGTGTATCAACCCGATTTGAGTCCAAAGGCCACCACGAGGGCTCGGCCTTGGAGGGGTAGGGCGGCTACGAGGGCCTGATGGGTTCCGTCCTCTGCGGGGGTCCAGTCTACGAGGAGGGGGAGGAGGTGGGCGGTGTGGACCCAGGGGATGTGGGAGGGGGGTGTTGTGGTCTGCACGCTACAACTCCCCCCTTCGCCCAAGGGTCAGCGCCCAAAGTGAGTAGAGGTCAGTTGGCCTCCTTCTTGTCAAAGGTTCCCTAGGCGGCTACACTGGAAGGGTTGAGGGTGCTCGGGGCCAGCCCCTGGCCCCGAGGGGCCTCCTCTGTGAGGCCTTCGGGGGTTTCCCCGGTGGATCTTGAGAAGGGGGCAAGTCCAGGAAGAAGGGAGTGGTGGCACTGCCGACGATCAACCAGCTCGTCCGAAAGGGCCGCGAAAAGGTCCGCAAGAAGAGCAAGGTCCCCGCCTTGAAGGGATCCCCCTTCCGGCGGGGGGTGTGCACCGTGGTGCGCACGGTGACCCCTAAGAAGCCCAACTCAGCCCTCAGGAAGGTGGCCAAGGTGCGGCTCACCTCGGGGTACGAGGTGACGGCCTATATCCCTGGGGAAGGGCACAACCTACAGGAACACTCCGTGGTCCTCATCCGGGGTGGCCGGGTGAAGGACCTTCCTGGGGTACGCTACCACATCGTGCGCGGGGTCTACGATGCCCAAGGGGTAAAGGACCGGAAGAAGAGCCGTTCCAAGTACGGCACCAAGCGGCCCAAGGAAGCCAAGGCCGCGGGGGCCAAGAAGAAGTAGGTGAGGTATGGCGCGGAGAAGGCGAGCGGAAGTTCGCGAGCTCCAACCAGACCCCATTTACGGGGACGTCCTGGTCACTGCCTTTATCAACAAGATCATGCGGGACGGCAAGAAAAACCTGGCGGCCCGCATCTTCTACGAGGCCTGCCGGATCATCCAGGACAAGACGGGCCAGGAGCCCCTCAAGGTCTTCAAGCAGGCGGTGGAGAACGTGAAGCCCCGCCTCGAGACCCGCTCCCGCCGGGTGGGGGGGGCCAACTACCAGGTGCCCATGGAGGTTCCCCCTAGGCGGCAGCAGTCCCTAGCCTTAAGGTGGTTGGTCCAGGCGGCCAACCAGCGCCCTGAGCGCACCGCAGCTTTGCGCATCGCCAATGAGCTTTTGGACGCGGCGGAGGGCAAGGGTGGGGCCATCAAGAAGAAGGAGGATGTGGAGCGGATGGCCGAGGCCAACCGGGCCTTTGCCCACTACCGGTGGTGAGCCATGGCGGTTAAGGTGGAGTACGACCTAAAGCGGCTCAGGAACATCGGTATCGCGGCCCACATCGACGCGGGCAAGACCACCACCACGGAGCGGATCCTCTACTACACGGGCAAGATCCACAAGATGGGGGAGGTCCACGAGGGGGCCGCCACCATGGACTTCATGGAGCAGGAGAGGGAGCGGGGCATCACCATCACCGCCGCGGTGACCACCTGCTTCTGGAAGGGCCACCGCATCAACATCATCGATACCCCAGGCCACGTGGACTTCACCATCGAGGTGGAGCGCTCCATGCGGGTTCTGGACGGGGCCATCGTGGTCTTTGACTCCAGCCAAGGGGTAGAGCCCCAGTCCGAGACCGTGTGGCGCCAGGCGGACAAATACCGGGTGCCCCGCATCGCTTTCGCCAACAAGATGGACAAGACCGGGGCGGACCTTTGGCTTGTGGTTCGCACCATGCGGGAGCGCCTCGGGGCAAACCCCGTAGTCATGCAGCTTCCCATCGGCCGCGAGGAGACCTTCTCCGGCATCATCGACGTCCTGAGGATGAAGGCCTACACCTACGGGAATGACCTGGGCACGGACATCCGGGAAATCCCCATCCCCGAGGAGTACGTGGCCCAGGCCCGCGAGTACCACGAGAAGCTCATCGAGGTCGCGGCCGATTTCGACGAAACCATCATGCTCAAGTACCTAGAGGGGGAAGAGCCCACGGAGGAGGAGCTTGTGGCCGCCATCCGCAAGGGGACCCTCGAGCTTAAGCTCACCCCTCTCTTCTTGGGATCGGCCCTGAGGAACAAGGGGGTCCAACTCCTCCTAGATGGGGTGGTGGATTATCTCCCCTCCCCCCTGGACATTCCCCCTATCCGCGGCACCACCCCCGAAGGGGAAGAGGTGGAGATCCACCCCGACCCCGAGGGGCCCTTGGCCGCCTTGGCCTTCAAGATCATGGCCGATCCCTACGTGGGGCGGCTCACCTTCATCCGCGTCTACGCCGGCACCCTTACCTCCGGTTCCTACGTCTACAACACCACCCGGGGCCGCAAGGAACGGGTAGCCCGCCTCCTGAGGATGCACGCCAACCACCGGGAGGAGGTGGAGGAGCTTAAGGCCGGTGACCTGGGGGCGGTGGTGGGCCTCAAGGAGACCATCACCGGGGACACCCTGGTAGGGGAAGGGGCACCCCAGGTGGTCTTGGAGTCCATCGAGGTTCCTGATCCCGTCATCGACGTGGCCATTGAGCCCAGGACGAAGGCTGATCAGGACAAGCTCTCCCAGGCCTTGGCCCGCCTTGCCGAGGAGGACCCCACCTTTCGCGTCTCCACCCACCCTGAGACGGGCCAGACCATCATCTCCGGGATGGGGGAACTCCACCTGGAGATCATCGTGGACCGCCTGCGGCGGGAGTTTAAGGTGGACGCCCACGTGGGCAAGCCCCAGGTGGCCTACCGGGAGACCATCACCCGTCCCGTGGACGTGGAGGGCAAGTTCATCCGCCAGACGGGCGGCCGGGGCCAGTACGGCCACGTCAAGATCAAGGTGGAACCCCTGCCCCGGGGCTCGGGGTTTGAGTTTGTGAACGCCATCGTGGGTGGGGTGATCCCCAAGGAATACATCCCCGCGGTGCAGAAGGGGATCGAGGAGGCCATGCAGGCGGGGCCCCTCCTGGGCTTCCCCGTGGTGGACCTCAAGGTCACCCTCTACGACGGCTCCTACCACGAGGTGGACTCCTCGGAGATGGCCTTTAAGATCGCGTCCTCCATGGCCCTCAAGGAGGCGGTGCAGAAGGGGGATCCGGTGGTCCTCGAGCCCATCATGCGGCTGGAGGTCACCACCCCTGAGGATTACATGGGGGACGTCATTGGGGACCTCAACGCCCGCCGGGGCCAGATCCTGGGCATGGAGCCCCGGGGGAACGTCCAGGTCATCCGGGCCCTGGTTCCCTTGGCCGAGCTTTTCGGTTACGCCACGGACCTGCGCTCCAAAACCCAAGGCCGGGGGTCTTTCACCATGTTCTTCGACCACTATCAAGAGGTTCCCAAAAACGTGCAGGAGAAGCTCATCAAGGGCCAGTGAGGGTCGAGGGGAGGCTCCTCCCTCCCCTTTGGAGGTCACCATGGCGAAGGGCGAGTTTATTCGGACGAAGCCTCATGTGAACGTGGGGACGATTGGGCACGTGGACCACGGGAAGACGACGTTGACTGCGGCTTTGACGTATGTGACGGCGGCGGAG
>JBEPYU010000090.1:0-3937 GCA_041641215.1 Thermaceae bacterium
AAGCTTCGCGCCCTAGAGGAAGAGTACCAGGAGCTTGAAAGCCTCCTGGCTGACCCCGAGGTCCTCAAGGACTCGAGGCGCTACCAAAGCCTTTCCCGCCGCTATGCCGAACTTGGGGAGGTGGTGGGGCTCATCCGGGCCTACCACAAGGTCCTCAAGGACCTCGAGGAGGCCAAGGCCCTCCTCGAGGACCCCGAGCTTAAGGAGGTGGCCAAGGAGGAGAAGGCGGCCCTCGAGGCCAAAAGGGCCGAGCTGGAAAAGGCGCTAGAGCGCCACCTTCTTCCCAAGGATCCCATGGACGAAAGGGACGCCATCTTGGAGATCCGGGCTGGAACCGGAGGGGAGGAGGCGGCCCTTTTTGCCCGGGACCTCCTGGGGATGTACCTCCGCTTCGCGGAGCGCATGGGGTACAAGGCGGAGATCCTGGACTCCCACCCCACGGACCTCGGGGGGTTCTCCAAGGTCATCGTGGAGATCCAAGGCCCTGGGGCCTACGGGACCTTCAAATACGAAAGCGGAGTACACCGGGTGCAACGGGTCCCGGTGACGGAGGCCCAGGGACGGATCCACACCTCCACGGCCACGGTGGCCGTTTTGCCCAAAGCGGAGGAGGAGGACTTCCAGCTCAACATGGAGGAGATCCGGATCGACGTCATGCGGGCCTCGGGGCCTGGGGGCCAAGGGGTGAACACCACGGACAGCGCCGTCCGGGTGGTCCACCTCCCCACGGGGATCACCGTCACCTGCCAGGACTCCCGAAGCCAGATCAAAAACCGGGAAAAAGCCCTCATGATCCTAAGGAGCCGCCTTTTGGAGATGAAGCGGACAGAGGAGATGGAAAGGCTCCGCCAAGCCCGCCTGGCCCAGATCGGCACCGGGGAGCGGGCGGAGAAGATCCGCACCTACAACTTCCCCCAGTCCCGGGTCACGGACCACCGCATCGGCTTCACCCTCTACGACCTGGAAGGGGTCTTGGGGGGCGGCCTCGAGCCCATCCTGGAGGCCCTGAAGCGGGCGGACCAGGAGCGGCAGCTTGAGGCCCTCACGGAATGATGCGCCGGGAGATCCTAGTGGTAGCGGGCATCCTCCTGGACCGGCAGGGCCGGGTCCTCCTGGTGGGCAACGACTGGGGAAAGGGGGGACAGGTGCGCTATACCCTGCCTGGGGGCACGGTGGAGCCTGGGGAAACCGCCCTAGAGGCCTTGATCCGGGAGGTGCGCGAGGAGACGGGCCTAAGGGTCATGGGCATCGAGCACCTGGCCTACGTGGTCCAGGTGGAGGACCGGCGCAAAAACGAAAGGACCGTGGCCCTGGCCTTCCGCGCGGCTTACGAGGGCCTCCTTAACCCCAAAGACCCCGACGGCCACATCGTGGAGGCCCGTTTCTTTAGCCCCAAGGAGGTGGCGGAAAAGCTCCACACCCATAGGCCCCTCTTAGAACCCCTCATGGGCTACCTCCAGGGGGAGCGGGGCCGGTTTTACGGGTACCACGGCTGGGGGGAGCCGGGGGAAAGGGTCTAGTCCTGGTCCTCGGGGTGGCGGTAAACCTCCCCCGTAAGCCAGTAGATCACCCGCTCGGCCATGTTCTCCAGGTGGTCCCCAAGGCGCTCGTAGCTCCGGGCCACCCTGAGGAGGGTGAGGGCCCGGGAGATGGTCCTGGGGTCCTCCATCATGTAGGTGATGAGCTCCCGGGTCACCTCCTCGTAGCGGGCGTCCACCTGGTCGTCCATGGCCAAGACCTCCCGGGCTAGGCCTACCTCCCGCTCGGCCATGGCCTTACCCAAGGCGTCCATCATGGAGAGGAGGATCCGGCCCATCTCGGGAAGGGTCACGTAACGCTTGAGGGGAGACTCCTGGGCCAGGATCAAGGCGTCCTCCGCTACATGGGCCGCATAGTCCCCGGCCCGCTCCAGGTCGGTGAGGACCTTGATCACGGTGAAAATGAGGCGAAGGTCGCCGGCCACCGGCTGGTGGCGGGCGATCAAGGCGATGGCCTCGTTCTCCACCTTAAGCTCGAGGGCATCCACCTCCCGGTCCTTCCGGATCACCTCCTCGGCCTTGCCCCGGTTCCCCTCCACCAGGGCCTCCGTGGCCTTTTGGGTCATCTCCCGCACCAGGGAAAGCATCCTCAGGCTTTCCTCCAGAAGCCCATTTAGAGCCCTATCCAAAACCTCCCTCATCCTCCCTCCTTCCCAAAGTCTAGGGGAAGCCAAAGGCCAAAGGCGTTTTCCTCACCCACCCTTCCCGCATAAGCCTCCCCCCCCATGCCCCGGGCCAGGCGGCGCACCAGGTAGAGGCCTAGCCCCATCCCCCCTCCTTCCCCCCGGTACCCCGGCTCGAAGAGGGGCTCGTACCCGGGAAGGGGAGGCCCCTGGTCCCGCACCTCGAGGTGGACCCGGTCCCCCTCCCTACGGGTAAGGATGCGGATGGGATCCCGCCCGTACTTGAGGGCGTTGTCCAGGAGGTTGAGGAGGATTTGGAGCAGGGCCTCGGGGTCCCCGGGAAGGGGGTGGAAAGCCTCCAGGACGAGCTGGCGGCCCCTAAGCCTTTCCCCGAGCAGGGCCTCCACCCGGGGCCAAAGGGCCTCCAAGGGGGTGGGCTCGGCAAGCCGGGGGGTCAGGGTAAGGCCCTCCACCAGGCGCCTAAGCCGGGCCATCTCCTTGCGCAAAAGCCCCAAGATCTCCGCCTCCTGGGGGCCCTTGGGGGTTAGGGCCTCGAGGAGGGGCCCCATCCCCGCCAAAGGGGTCCTAAGCTCATGGGCAAGGAGGGCAGCTTCCGTCTCCAGGGCCTGAAGCCTTTCCCGCCAGGGGGTCTCGTCCCAAAGGTAAAGCCGGCCCGGACGGGCCCACACCCTAAGGTGCCGGCCCCGCACCTCCATCCCCGCCTCCCCTCCCTGGAGGGCCAGGGCCTCCAGACGGTGGTCCCGCAGGACGAAAAGGAGGGGGGCCCCCATGGCCCGATCCCGGTTCACCTCCAAAAACGCCGCAGCCTTGGGATTCAGGTAGAGGACCCGGCGGTTCTGGTGAAGGAGGAGGCCCTCCTCAGCCTCCTCCCAGGCTGAGGCCAGGACCACCTCGAGCCCATTCACCCCTCGCCTCGGAACCGGTAGCCCATTCCCCTCAGGGTTTCGATGAAAACCGGGGGGGCCCCTGGTCCAGACCAGGCCCCTTTCAGCTTTTCCCGCAGCTGGAGGATGTGCTGGTCCACGGTCCTTGGGGTGCCGAGGTATTCGGGCCCCCAAACCGCGTCCAAAAGGGCCTCCCGGGTGTAGACCCGCCCCGGATGGCGGGCGAGAAAGGCCAAAAGCTCAAACTCCCGGCGGGTCAGGTGCAAGGGCTTATCTCCTAGGCTAGCCTCTTTCCGCTCCAGGTCCAAAAGGAGCGCTCCCCTCCGGATCACCTCCCGCTTACCTGCCCGCCTAAGAAGGGCCTCCAAGCGGGCCAAGAGCTCCTCCGTGGCGAAGGGCTTGGTAAGGTAGTCGTCCGCTCCCCGCCTGAGGCCTTCCACCTTCTCCCCAAGCCCCGCCCGGGCGGTGAGCATGAGGACCGGAAGGTCCTCATACCCCCGGGAGCGCATCCTTTCCAGGAAACTCACCCCAGGCTCCCCCGGAAGCATCCAGTCCAGGACCACCACCTCGGCCTCCCTCAAAAGGGGCCAGGCGGCCTGGGTGTCCGCCGCCTCCAAAACCCGGTGCCCCGCCCGCTCGAGGGCCAGCTTGACCCCCAGGCGGACCGCAGGCTCATCCTCCACGAGGAGCACGGTGGCCACGCCTCCAGTTTAGGAAAGCCTCGGTCATGCCCTGGTCAGAAGCCCCAGACTTGACCGTTATACCGCATAGAGCCCCAGGAACCTGAGGGCGGAGAGGGGATGGAAGGAGAAGGTCTCCAGGGCCGCCTTCTTCTTCCGCACCCCCCTGCGGTACAGCAGGGACACCAGAA
>JBEPYU010000091.1:0-3888 GCA_041641215.1 Thermaceae bacterium
AGTCGGAGAGGCAGGCTGCTTCGCGAAGCGAACATCTTGCAGGGAGGTGGGCAGAACGGAAACTAAAGGGGTTCTCGGAGGTGAAGGAGGTGCTGGAGAAGATGCTTCAGGAGCGGTATGCCCCCCGCACACAGACTCTTACACATAACTCTTGACACGACCCCGGTGTCCTCCTGGGTAAGACGGGGACACCACCGTCCCCCCGGAAAGGACACAGCCTCGAGGCTCCCCCCCGGCAGGCGGCTCCCCTGGTGGGCGGCCTCGAGGTCAGGTGGAGCACCTAGACCGACGGAGCGCCCGGGGTGGAACGGCCCAGATGAGCGGGGGGGCCTGGCGGCCCCAAGGAGATAAGCATGATCGTCAAGCGCGGGAACTTCCTGGCAGGTCTTCAGGCTCCCGGGACCCTGGTGGCCGCCCCCACGAACGGGGTCCTCACCTCCCGGGGCCTGGTCATGGGGGCCGGGGCGGCCAAGGCCCTGGCGGAGGCCGAGCCCCGTCTCCCCCACCTTTTCGCCGAGGCCGTCCAGCGAGAGGGGATCCTTCGGAACGGGGTCTACCTCTACGGCTTCGTGGCCGTGGAGGCGGGAGGGAGGTCCTACGGGGCCTTCCAGACCAAAGGCCACTTCCGGGACCGAGCGGACCTCGGCCTCGTCCGCCTGGGGGCCTCGAGGCTCCGGCGGTTCCTGGAGGCCAGGCCTGGCCTCGAGGTCCATATGGCCTTCCCGGGCATCGGCCTGGGGGGGCTGGACCCCAGGGAGGTCCTCGAGGCCCTGGAGGAGGCCCTGGCAGGGGTGGGGAACCGGGTGGTCCTCTACCGCCTGTGAGCGGGGGGGCCTTCCGGCCCCTCGGGGGGGACCGCTATGGAAGTGCTAAAACGGTTCGCCCGGGTGAGCGGGAGCTTCGCCGTGGTCTTTGAGGAGGGGAAGCCCGTGAAGGTGGCTGGAAGGCCCCGGCCCCAGGACCACACCTTCCTCATGGAGCTCGCGGAAGAGGTGGTGCGGGCCTTCGCTTCGGGGAAGAGCGGCCTCGTCCTGGTGAGCCCGGAGCGGGTGCGGGTGGCGTACCGGGAAAAGGGCCTGGGGGCCTAGCGGCCCCACGGCCAGGGGCAGGAGGTGCAAGATGGTCGCGCTCCTGCCCAACACGGACGGCGTTCCCAAGGCCAGGCTCTCGGACCGGGCCCTGGAGGGCCTCATCCGGCGGCACGGGGCCTATGTCCACCCCCGGCTGGTGGAGGAGGGGTGGGTGGACCTGGAGGACCTCGAGGCCCTGGGCTTCGTGGAGGTGGTGGAGCTCACCCCCCTTCCGGGGGAGCGGGTCCTGGTCCCCACCCCCACGGCCTGGCGGGTGGTGGAGGTGGCTTAGGGGCCAGGGGGGCCGGATGGCCCCCCCGGGCTTCCTCGGGAGGTGCCCATGCAAGACCCCCTGGAAGAACTGGAAGCGGCGGCCCGGATGCTCCTGGCACAGGCCAGGGCCTTCCGGGAGCTCAAGGGGCGTTCCCCCCTGGCCTTCAAGGCCCTGAGGAGGGAGCTTCTGGAGGCGGGCGAGGCCTTGAGGGGTCTGGTGTCCCAGCTCTACGCCCTGGAGGTGCAGGTCAAGAGGACCCTGGGCGAGGACAACTCCGCCGAGGCCTTGCGGCGGGAGTACCTGTCTTGAAGGAGGTGGATATGGGCTACGGACACGCTTGGCACATTCCCTTGGAGGGCCTTCCCCTGGTGCAGGAGCGCCTTTCCGCCATTCTGGAGGACTTCGGGCGGCTCCTTCCCCACCTACCCCCCTTGGCGGGGCCCTTGGGGGAAGGGGAGCCCGTCTTCGGCCCTTCCGAGGTGGCCTTCAACGGGCCCCGGCCCGAGGACTACGAGGCCTTCGCCTTCCCTGGGCTTTTGGAGGGGAAGCCCTTCCTCTCCTCCCTGCACCCCGGCCACCACTACGGCTTCTGCAAGACGGGGCGGCGGCCCTACGACCTTGCGGTGCAGGCCTTTCTCCTGGTGGCCAAGGCCCACTTGGGGGAGTACCTCGCCCTCTCCAGCGATGGGGCCATGGCGGACTGGGCGGAGGCGGCGGACCTGGTGGAGGCGGTTCTGGGCCTCCTGGTGGACCTCGAGGCCGCCCTGGGGGTGCGCCTGGTGGAGGTGGAGGACGGCCAGGGAAGGCGCTTCCTCTTTGAGCGGAGCCTGAAGGCCATGGCCGAGGGCAAGCCCCTCCCGCCCCACCTGGAGCGCCTCGAGGCCTTCCTCCCCAGCTGGCCCTTCCGGGGGCCTTACCGGGTACTGGGGGAGGCCCGGCTTTTCCGCCCGGTCTTGAAGGCCGCCCACCTGGGGATGGGAGTGTACCGGGTGAAGGCCACCCCCTAGCCTTCCGCCCGGGCCACCACCTGGATCCGCACCTCGCCGCCCAGGGCTCGAGCGAAGCGCCGCAAGCTCTCCAAGCTGTGGCCGA
The DNA here is from genome assembly GCA_041641215.1 of Thermaceae bacterium. Lineage (GTDB taxonomy): Bacteria > Deinococcota > Deinococci > Deinococcales > Thermaceae > Thermus. The sequence goes on from JBEPYU010000091.1 coordinate 2,437, forward strand.
AGTAGAAGGGGTCAAGGAGCCGGGAGAGGGCCGAAGGGGTAGTGCCCATGCGCTTGGCCACCTCCCGGGCGGTGAGGCCGCTGGCCTTCAAGGCCCGGCGGAGCTCCAGGCTCGTGGGGTTTACAGGATGAGGCTCCACGTAGGCCAGGAGGTAGCCCTCGCGGTCCCTCTCCGCTTCCTCCTCGGGGGTCAAGGGGCGGCCAGGGGGAGGAGGAGTCTGGCCCCCCTCCTGGAGCTCCAGAAGGGCCAGGGCCAGACCCTTGGCCAGGCTCCGTTCCACCTCCTCCGGGGTGGCCTTGCCCCAGGCGTAAACGGGCAGGTCCAGGGCAAAGCCCCCCCACCTGCCTTTCTCGTCTTTCTCCAAGTAGCAGGGATAACCTTTCATCGCTCTTCCTCTGGGGCCGTTGCCCCGCTTCAACCCTTCTTCCGCTTCCCCGCCTTGCCCCGCTCCCGGAAGGGCGCTTCGGGAAGCCCGGCGTCCCGGAGGATTTTCTTGAAGGTGCCTATGGGAGGGGGGTCCTCACCGGGATCCAGGACCACCAGACGCCCGTCTGGGTGCTTCCACACCTCGTGGTCTCCCTTGCCTCTTTCGGACTGAGGTTCGAACCCCGCTTGCCTGAGCCAGCGCCGAAGCTCGCGGTACCTGGGAGGCACAAGTTTTCCGCTAATGGGAACCTCCTGGGAAACTGGGGCCTCTCGGGAATGGAACCCTCGAGGGTCCCCCTATATTCGCAAATCTGCGAACCCTTGTCAAGGGGTTTTGCCAAGCGAGGCCAGGGGGCCTTGCGGCCCCCCGGTCTTAGGCGAAGGAGGTCAGCAATGAGGGAGATTGCTGAGAGGATCAAGACCCTCCTGGACCGGGTGATCGCCCATGAGGGCGACCTCATCGCCTTCTACACCCGGGAGCCCGAAAAGGCGGAAGAGCTCCTGAAGCTTTTGGACTTCTTGGAGGGTGAGTTAGAGGACTTGCTCTGGAAGTAGAGCCGGGGGGGCCAAAGGCCCCCCCTGGAAGAGGCGCAAGGAGGTGAAGGATGAAGATCACGGCCAAGGCGTACCTGGCGAGGAAGCCCGAGCTCATCTACACGGAGAAGGGCGTGCCCATCTGGAAGAGCTCCGTGGCGGTGCAGGGGCGGAGGAAAGAAGACGAGAGCGTCTTCATGGAGGTCCTCGCCTTCAACGACCTGGCGGAGGCCCTGGGGAGAGCTTGACTTGGTTTGCCATTCTCCCCGGCGGATCAAGTCGTTGAAGCGCTTTCGGTAGCGGTAGTAGATTTCCCGGTCGTTCTCGAAGGGGATATCAACGAGTAGGCCTCGCTGAAACCCCTTAACCTATGTACACGTCAAAACCTCCATAGGGCATAACCCCAAGGGACTTCCGCGCCTTCCTCCCCCTGCACCCCAGAGGGCAAGCGCCCAAAGGGTGAGCAGGTCCAGCCCCGCCCGGAAGAGGCTC
>JBEPYU010000092.1:0-3809 GCA_041641215.1 Thermaceae bacterium
GCTGGGGAGGGCCTTCAGCACCAGGACGGGCAGAGCCAGGTTTACGCCTTGGCCGCTCCCACCCTGCAGGCCTACGACCCGGCCTTCGCCTTTGAGCTTGCGGTGATCCTCGAGGACGGCCTAAGGCGCATGTACCGGGAAGGGGAGGATATCTTCTACTACATCACCATCGAGAACGAGAACTACCCCCACCCCCCGATGCCCGAGCCCAGGTCCCAGGTCAAGGAGGGGATCCTCAAGGGGCTTTACCTCTTCCGCCAAGGGGAAGGCCGGGGTCCCCGGGTCCAGCTTTGGGCTTCCGGGCCCCTCCTGAACGAGGCCCTAAAGGCCCAAGGCCTTCTTGGGGAGATAGGGGTGGTGGCGGACGTTTGGAGCGCCACGAGCTACAAGGCCCTTTACCTGGACGCCCTCGAGGCCGAGCGCCAGGCCCATCTTTTGGGGAGGCCGGCCAAGCCCTACGTGGCCCGGGTCCTTGAGGGGCACGAGGGGCCCATCGTGGCGGCTACGGATTACCTCAAGGCCCTGCCCAACCTCATCCGGGGGTATGTGGGCCGGCCCTTCGTGGTTCTGGGGACGGATGGCTTTGGGCGCTCGGATACCCGGGAGGCCCTAAGGGATTTCTTTGAGGTGAGCGGTAAGCACATCGCCTATGCGGCCCTAAGCCTCCTCAAGGAGGAGGGCAAGGTGCCGGAGGCCCTTTTGGAGAAGGCGCGGGAGGCCTGGGGCCTTAGGCTAAGGGAGACGCCGCCCCATAGGCGGTAAAGGAGGCCCTCGATGGAGCTTAGGCTACCCGAACTAGGGGATAACGTAAGCCAGGCGACCGTGGTAGGGGTTCTGGTTAGGGAAGGGGACACCGTCAGGGAGGGCCAACCAGTCCTCGAGCTGGAGACGGATAAGGCCGTGGTAGAGGTGCCCGCGGAGGCGGGTGGGGTAGTGGCCAAGGTTTTGGTGAGGCCGGGGGACGAGGTACGCCCTGGACAGCCCATCTTGGTCCTGGCCCCTGCCGAAGGGCAGACCCCGGCCGGGCCTTCCCCAAAGGAGGCCAAGGAGGCGTGGGCTGAAACCCAAGGGGAGCCCGAACCCCAGGCCCCGGGGGCCCAGGTGGGGATTCCCGGGCTGTCGGAAAAGCCCCTCATCCCCGCTTCCCCTGCGGTGCGTCGCCTGGCCCGGGAGCTAGGGGTGGACTTGGCCCAGGTGCGGGGCTCGGGCCTCGCGGGCCGGATCACCCCGGAGGATGTGCGGAGGGCGGCGGAAGGATTCCTTTCGGCAAGGCCTTCTCCCCTTTCCCAGGGGATTCTCCCTCTTCCCGACCTAAGCCGATTCGGCCCCGTGCGCCGGGAGCCCATGAGCGGGGTGCGGCGGGCCACCTTGCGGGCCATGGCCCAGGCCTGGGCCCAGGTGCCCATGGTGACCCATTTCGATGAGGCGGACATCACTGGGCTTGAGGACCTCCGCAAGCGCTACGCGGAGAAGGCCCAGGCCCAAGGCTTCCGCCTTACCCTAACCCCCTTTCTCCTCAAGGCCCTGGCCTTGACCCTGAGGGCCTTCCCCAAGTTCAACGCCTCCGTCGATGTGGAGAAGCAGGAAATCGTCTACAAGGAGTACATCCACATCGGGGTGGCCGTGGACACCCCCCATGGGCTCCTCGTGCCCGTGGTCCGGGATGTGGACAAGAAGGGGATCTTCGCCTTGGCCCAGGAACTCCAAACCCTTTCCGAAAGGGCTAGGGAGCGGAAGCTCACCCCAGAGGAGATGCAAGGGGCGAGCTTTAGCCTTTCCAACCTCGGGGGCATTGGGGGTACGGGGTTTACCCCCATTGTGAACTGGCCGGAGGTGGCCATCCTTGGGGTTTCCCGTTCCCGGATCCAACCCGTGTGGGACCCCGAGGGGGAGGCCTTCCTTCCCCGGCTCATCCTCCCCTTTAGCCTCACCTACGACCATCGCCTGATCGATGGGGCTGAGGCTGCCCGGTTCTGCCGCCACCTTGCGGGTCTCCTCGAGGACCCCGTGGGCCTGGCCTTGGCCTAGGGCCATGGTGCCCTGGACTACGGGCCTCGCCCGGGTAAACTCCTAGCATGGCTAGGTACCTGATGGGCCTTCTCCTTCTCCTTTCCGCTTGCGCCCCAAGGGCGGTGCCTGAGGCCCGGCCCCTCCTCGAGGGCGTGGGTTTCTACCCGGCCCTTACGGGTCTAGAGTGGGTCTACCTTCCGGAAGGGGAACCCTTGGACCGGCCCCCCTATCGGGTAAGGGTGGAGGGGCCGGCCTTTTTCGAAGGGGAGGAGGCCTTGCGTTTCCGGAGCACGGGCCGCGGGGAGGACCGGGTTTACTACCGCCAGGTAGGGGCTTTTGGGGTAAGGCTTTTGGGGTTTCAGGACCCCTCGGCCCGGGTGGTCTTCCGCCCACCCCTCCTCGAGTACCCCCCGGAAGCCCTTGTGGCCCCCGGGTACCGGGTAGAGGGCAGGGCCCAGGTTAGGGTGGAGCTTTTGGCCCCTGGGGCGGTAGACCCCTTGGCCCAAGGGGAGCTCCGCTACGCCCTCGAGGTCCTGGAAACCCGGGAGGTCAGGGTGCCCGCAGGGGTTTTCCGGGTCTACCGTCTCCTTTACACCTTCCAGGACCCTAAGGGGCAGGCGGTTTACGAGGTTTGGTTTGCCCCCCAGGTAGGGGAGGTGCGCACCCGGGAAGGGCGGGTCCTTTTGGGGCGGAATTTCCGCTAGAGGGGTGGAGCATGGTGCTGGATCGGGTGGACGATCCCAAGGACCTCAAGGGCTTAAGCCTAGAAGAACTCCAAGAGCTCGCCGAGGAGATCCGGAGCGAGATCATCCGGGTGACGGCCCAAAACGGGGGGCACTTGGCGAGCTCCCTGGGGGCGGTGGAGCTCATCTTGGCCCTTCACCGGGTTTTTGACTCCCCAAGGGACCGGATCCTCTTCGACGTAGGCCACCAGGCCTACGCCCATAAGCTCATCACGGGGCGCAAGGACCGCTTCCACACCCTAAGGCAGGAGGGGGGGCTTTCGGGGTTCACCAAGGTCTCCGAGTCCCCTCACGACGCCATCACCGCCGGGCACGCCTCCACCTCCTTGGCTAATGCCTTAGGAATGGCCATCGCCCGGGACCTCATGGGGGAGGACTACCACGTGGTGGCGGTGATCGGGGATGGGGCCCTCACGGGGGGGATGGCCCTCGCCGCCCTCAACAAGATCGGGGAGATGCAAAAGCGCCTCCTCATCATCCTCAACGACAACGAGATGAGCATCTCCGAAAACGTGGGGGCCCTGAACAAGTACTTCAAGGAGCTCCAGATCAGGAAGTGGGTCCAGGACGCAGAGAAGCTCGGAAGGCAGATCCTGGAAAGGATCTCCCCCCAGCTTTTCGGCCTGGTGGACCGGGCCAAGGAGGCGGCCAAGCTCATCCTCAACCAGGAGAACCCCTTTTACGCCTGGGGCATCCGCTACGTGGGGCCGGTGGATGGGCATGACCTTAGGGGGCTCATCCATATCCTAGAGCACCTCAAGGCCCTGGAGGGCCCCACCCTCCTCCATGCGGTCACCCGGAAGGGCAAGGGGTACAAGGTGGCCGAGGCCGACCCCATCTACTGGCACGGTCCCCCAGGATTTAACCCGGAAAAGCCGGAGAAGGTCTCCAAGGGCTACTCCTGGAGCCAGGCCTTTGGGGACGCGGTTACGGAGCTTGCCCACCTCGAGCCCCGCCTTTTCGTGATCACCCCGGCCATGCGGGAGGGCTCGGGCCTCGTGCGCTACTCCCTCGAGCACCCTGAGCGCTATCTGGACGTGGGGATCTGCGAGGACG
>JBEPYU010000093.1:0-3768 GCA_041641215.1 Thermaceae bacterium
TCTGGTGTCCCTGCTGTACCGCAGGGGGGTGCGGAAGAAGAAGGCGGCCCTGGAGACCTTCTCCTTCCATCCCCTCTCCGCCCTCAGGTTCCTGGGGCTCTATGCGGTATAACGGTCAAGTCTGGGGGGGAAGGTGGAGGTTGCCTTCCAGGGGGGTTTCTGGTATAACAGGATGTGGGGAGTAGCCGCCCCAACCGGGGCCAGCCGGTCGTCAGTACGGGAGGCTTCCCCGGCCGGCTGGGGCGCCCTAGGGCGCATGGCGAGACCACGCTACAAGTGGCCTCGCACACCTTATTTTCCCGGTCTTTAGGAGGGGAGAGATGGAAACGGTAGCGCTCCTGCTCATGGCTTTGGTTTTCGTGGCAAGCCTGTACATTCAGTTCCGCCTTCAGGCTACTTTCGGCCGGTATAGCCAGGTGCCCAGCGCCCAGGGCCTTACGGGGGCTGAGGCGGCCCGGCGGATCCTGGACGCCCATGGCCTCCACGAGGTCCAGGTGGAGCTCGTCCCTGGGGCCCTTACGGACCACTACGACCCCCATGCCAAGGCGGTGCGGCTTTCCGAGCCCAACTTCGCCTCCCCAAGCCTTGCGGCCTTAGCCGTGGCCGCCCACGAGGTGGGGCATGCGGTCCAGGATGCCCACGGCTACGCCTGGCTTAGGGTGCGGGCCAGCCTGGTGCCCGTGGCCAACCTGGGGAGCAACCTTGGACCCCTTCTTGTCGCCTTCGGCCTCCTACTTGGGGCCTTGGGCCTAGCCAAGCTCGGCCTTTACCTCTACCTGGCCGTGGCCCTCTTCCAGCTGGTCACCCTGCCCGTGGAGTTTGATGCCTCGAGGCGGGCCTTGGGCTTCTTGACCAAGATGGGCCTCCTGAGCCCTGGGGAGGTGGGCCCTGCCCGCCAGGTCCTCACCTGGGCGGCCCTCACCTACGTGGCGGCCCTGGCGAGCTCCCTGGCCACCCTCTTCTACTACGCTAGCCTTCTCCTCTTCCGCCGGGAGGAGTAGGTGCCCCTCCTCCTTTGCCCAAACTGCAAGGTGGGCATGCGGGAGGTGGAAAGGCGGGGGGTTGTCCTGGACGTCTGCCCGGAGTGCGGGGGGGTGTGGCTGGACCGGGGGGAGCTGGAAAAGCTCCTGGCCCAGTCCCGGGCGGAGGAAGAGGCTCACTTCCCCAAGGAGGGGCATAAGCCCCCCAAGAAGCGGAAAAGGGGTTTCTTGGAGATCTTCGACCTCTTCGACTAGGCCGGCCTAGGGGTTAGCCCCCCCGTCTGGGTGGGGGCCAGCTCCGTCTCCCTGCGGATGGAGTACACCCGGCTTACCCCCTCCTCTGCGGTGACCCCATAGAGGGCCTGGCAGGCCTCCATGGTGCGCTTTTGGTGGGTGACGAGGAGGAACTGCCGTCCGGAGGTGAGGAACCGGGCGAAGCGGGCTAGGTTGGCCTCGTCTAAGGCCGCGTCCACCTCGTCCAAGACGGCGATGGGTAGCCCCCCTTGGAGTTCTCCTAAGGCGAAGAGGAAGGCCAGGGCCCCGAGGGTTTTCTCCCCCACGGAGAGGAGGCGGAGGTCTTGGGTCCGTTTGCCCTTGGGTTTGAGGAAAAGCCTCAGGCCCCCTTCCGTGCGGTGGACCTCGGTTTCGGCCTCGAGGAGGGCCTTTCCGTAGTGGCGGAAGGCCTCCTGGAACCGGGCGAACCCCTCCTTTAGCCTTTCCCCATAGGCCCTTTCCACCGCCTTGGCCTCGGCCTGGAGGCGGGCTAGGGCCATCCGGGCCTCCTCCACCTCCTCCTCCAGGGCCCTTAGGGCCTCCTGGAGCTGGGCGAGCTCCCCTTCCGCCAGGGCGTTCACCGGGCCCAAGGCCCGCCTTTCCCCCTCCACCTGGGCCAGGCGGGCCTGGAGGGCCCGGGGGGAACCCTCCACCCTCGGGGTCTCGGGGAGGAGGGCCAGTTCCCTTTCCACCTCCTCCAAGGTGGCCTCCCGGCGGGCAAGGAGGAGCTCCAGCTGGGCGAGCTCCCCTAGGGCCCGGTTCCTCCGGGCGAGGAGGCGGGCCTCCTCCTCCCTCAGGCCCCGCAGGGTTTGGGTTACCTCCTCGAGGCTTGCCCTCAAGGCCTCGGCCTCTCCCTCCACGGGGGCGTAGCCCTCAAGGCGGGCCCTGAGTTCCGCAAGCCTGGCCTCCAGGCGCCGCCTTTCCTCCTCCAGGCGCTCCCACTCCCTTAGGGCCTGGACCTTGGCCTCCCAACGGGCGTAGGCCTCGGCCTGGAAGAGGGCCTCCTCGAGGGAGGCCATCTCCCTCTCCAGGGCTTCGAGCTGGGCCTCGAGGGGGCCTAGGTCCACGGTCTCCTCCGGGGGAGGGGTGGGCCTTGGGGGGAGGGGTTGGGCCAGCCGGCTCCTCAAGGCCGCTACCTCCCCCTGGAGGGCGCTCAGTTCCCTGGGGCCTGGGAGGCCTTGGAGGGCCTTTTCCAGGCTGGCCGCTTCCCCTTCCCACCGGGCCCTTTCCTCGACCACCCACTCCAGCCGTCCCCGAAGCCTCAGGCTTTCCCCCCCGCCCCGGGTCCTCCCCCCGGTGATGGCCCCGTTTCGCTCCAGGACCTCCCCCTCCAGGGTGACGAGGCGCTCCCGGCCCCCTCCCTTGAGGTAGGCCAGGGCCCGGTCGAGGTCCTCGAAGACCAGGGTGTCCCCGAAGAGGGTCTTGAGGATGGCCTCCTCGGGTAGGCCCTGGGTCCGGAGGCGGGCCAGGGCGTAGGCGGGGCCCAGGAGACCAGGGGCGGGCCCCGGGGGGTGGAGCCTTGGGGGGCGGAGGAGGGTGAGGGGGAGGAAGGTGGCCCGGCCTCCCTGCCCCTTGAGGTAGGCGATGGCCCCCTTGGCCGCCTCCTCGTCCTCCACCAGGACCCACTGGAGCCTAGGCCCCAAGGCCACCTCGAGGGCCAGTTCCAGGCCCCTTTCCGCCCGGATGAGGTCGGCCACCACCCCGATGACCCCCCTAAGCCCCCGTACCCGCCTAGGGCCCTCCTGGAGGTCCATGCCCCCTTGGATGAGCCTGAGGAGGCCTTCCTCCTCCCGCCTTAGGGCCTCGGCCTGGGCTAGGGCCTTTTTGCGGGCGGCTTCCAGGGCCTCCCGCTTGCGGTAGGCTTCCTCCAGTTCCCCTAGGGCCTTTTCCCGTTCCTCCAGGCGGGCCTTTAGGGCCTGGGCCTCCTTTAGGGCCCTTTCGTAGGCGAGGAGCCTCTCCTCGTACCGGGCCCTTTCCGTGGCCTGGCGCCTCAAGGCTTCCTCCCTTCGGGATCGCTCCTTGGCGAGCTGGGCGGCCTGGGCCCGCAGGGCTTGGAGCCGGGCCTTTAGGTCCTTGGCCGGGGCAGGAGGGCGGGGGGGAGGGGGGCCTGGGTCCTCGGGGCGGGGGCGGTCCAGGTTCCGCCCCAACCGCTCCAGGTGGTGGAGCTCCCGGAGGAGGCCTTCCCGTTCCTTGAGGAGGAGGCGAAGGGCCTCAAGCCTCTCCCTCAGGGCCTGGGCCTCCCCCTCGAGGGCCCCCCGCCTCCCCTCCAGGGCCTCGAGGCGGGCCTTGAGGCCTTCGGCCTCCTCCCTAAGGGCCTCCTTCCGGGCCTGGGCCTCGGCCATCTCCCGGAGGAGCCCTTCCTTTCGGGCCAGGAGGAGGCTTCGCCTCAGGGCCAAGGCTTGGAGCTCCAGATCCCGGGCCCTTTGGGCCCTCCGGGCCTCCCCCTCTAGGCGGGCGGCCTCCTCCCGCCTGGCCCTTAGGGCCTCCTCCTTGGCCCTAAGGAGGGCTTCCGCTT
>JBEPYU010000094.1:0-3729 GCA_041641215.1 Thermaceae bacterium
CCATGCGCGGCCTCTCCCAAAGGGTCCGGGCGCTAAAGCCCTCGGCCACGGTGGCGGTGAACGCTAAGGCCCTGGAGCTTAGGCGAAAGGGGGTGGACCTGGTGGCCTTGACCGCCGGCGAGCCCGACTTTGACACCCCCGAGCACGTGAAGGAAGCGGCAAGGCGAGCCCTCGCCCAGGGCAAGACCAAGTACGCCCCTCCCGCCGGGATTCCCGAGCTCCGGGAGGCCTTGGCGGAGAAGTTCCGAAGGGAAAACGGCCTCGAGGTGGCCCCGGAGGAAACCCTCGTCACCGTGGGGGGTAAGCAGGCCCTTTACAACCTTTTCCAGGCCATCCTAGACCCCGGGGACGAGGTCATCCTCCTTGCGCCCTACTGGGTGAGCTACCCAGAGATGGTGCGCCTGGCGGGCGGGGTGCCCGTGGAGGTGGAAACCCTTCCCGAGGAGGGCTTCGTCCCCGATCCCGAGAGGGTGAGGTGGGCCATCACCCCCCGCACCAAGGCCCTCGTGGTCAACTCCCCCAACAACCCCACGGGGGCCGTCTACCCCGAGGAGGTGCTAAGGGCTCTGGCAGAACTTGCCCTAGAGCACGACTTTTATCTGGTTTCCGACGAGATCTACGAGCACCTCATCTACGAGGGGGCGCACTTCTCCCCCGGGAGGGTAGCGCCCGAGCATACCATCACCGTGAACGGAGCGGCCAAGGCCTTCGCCATGACGGGCTGGCGTATCGGCTACGCCTGCGGCCCCAAGGCGGTGATCCAGGCCATGGCCAATATCTCCAGCCAGTCCACCACGAGCCCCGACACCATCGCCCAGTGGGCGGCCCTGGAGGCCCTCACCAACCGGGAGGCCTCGGAGGCCTTCATCGCCATGGCCAAGGAGGCCTACCGGAGGCGGCGGGACCTGCTCCTTGGGGGCCTCGAGGCCTTGGGGCTTAGGGCTATCCGGCCCCAGGGGGCTTTTTACATCCTTTTGGACACGGCGCCTTTCGCTGGGGACGAGATCGGGGCTGCGGAGAGGCTCCTAGAGGCCGGGGTGGCCGTGGTCCCGGGCACGGATTTCAGGGCCCGGGGCTTCGTGCGCCTTTCCTATGCCACGAGCGAGGCCAACCTGGAAAAGGCCCTAGGGCGGATGGCCCGCCTCCTCAGAGGCCGCGCCTCCTCCTAGGCCAAAGGAGGAGGAGGGCCCCTAGGGTCACAAGGACGTCCGCCAGGTTGAAGACGGGGAAGGCGTCCAAGGGGCCAAGGCCTGGGCCCAGGTCCAGGTAGTCCACCACCGCCCCCCGGCCCAGGCGGTCGATGGCGTTGCCCAAGGCCCCAGCCGCAACCAGGCCAAGGCCCCAGGTGTCCCGGGTAGGGCGTCTTGGGCGGGCAAGGAGGAGGAGAAGGGCCCCCCCCACCCCCAGGCTTAGCGCCCCGAGGAGGAGGGGGGCGCCTTGGAGGAGGCCGAACCCCGCCCCCGTGTTCAGGACCAGGGTGAGCTGGAGGAGGTCCCCCAAGAGGGGGGTGGGGGTGGGGGAGAGGTGTTCCAGGGCCCGTAGCTTGAGGATCTGGTCAAAGACGAGGAGAAGAGGGATCGCTGCCGTTGGCATCCTCATCCGAGTCTATCGGATGTGCTATCCTTAGAGGGCTTGCCTTCGGGCAGGAGGTCTGGCCATGTCCAAGGTATGCGAAATCAGCGGCAAGAGGCCCATCGTGGCCAACAGCATCGAGCGAAGGGGTAAGGCCAAGCGGGAAGGGGGTGTGGGAAGGAAGACCACGGGCATCTCCAAGCGCCGTCAGTACCCCAACTTGCAGAAGGTGCGGGTCCAGGTGGCAGGCCAGGAGATTACCTTCCGGGTGGCGGCAAGCCATATCCCCAAGGTCTACGAGCTTTTGGAAAGGGCCAAGGGGCTTGACCTCAAGGGCCTTTCCCCGAAGGAGATCAAGGCCCGCCTTTTGAAACTCCTCTAGCCTTCCTTCCCGGGGGCTGGGCCCAAGGGGTCCGGCCCCTCCCATTACCATGGCCCTATGGGCTGGAAGCCGGGCCACCACCTCCTCCTGGCCCTTAGCCTCTATGCCTTGGTGGTCACCTGGGGTTTTTACGTGCGGGGGAGGGCCCTATCGGCGGAGCCCTATCCCCGACTACCCTTGCCTACCGGTTGCCCCTTCCCGACCTCCCCGGGGCCCCTAGGCCCTACCGCAAGGGGGTGAACGCGGGCTGGGGAGGTGTGCGTGCCTGTGGTCCTGGGCATGGGGGTGGTGGCCGTGGCCCCTGGGGAGGTTCTCCGCATCGACCAGGACCACCAAGAGTCCACCCCTGAAGCTTTGGAGCGGGTCCGGAACGGGGCTACCCTTGAGGACATGGACCTCCTCCGGGGCCTCGAGGTCTGGGTCCGGCATGGGCGGGTGAGCGTCTACGCCCACCTCAAGCCCCCCTACCCCAAGCTCAAGGTGGGAGACCAGGTGGAAAGGGGGGATCCCTTACCGGCTTGGGCGGGGGCCCACCCCGCCTGCTCCTCGAGAGGGAGGGGCTTCCCGACCAGAGTCCCTTTCTCTTCCAGGGACTCCCCCCTGAGGAGGTTTTGGCCAAGGCCCGGACCTTCTTTGGCCTAGAATAGCCCCGTGTTCCAGGCATTTCTCCAGGTGTGGCAAAACCCCTATGTGCGGGTTCTGGTCGTCCTTTCGCTCCTTTACCTGGCTTACCGGCTCCTTGTACGCCTCTGGCCGGCCCTAAGCGTGCTTTTTATGGCCTTGGCTATCGCCTATCTCGTTCACCCCCTGGTCCTTTTCCTCGAGGGGCGTAGGCTGCCCCGTTTTTTGGGGGTTCTCCTGGTCTACCTGACCCTTGCCCTTTTCGCCGGGCTGGTCTCCCTCCTGGCTACCCAGACCGTGGTCGCCCTCTCTGGCCTGGTTGCGGAGTTGCCCTCCTGGGTCAGGCCCCTTGTGGACTGGATCTCTGGCCTCCCCGAGCGCCTGAAGAGCGCGGAGCTCCCTCCCCTTTGGGAGGGGGCCCTGGAGGAGGTGGAGCGGGCCCTCCAGGGTTTCCTCCAGGAGGTGCTCCAAAACGTAGTGGGTACCTTGGCGAGCCTCTTCCAAAGGGGGGGGGCCCTTTTGGGCTTTTTTGTGAGCCTCCTGGGAGGGGTTTTCCAGGTGGCCATCTCCCTGGTGCTTTCCGTTTACTTCCTTTACGACCTGCCTAGGATCGGTCGGGCCGCCCTTTTGGTCCTCCCCGAACCCTACCAACCCCTGGTGGCCGAGCTGGCCCGTAAGCTCGACCGTACCGTGGGCGGCTACGTCCGGGGCCAGCTCCTCATTGCCCTGATCGTCGGTTTCCTCACCGGCTTTGGGTTTTGGGCCATAGGGCTCCCCCTAGCGGCAAGCCTCGGCTTCCTGGCGGGGGTTTTCAACCTGGTCCCTTTCGTGGGGGTTTACATTTCCGGGGCCTTGGCCATCCTCCTCGCCGCTAGCCTGGGATGGGAGAAGGTCCTCCTGACCCTGGGGGTGATCCTAGGGGTCAACCAGCTGGAAGCCTACGTCCTCGCCCCCCTGATCGTGGGCCGGGCTACCCGCCTCCACCCGGTAACGGCCATAGCCGCAATCCTCACGGGGGCTAGCCTTTTTGGCCTCTGGGGGGCCCTTCTTGGGGTACCCGCTGCGGCCTTCCTTAAGGTCCTCCTGGAGGAGTATTACCGGCGGAGCGCCTTTTACAGGCAGGGTTAACCCCCTGCGGCGGTCGGGTCCTGGCC
>JBEPYU010000095.1:0-3724 GCA_041641215.1 Thermaceae bacterium
GTCCACGAGCTGAGGAAGGTGCTTTTCCTGGATCCGGGCCTACCCGAAGGCCTGGGGCCTGACCTTGGGGCCCGGCGGGAGCTTTTGGGGTACCGGGAGGCCCTCCGCAGCCGGGCGGAGCCTTTCCTTAGAGGGCTTGCCTCCCTGCCCCAGGGGGTGGAGGCTTAGGGCTATCATCGCTTTTGGTTCCTGCGCTTCCAGGTTCCCAAAAAACTCCACGGGGACTTTTCTACCGGGGCCCCCATGCGGGCTTGGGGCCCGCATGGGGTGGTATCATCTCTCTCACCCGGTCCCCCCTTATGTTTGGGCCATGCGGGGATCTATCCTCTTGGCCCTTTGGGGCTGGGCCTTGGCCCAGACGGCCATCCCCTTTTGGCACACCGCCGGTCCCCCGGGGGACGGGGTCCTCCTTAAGGCCATCCAGGGTTTTCACGAGACCCAGTCGGCCTATCGCCTGGAGGCCCGTTTCATGGGGGATTACCGGGAGGCCGGGGTCAAGCTTCTCGCCGCCTTGCGGTCGGGCGGGGCGCCGGCCCTTTTCCAAGCCGAGCTTTCCTTCCTGCCTAGGCTTGCGGGGGAAGGCCAAGCCTTGGCCTTGGACCCCTACCTTAGGGATCTCCCCTCGGACCTCTACCCCTGGGTTTGGGAGATGGGCCGGGTGGGGTCTAAGGTCTATGGCCTTCCCCTTGGGGCCTCGGTGCCCGTCCTTTACCTCAATCAGGACGCTTTCCAAGCCCGGGGGTTGAAACCCCCAAGGACCTGGGCCGAGGTAGAGGCCGCAGCTAGGGTCCTTACGGGCCGGAGCAGCAAGGGCATGGTGATCTCCACGGACATCTGGAGCTTTAACGCGGTGGTCATGAGCCTTGGGGGTAGCCTGATCCAGGAAGGACGCCCCAACTTCACCTCCAAGGAGGTCTTGGAGGCCTTGGAGATCCTGTACCGCATGGTCCGGGCCGGGCATGCCCAAGCCCGGAACCTGGCCGAGGCCCAGTTTGCGGTGGCCGATTTCCTCAGGACCAAGGCCTTTATGGGGCTTGCCCCAAGCACCGCCTTGCCCGTGGTCCTGGAGAGGACCCGCCTGCCCTTCACCGTAGGCCTAGCCCCCTTGCCCCGGGCGGAAAGGGGACGCGTTCCCCTATCCGGGGCGGTCCTTGTGGTGCTTAAGGGGGCAAGCCCTGAGCAGGCCCAAGGGGCCGCGGCCTTCTGGCGCCACTTCCTGGACCTAAGGCTTCAGGCGGAGTGGGCCAGGACCACCTGGTACCTGCCCCTGCGCCGGGGTGCGGAAGGGGCCCTTAGGGACCTCCTCGAGGGGCCCGGGAGGGCGGTTTTTGCCCAGGCGGAGTGGGCCGAGCCCTGGAGCCAGGAGCCCAAACTCCTCCTCTGGTACGGTCTACTGGAGGAGGCCCTGGAAAAGAGCCTTAAAGGAGGGGTACCACCCCGCCAGGCCCTGGAAGAAGCCCAGCGCCGGGCCTTATCGGGGCGTTAGGAGAGCAGGTGGTGGCTTTTCCCCAGGATCAACATGTAGGCCACGGTCCCTGCGGAAAGGAGGATGAGGAGGAGCATGAAGAGCACAAAGCGCAGGTCAAAGGTCTCCCCCTCGGTGGTGAGGATGCGGGGGTTTAGGATCAGGTAGAAGAAAAGGGTGACCAGGGCTGCACCTAGGGCGAAAAGGGCCAGATAGCCTGCGTGCACCATCCTATACCTCCTAGGCCCCTATATTAGCATGGACGGGGGCTGGTTTGCGAATCCTACTCCGGGTGGGCTTGATGGCCTTTCTTCGAGGGGGGACTTCTCCCCTAAGGGGTAAGGGCCTTGGTCATACCCTTTACTTTTGGCTCCTACGCCCTCAGATTTCCAAAAAACTTCACGGGGGCTTTTCTACCGGGGCCCCCATGCGGGCTTGGGGCCCGCATGGGGTGGTATGAGGTCCGCTTCTTCCGGGTAGACCTTGAGGCCGTCTGGGCCCGGGTAGAGGAGGTGGGGTTTCCCCGATGGCTTTGGACCAGGCTTTACGGGGGGAGATAATCGGCCACGAGGCCATCTTGGCCCTTCTTCCCAAGCTAGAGGCCTCTACCCTCCTCTTCACCGGCCCCGAGGGGGTGGGGCGCCGCACCGTGGCCCGGTGGTACGCCCTAGGGCTCAACCTGGGCTTCCCCCCTCCCCTAGGCCCCCATCCCGACCTCCTGGAAATTGCCCCCCAGGGGGAGGGCTTGCGGCGGGAGATCACCTTAGCCCAGGTGGAGCCCCTCCTCGAGTGGGCGGCAACCCACCCTCGGGCCCGGGTCAAGGTGGCCATCCTGGATTCGGCCCATCTCCTCAACGAACCCGCGGCCAACGCCCTCCTTAAGCTCCTAGAGGAACCTCCTCCTTACGCCCGCTTCATCCTCATCGCCCCAAGCCGCTCCACCCTCCTCCCCACCCTGGCCTCGAGGGCCCTGGAGGTGCCCTTTGGCCCCGTGCCCGAGGAGGCCCTTAGGGCCCTTTCCCCGGATCCCGAGCTCCTCCGCTACGCCCAAGGGGCCCCCGGCCGCCTCCTCCGGGCCTTGGGGGACGAGGCCGGGGTGCGGGCGAGGCTTAGGAAGGCCCAGGAGGTGGGGGAAGCCCCGCCCCTTAGGCGGCTGGCCTTTCTGCGGGAGCTTTTGGCCGAGGAGGAGGGCTTCTACGCCCTCTATGCGGCCTGGGCCCATAGCCCTAAGGCCCTCCTGGCCCTAGAGGAGGCCCGGGAGGCCCTGGAGGCCCATGTGAACCCCGAGCTGGTCCTCGCCCGCTTGGCCTTAGACTTAAGGGGATGACCGTTGGCGTGCGCTTTCGCGCCCTCCCCTTGGGCTACTTCCGCTACCAAGGGGAACCTCCCCCCTTGGGGAGCTTTGTGGTGGTCCGCACCCCTAGGGGCCTCGAGGTGGGCCAGGTGCGTACCCCCCCAGGGGGGAAGGAGGGGGTGGGGGAGGTGGTGCGCCTGGCCACCAAGGAGGACCTGGACCGGGCGGCCCGCCTCCTCGCCCGGGGAGAGGAGGCCCTCTATTACCTCCGGGCCCGCCTCAAGGAGGAGGGCATCCCGGCCAAGGTCCTGGCCTGCCGTTTTACCCTCGATGGGCGCCACCTGGTGGTCCACTACGCCTCGGAGGACCGGGTGGACCTTAGGGCCTTTGCGGGGGAGCTTGCCCGGCGCTTCGGGGCCCGGGTGGAGTTCGTGGGGGAAGGCCCAAGGGAAGGGGCCCGGACCCTGGGGGTGCTAGGGGCTTGCGGGATGGAAAGCTGCTGTTCCACCTGGCTCATGGGGTTCGCCCAGGTTTCCATCCGCATGGCCCGGGACCAGCAGCTCCCCCTTTCCCCGGAGAAGATCTCGGGGCCTTGTGGCCGCCTCCTTTGCTGCTTGACCTATGAGCACCCCATGTACCAGGAGCTCCTTGCGGACCTGCCCAAGAGGAACGCCCGGGTCTGCACCAAGGCCGGGGTCTGCGGGAAGGTGCAAAAGCTCAACCCCCTCAAGGGGTCGGTGGAACTCCTCCTCGAGGGGGGCGAGGTTTTGGAGGTCAACAAGGAGGAACTCCTATGATACCACCCCATGCGGGCTTGCGCCCGCATGGGGGCCCCGGTACAGACTTGACCGTTATACCGCATAGAGCCCCAGGAACCTGAGGGCGGAGAGGGGATGGAAGGAGAAGGTCTCCAGGGCCGCCTTCTTCTTCCGCACCCCCCTGCGGTACAGCAGGGACACCAGAAA
>JBEPYU010000096.1:0-3658 GCA_041641215.1 Thermaceae bacterium
CCTCCAGGGTGCGGCCCGTGAGGGTTTTCTCCTCCCCAAAGAGGAGGCCCGCTTCCAGGAGGCGCTTGAGGACGAGGGCTGTCCCGCCCGCCTCGTAGAGCTCCCAGGCGGTGTAGGTGCCCCAAGGTCTGAGGTCGGCGATCACGGGGGTCTTGCGGGAGACCTGGTCAAAGTCGTCCAGGCTTAGCTCCACCCCCGCCTCCTTGGCCATGGCCAGGAGGTGGAGGACGGCGTTGGTGCTCCCTCCCGTGGCGGCCACGGTGGCGATGGCGTTGAGGAAGCTCCTCCGGGTAAGGAAGTCCTTGGGCTTCCAGCCGTGCGCAATGGCCCAGGCCAGGGCCTTCCCCGCCTCCCTTGTGGCCCTGGCCTTCTCGGGGTGGACCGCGGGGATGGCGTTATACCCTAGGGGGGAGAGGCCCAGGGCCTCGAGGGCCATGGCCATGGTGTTGGCGGTGTACTGGCCGCCGCAGGCTCCGGGGCCGGGGATGGCCCGCCTTTCAATCTCCAAAAGCTCCTCCTCGCCGATCTTGCCCGCTGCCCTTTGGCCCACCGCCTCAAACACCTCCACGATGGTGAGCTTCCGGCCCTGCCACTCCCCCGGGGCGATGGTCCCCCCGTAGAGGACCATGCCGGGAACCCCGCTCCGGATCACCCCCATAGCCCCCCCGGGGATGGTCTTGTCGCAGGCGGAGAGGACCACCATGCCGTCGTAGAGGTAGCCCTGGGCTATGAGCTCTACGCTGTCGGCGATGACCTCGCGGCTTATGAGGCTCGCCCGCATGCCGGGGGTGCCCATGCTGATCCCGTCGGAGATGGCCGGCGCCCCGAACTCAAAGGGGAAAAGCCCAGCCTCCTTGAGCCCCGCCTTCAGGTCCAACGCCAGCTGGCGCAGGTGGAGGTTACAGGGCATCCCGTCGGTGAAGGTGTTCACCACCCCCACGAAGGGCCTCCCGAAGTCCTCGTCTCCCACGCCCACCGCCCGGAGCATGGCGCGGGCGGGGGCCTGGGACAACCCTTTCTTGATGCGGTCCGACCTCATCCTCCTCCCCCCTTTCCTAGGGCAGCTTTAGGCGTCAGGTGGCGATCCTCCCGTGGAACGCCCGGGTCCGGGAAAGAAGCCCCACCAGGCCCCGGGCCACCCCTTCGGCCGCCTTCAGCAAGCCTTCCTCGGAAAGACCCGCTGGGAGCACCGAAGCCGCCTCCCTTGGGCCTCCCGGGCGGACTTTTGCATGTCCCTCTCCACGACCCCGGGGCGGTAGACGAAGCAGGCGATCTCGGGGGCCTCGGCGGCAAGCTGCCTCGCCAGGTGCTCCTCGGCCTTGGCCACCTTGCAGGCGTTCGGCACGAGGTCGTACCCCGCCCGCGCGAGCTCTAATACCACCCCATGCGGGCTTGCGCCCGCATGGGGGCCCCGGTAGAAAAGTTCCTGCGAAGTTTTTTGGGAATCTGAGGGCGCAGGAACCAAAAGTAAAGGGCATAAGGCCAAGGCCCTCCCGCTTCCCCGGTTTGCGCCGGTGAGAATCAGGGTCTTTCTCACAGGAGTTCCTCGGTGGGGATTTCCACATCTAGGAAGGCGAGCTTGAGCCCGGGACCAAGGGTTTCCCCTTCCCCGTACCCTTCCCCTTGGGGTTTGCGGAAGACGTGCACCTTCTCCCGCACGAGGTCCACTATCCAGACCTCAGGTATTCCGGCCTTGGCGTAGAGGGGGAGCTTCACCTCGAGGTCATAGCTCAGGCTGGTCTCGGCTACCTCCACCACCAAAAGGGCGTCTTTGCCCTCGGGCAAGCGGTCGCGGTACCGGGACCTCGGGGGCTGGAGAAGGGCGAGGTCGGGATAAACCTCGGTGTCCGGGAAGAGCTCGAGGGGGTTTTGCACCGAGAGCACGGCCTGCCCCCGTAGGGGGCTCAAAAGGTCCACCAGGGTGTTCAGAGCGTAGGCATGCCGCTTTCCGATGGGGCTCAGCTCCACCACCTCCCCCCGGATGAGCTCTACCCGGTCGTCCTCCCCTAAGAGCCCTACCTCGGCCATGCGGTGGAAGTCCTCGGCGCTGAAGCGGTGCCGGATCATACCCCCATCTTAGGCCAGGCGGCGGAGGACCTCCCCCGTGAAGGCCTCCGTGCCCGTGTTCCCCCCCAGGTCTGGGGGAGGGGTTTCCCGGAGGGCTTGGGCCACGGCGTCCTCCACCTTTCGGGCAAGCTCCACCAGGCCAAAGGCGTGCTCCAGCATCATGGCTAGAGAAAGGATGGCCGCGGTGGGGTTGGCCACGCCCTTGCCCGCAATATCGGGGGCGGAGCCGTGCACGGGCTCAAACACCGGGGTGCCCCGGCCCAAGGAGGCCGAGGGGAGAAGGCCCAAGGAGCCCGGGAGGACGCTTGCCAGGTCCGAGAGGATGTCCCCGAAGATATTTCCCGTGACCACCACGTCGAAGCGGCTCGGGTTTTTCACCAGGTGCATGGCCATGGCGTCCACGTACTGGTGGTCTAAGGCCACCTCAGGGTAGGCCCGCCCCACCTCCTCCACGGTCTTGCGCCAGAACTCCCCTACCTCGAGGACGTTGGCCTTGTCCACGCTGGTCACGTGTTTTTTCCGCTTCCTCGCGACCTCAAAGGCCACCCGGGCTACCCGCTCTACCTCCTCCTTGCGGTAGCGCTCGGTGTTCCAGGCTTCCCCTTCCGTCATCCCCCGGGGTTCTCCAAAGTAGATGCCCCCGGTGAGCTCCCGCACGATCAGGAGGTCCACCCCCCGGGCCACCTCGGGCCTTAGGGGGGAAAGCCCCTCGAGCCCTGGGAAGACCTTGGCGGGGCGGAGGTTGGCGAAGAGGTCCTGGTTTTTCCTTAGCTGGAGGAGGCCCGTTTCGGGGCGGATCTCCCGGGGGAGGCCGTCCCACTTGGGCCCCCCTACGCTCCCAAGGAGCACGGCCTCGGCCCCTTCTACCCCCTTGCGGGTTACCTCAGGGAAGGGTTCCCCATGGATCTCGATGGCTGCTCCCCCAAAGGGGAAGACCTCGTAGATGAGGCCTAGGCCATGGGCTTGGTCCAAGGCCTTAAGGACCTTAAGGGCGGCCTCCGTCACCTCGGGGCCGATCCCGTCTCCTGGTAAAACGGCCACCTTCATGGGGTCTCCTTGGGGTAGGGGAGCCGCCGGTCGAACGCCTCGAGGAGGGACCCCGCTTCCAGAAGCTCCCCGATGGGGTCCCAAAGCCCTTGGACCAGGGCCTCCCGGGCGGGTTCAGGGATGTGGAGGGAAGCCCTTTGCCCGCCGAAGCGGACCTCCTTGGCCACGAGATCCACCTCTACGGGAAGGGTGGGATCCGCCTCCACCCGCTGGAAAAGGGCCTCCAGATCTTTCCGTTCCAAGGTCACACAAGGTAGGCCGATGGAAAGGGCGTTGCCGAAGAAAATCTCCGCAAAGCTTGCCCCCACGAGGGCCTTAAACCCAAAGCGCTTGATGGCCTGAGGGGCGTGCTCCCGGCTGCTCCCCGAACCGAAGCCCTCCTCCACCAAGAGGATGCTCGCCCCTTGGTAGCGGGGGTCGTTGAGGGGGTGGGGCTTGGGGTTACCCCTTTCGTCAAACCGCTCGTCGTAGAAGAGGTAGCGCTCCAGGCCCTCAAAGGTGATGGTCTTCATGAAGCGGGCGGGGATGATCCGGTCCGTGTCGA
>JBEPYU010000097.1:0-3649 GCA_041641215.1 Thermaceae bacterium
CGGTTAGCCCTGCCCAGGGGGGCCGCCCTCCATGGGGTTGGCCACGCTGAGGGGGAGGACGTTGGGGTGGTAGAGGCCGCCCGCCACCTTGGTAAGCCAGTAGACCTGGGCCACGGCTTCTTCCAGGTCCAGGTCCCCCTGCACCACCTCCACCCTCAAGGCCTTGGGCCACCCCGGGTGGCCGGGGTGGGCGTGGAGGTACGCTAGCCTCGAGGAGGCCCGGAAGTAGGTGCCCAGGGGCAGGGCCTTATCGGAAAACCGGAGACGGCTGGGCCCGATCCGGACCAGGGGCAACCTCGTCCGGCCAAGCACCGTTTTCAGGGCCTCGTTGCCCCCCCGGAAGTGGACCACCAAAGGGTGGGGGAGCCCTTTCTCTGGAAAGTTCCAGCCCTGATCGGTGATCTCCCCTTCCGGGGAGAGGAGCCTCCAAAAGAGGCCATCCCCGGTGTGGACGATGCCGAGCACATGGTATGCGAATCCCTCGAGCACAAAGGGGATGCCGCCCACCTTGCGGGCCAGGCTGTAGACCAGCTCGTGCAGGGGTGGCCGTTGCAGGAGGGTAGGGGGTTGGACCCACTGGACCAGCTGGGCGGAGGCCCTTAGGCTCGAGTCCACCTGTTGGAGGACCTCCAGGGCCACCTCTTGGGGCGCAAGGAGGAGCGCGATGTCCGCAGGGAGCGGGCCCCCTTGTACGGCCTTACCCGTTTGGGGGTCATAGACCAGAGGGGGACGCTGGAGCTCCAAGGAGGCCCCTATCCTCTCCCAGAGCTCCCGGAAGCTTGGGAGCGAGGGGGTCAGGGCGAGGAGACGCCTTCCCTCGGGGTTCCTTCCGAGCTGGCCCCGGTCCACGAAATGGCGGAGAAGGAGCTCCCGGGCCCCGATTTGGACCCCTTCCTCCGCGTGGGTTGGGCGGGTTTCCCGGCGCTCCGGTTGCCCCCGGGCCTTGGGCGCGTGGGTCCAGCCTGCAGGGCGTCTTAGGGGAAGGGAGAAGTGGGCAGGAAAGCTGAGGTGAAAGGTGACCTTTTCCGGAGGACGGAAGAACCCCTTTTGCCACACCTCCTTGGGGCTATGGCCGGAACCCTGGCCTAGGCGAAGGGCGCCCCGGGTGACCGAGGCGAGGCGTCCTTTGGGGATGGCCCAGGGCCTAGGGTCCAAAACCCCTTGGAAGACCACGGGCACCTTCTCCTCAAGGTCCCTAAAGCTGAACTGGCTTTCCCAAAACACGTCCTCGACGAGGCGACGAACGCCCGAGCCCGAGGAGAGGGGAGCCTCTATGGCCGCAAGCACCTGGGGATGGAGGAGGAGGTGGGCGTTGGGGGGAGCCTCCCTTAGGGGCAGGTCCTTCCTGTGGATGGGGTCAAAGGCCCTGAGGGGAGGCCTTTCCTGGAGGGCTTCCAGATGCTGGAGCACCTCCCCTCCCAGCTCGGCCAGGGTGGCCTTGGTGAAAACCTGCTTTTCCAGGTCCACCAGGGCAAAGTAGACCCCCTCCAGGTGGACCACCTCCACCCGGTACCCCTGTTGCAGGCGCACGGGCAGGGGGACCTTGGGCCCTCGAGGGGAGAGGGCGAGGTGGCCCGTTATCTCCACGTAGTCCTCCGGATCCAGCCACACCCCGGCGTTCCGGTAGAAGCCCTTCTGGGCGAGAAGGCGGTGGAGGTGGCCGTTAAAGGCTTTCGCCGTCTCCACAACCCCTTCCGGCCTGAGCGTCCCCAGAGGACGGGCCCGGGCCTCGGGGGCTTCCACCCCGTAGGCCCAGACCTCCTGCCCGTGGATCTCGGCAAGGAAGCCCTGGGCCCGCAGATAGCCCAGCAACCTCTGGGGCTCTTTGTGCCCGTACCGGTGGATGCGGAGGGCTTCTGGGGGAAGGGCAAGGGGAAAAAGGTTGGCCTTGAGCATGGCTTTGGGAGTGAGATTATTTCCTCAGGAAGGGGCTGGGTTCGCCCCAGTACCCCACCCAAAGGTACTCCCTGGGCCTGGACAAGGCCACGTAGAGGAGGTTGCGGTCCTGCTCCTCCAGGTACCTGCGCTCCTCCTCCGAAGGGGCTTTCCGGAGAAGGGACTCCAGGGGGAAGAGGTGTCGGCTTGCCCCAAACACGGCCACCGCCCGGAACTCGAGCCCCTTGGCGCTATGCACCGTCCCCACGCGAACCCCTCCCTCCTGCTCCTCATCGGAAAGCAGGGTAGCCGGTACCCCCTGGGCCACAAGCTGTTCCCGGAGGCTCTTGGCCAGGTCCCAGATCCTCGTGAGCACTGCGATCTCCTCGTGCGGGATGCCGAAGTCCAGGCGGGCTTTCACCCAGGCCACCAGGTCCTGGGCGCA
This sequence comes from Thermaceae bacterium, assembly GCA_041641215.1. GTDB lineage: Bacteria > Deinococcota > Deinococci > Deinococcales > Thermaceae > Thermus. The sequence continues at coordinate 2,321 of JBEPYU010000097.1, forward strand.
GTCCTCCTGGGTGGGGAAGCCGCGGACGGAGGGTGGAGGGCCCCGGAAAAGGGAAAGCACCTCCCGCGACTCCCCCTCCACCTCAGGGGGGAGGAGGCCCTCCGCGGCCTGGGCGATCTCCCGGGTGGTGCGGTAGTTCACCTTGAGCCGGATGGAGCGGCCCCGGACCTCGAGGCCCATGGCCTGCCAGGACAGGGGGCTCCGGTAGATGCGCTGGGCGGGGTCTAGGGCGAAGAAGAGGTGGTCTGGCCCTTCCTCCACCAAAGCCCGCAGGAAGAGGAGCTCGGCCGGCCCCAGGTCTTGGGCCTCGTCCACCACCGCAGCCCGGAAGCGGGGGAGCTCCCCGCTTTCCGCCTTGGCCCTTAGCCGGTGGAGAAGCTGGTTGAAGGTGAGGAAGCCCTCTTCCTCTATCCGTTTCCAGACCTTCTGGAAGGCCTCAAAGAGCCTGTGCCGCTCCTGGCCGGTAAGGGGCACGCCCCGCCCGCTCCTGGGGAATTCCCGGTAGCGTTCCCATTCGTAAAGGCCCCAGGCGTCCAAGAAGGCGAACTCCGAGCGGAGGAACCCGGGCTGGTAGGCTAGACCCGAAGCCGCCTCCCAAAGCCAGGGGAGGTACGTTTCCTCCGTAGCGATCTCCACGGGGCCAAAGTGCTGTTGGTAGAGCCTCCGGGCCAGGCTGTGGAGGTTTTCCACGGTGAAGTTTTCGGGTATTTCCCCAAGGAGGAGTTGGAGCCATCGGCGAAGGCGGTGGGCCAGGGAGCGGTTGAAGGAGGTGAGGAGGATGGGGGCCCCGGGGTAGCGCTCTGCGAGCTTGGCCGCGCGGTGGAGGACCACCACGGTCTTCCCAGTGCCCGCAGGGCCCGTGACCCGGGCGGGGCCTTGGAAAGTCCGTTCTACGGCCTCCCGCTGCGCCGGGTGGAGAAAGACCATCCACTGCTCCCAGGGGTGGGAGAGGGCCCGGCGGAGCTCCCCTAGGTCTTGGATGAACTGGAGGTGCTGCCGGGAAAGGGGGTGGCGGGTGAGCTCCTCGAGGGTCTCCACCTTAGGAGGCGGCACCACCTTCTTGCCCGCGTAGAGGTCTAAAAGCCTCTCCTGAACGTCCCGGGGAAGGCCGGAGAGGAGTTCCAAAAACTCCCCCTCCTCCTCCACAAGGCGAAGGGGCTGGATGTAGGAGGGGGGCACCCCCAGGTCCAGGAGGTAGTCCTCGGGGCAGACTTGACCGTTATACCGCATAGAGCCCCAGGAACCTGAGGGCGGAGAGGGGATGGAAGGAGAAGGTCTCCAGGGCCGCCTTCTTCTTCCGCACCCCCCTGCGGTACAGCAGGGACACCA
>JBEPYU010000098.1:0-3474 GCA_041641215.1 Thermaceae bacterium
TGCCCCCCTTGCGGGCTTGGATAGAGGTGGACCTGGAGGCCCTTTGGGCCAACTACCAGGTCCTCAAGGCCCGGGTCCAGGGGGAGGTCATCCCCGTGCTCAAGGGGGAGGCCTATGGGCATGGGGCCCTGCCCTTGGCCCGCTTCCTGGAGGGAAGGGGGGTGGGGCGCCTGGCCGTGGCCACCCTGGCCGAGGCCCGGGCCCTGAGGGAGGGGGGCCTCCGGGGGGAGATCCTCCTCCTTGGGGCCCTCCATCCCTTGGAGGCCGAGGAGGCCCTGAGGCTAGGCCTCACCCCTACCCTCTCCACCCTCGAGGCGGCCCAGGCCCTGGCCCAAAGGGCCCGGGCCCTGGGCCTCCTCCCCAGGGCCCACCTCAAGGTGGACACGGGGATGGGCCGGGTGGGCTTTCCCTGGGAGGAGGCCCTCCCTGCCCTAAGGGCGGTGGAGGCCTTGGGGGTGAGGGTGGAAGGGGTCTATAGCCACCTGGCCACCGTGGGGGAGGACGAGGCCTACGTCCAGCTCCAAAGGGCCCGTTTCGCCGAGGTCAAGGAGGCCTTGGGCCCTGGGCGCTTTTACCACCTGGAAAACTCCTTGGGGCTTCTCCTCTATGGGGGGGAGAATGCCCGGGCTGGGCTTGGGCTATACGGCCTCATCCCGGGCTTCGGCCTAAGGCCCATCCTCCGCCTCCTCGCCCGCCCCACCCTGGTGAAGCGCCTTAGGCCCGGGGACCGGGTGGGCTACGGGGGGACCTTCGTGGCCCGCGGGGGGGAGTGGCTCGCCACCCTGCCCGTGGGCTATGCGGACGGCCTCCCCCGGGGAGGGGTGAGGGGGGTGCGGGGGCCGGATGGGGCCTTCTGCCCCGTGGCCGGCCGGATCTCCATGGACCAGACCACGGTCCTCCTCCCGGGGCCTCCCAAGGAGGGCCTGGAGGGGGTTTACGAGGCCATCGCCCCGGATTTCGGCCCTACGGGCCTGGTGGCCCTGGCGGAGGCCAAGGGGACCATCCCCTATGAGGTGGCCGTCCACCTTTCCCGTAGGCTCCCCCGGTTTTACCTCTATGGGGGGGAGGTGTTCGCCACCTGGCCCTAGCCCTATGCAGGCCGTCCGCCTTTTCCAAGGTTACCTTTGGCACCCCAAGGAGGTTCCCTTGGACCTCGGGGCCTTTCTCCCCGGCCGCCTCGGGGAGGTCTACCTCCTTTGGGACGAGGTTCCGCCCCCTACCCCCTTCTTCGAGGACGGTACCCCCACCCACACCCAGCGCTTCTACCAGCTCACCCTCCTCCTCCGCACGGAAAAGCCCCCAGAGGCCCTAAAGCCCCTAGCCGAGGAGGTGGCCCAGGCCCTATGGCCCCTCCTCGAGGGCCTGCCCCCGGGGGTGGGGTTTTTGCTCCTCGAGGACCTCAGGCCCCTCTAGGGCCCAAGCCTTAGCCCATACCCCCAAAGGAGGCCTAGGCCTAGGAGGAGAAGCCCCAAGGGCCTGGGCTTTAGGAGTAGGCCCAGGAAGGCCCCAAAGAGGAGGAGGCCAAGCCCCACCTTTCCCCTCCCCAACCGGTAGGCCCGCCCCGCGAGGAAGCCTAGGAGGAGGGGCAGGAGGAAAAGGAGGAGAAGGAGGAGGCCATAGGCCGCGGCGAAGGGGCTCATACCACCCCATGCGGGCCCAAGCCCGCATGGGGACCCCGGTAGAAAGTCCCCGTGGAGTCTTTTTGGAACCTGGAAGCGCAGGAACCAAAAGTAAAGGGTATCAAAGCCGGCCTTCCTCAGGGGTGAACCCCTCCACCCAGAAGCTCCCGTCCCGCCGGTATTCCTTTTTCCAGACGGGGAGGATCTGCTTCACCCGGTCGATGGCGTACTCGCAGGCCAGGAAGGCCTCCTTCCGGTGCCGGGCCGAGACCACGATGGCGATGGAGGCCTCCCCGGGGTCTACCCGGCCCAGGCGGTGCCAAAGGGCCACCCGCCCCAGGGGCCAGCGGGCCCGCATCTCCCCGATGATCCGCTCCATGACCCGCTCGGCCATACCCGGGTAGGCCTCGTACTCCAGGTAGAGGACCTCCTCCCCCCGGTTGGGGGAGCGGGTGGTGCCGAGGAAGCTCACCACCGCCCCGTACTCGGGGGCTCGGGCCCAGTCCAAAAGGGCCTGGAGGTCCAAGGGCCCCTCCGTAAGGCCGAAGCTTTCCCCTCCCCCGGAAACCGGAGGCAGGAAGGCCAGCTCATCCCCTTCCCTCAAGGGGGTTTCGGGGCCTGCGAGCTCCTGGTTCACCGCAGCCATGCCCCCGGAAAGGGAAAGGCCGGGGAAGAGGGCCTCGAGGTGGGCCTTGGCCTCGGCCACCCTGGCCCCCTCGGGTAACTCCAAAAGGACCCGGTCCTTTCCCGCCTTTTCCCGGTAGGCGGCGAAAAGGCGGACCTCAACCCGCATGCCTCCCAGTATAGAGCTGGCCGAGGCTATAGGCCACGGAAAGGGCCTCCGGGTAGCGCATGCGCAAGGGGCCGATGAGGGTGATCTCCCCAAGCCACTCCCCCCGGGCAAAACCCGCCCGCACCGTGGAAAGCCCCTCCACCTCCCCCACCATCACGTCCACCCGGCTTGCGGGGGTGAGGACCTCCTCCCCCCCCGCCTCATAGAGGCGCACCAGGCGCTCGAGGAGCCCGGGGTTTTGGGCCTCGGGCTCCCTTAGGGCCAGGGCCAGCCCTTCCCGATAGATCACCTCCCGGCTTCCCCTGAGGGCGGTCTCTAGGGCGGCGAAAAGCCCTTCTAGGCCCTTGGGGGCTGGGGGGAGCTGGGTGAAGGGGTGGGCCAAGGCCTCCTCCGCCCGCCTGAGCTCCTGGGGGGGTAGTCTGAGGGAAAGCCTGGCCTCCTGCACCCGCCCCCCCTCGAGGACCAAGACGGCCAGGGTGCCCTCGGGGAGAGGGGAGAGGTGGACCTGGCGGACGGTGGGAGTGCGCCTTGGCACCAGGCGGAGGCGGGCAGGGTAGCCGGAAAGCCCCACGGCCATCTTCACGAGAAGGGCCTCGGGCTCCCTGGCCTCCTCCAAGGCCCTTTCCACCCGCTCCTGCACGGCCTCGGGTAGGGGTTTAGGGGGGAGGAGGGCCAGGGTGTACTGGCGGAAGCCCTGGCGGGTGGGCACCCGGCCCGCGGAGGCGTGGGGCTTGGTCAGGTAGCCCTCCTCCTCGAGGGCGATGAGCTCGTAGCGCACCAAGGCGGGGGAAAGGCCCAGGGCCTCGGCCAATCTCGCCGAGGGCACCGGGGCCTTGGTCCTGATGTACTCCTCCACGAGGAGCCGGAGGAGGGCAAGCCGCCTGGCCGTCACCTTCTCCCCATTATAGGGGTTGCCTTGGGTAGGGGAACAGGGGCTGTAGTCGGTCAACACATTTGAGACTCTGTGGGGACCGCCTCCCCCCGTATTCTAGCCAGGTACTCTAAAGGGGCCAGGCCCCCCAAGGCCCGGTGGGGTCGCCGGCGGTTGTAGTGGTCCAGGTA
>JBEPYU010000099.1:0-3470 GCA_041641215.1 Thermaceae bacterium
AGGCCCGAGGCGTTCATGGCCTCCACAAGCCGGGCGTAGGGCCCCTCCAAGGGGCCCCTGAGGCCGGTCCCGAAGAGGGCGTCCACCAGGACCACCCCTTGGGGAAGCTGGGCTTCGGCCAGGGGCTGGATCCTCAGGCCATGGGCCTGGAGGGCCTCCCGGGCCAGGAGGGCATCCCCCCTAGCCCCCTCCTCCCCATAGACCTGGACGGGCACCCCCTTGAGGAGGAGGTGGCGGGCCAGGACCAGGCCATCCCCCCCGTTATTCCCCTTGCCCGCAAGGACCAGGGCGGGCCTAGGGCCAAAGAGGCGGAGGTAGACCTCCGCGGCCCGCATCCCCGCCCACTCCATGAGGAGGAGGGTGGGGTAGCCCCTCCTTGCGGCCTCCTGATCGATCCGGCGCATGGCCTCGGGGGTGAAAAGCCGCATGTCTAGAGGATACACTGGAGGGCATGGAGGGCCTCCTCGAGGCCCAAGCCCGCCTCCAAAGGGCCCAGCGGGTCGCGGTCCTAACGGGCGCAGGGATCTCCAAGCCCTCGGGGATTCCCACCTTTCGGGACGCGGAAGGGCTTTGGAAGAACTTTAACCCCCTGGAATACGCTACCCCTGAGGCCTACGCCCGGGACCCGGGGAAGGTCTGGGCCTGGTATGCGGAAAGGCTTGCCCGGGTGCGGCAAGCCGAGCCCAACCCCGCCCACCGGGCCCTAGCCCGCCTTGAGGCCCAGGTGAAGGCCCGGGGGGGAAGCTTCCTCCTCGCCACGCAAAACGTGGACGGTCTCCACCAAAGGGCGGGAAGCCAGGAGGTGGTGGAGCTTCACGGAAGCCTCCACCGGGCCCGTTGCGAGGCCTGCGGGTACCGCTTCCCCCTGCCCGAGGCCTTTACCCCCCCACCCCTTTGCCCCCGCTGCGGGGGAAGGGGGAGGCCCGACGTGGTGTGGTTTGGGGAGCTCCTTCCGGAAGAGGCCTGGGCCCGGGCGGAAAAGGCTTTCCTCGAGGCCGACTGGGCCCTCATCATCGGCACGAGCGCGGAGGTGGAGCCCGCGGCCTCCTTGGGGCGTCTGGCCTTTGTCTCTGGGGCCTACCTGGTGGAGATCAACCCCGAGCCCACCCCCCTTACCCCCTTGGCCCACCTCTCCTTGCGCCTGGGGGCGGTGGAGGGAATGGCCCTACTCCTCCCTTCGACCCCGGAAGACCAGACGGAAGGGAACCTCCCTTAGGCCCAGGTCCTCCCCGATCCGGTTTTTGAGGTAGTTCTCAAAGGCCCGGGTTACGAACTCGGGATGGTTCACGAAAAAGACGAAGGTAGGGGGGGCCACCTCGGGCTGGGTGGCGTAGAAGATCTTGAGGGGTTTTCCCTTGAAGTTGGGAAGCTGGACCCGGCTGGTCCAAACCCCCACCCAGCGGTTGAGCTCTGCGGTGGGGATGCGGGTGTGGTTGAGCTCGTAGAGGCGCTTGGCCGCGGGGAAGATCCTCTCCAGGTTAAGCCGCGTGAGGGCGGAGGTGTAAAGCCGGGGAAGATGGGCCAGGTGGGCGAGCTTCTCCCCGAGAATGCGGCGCACCTTGGGGGCCTCCTCCTTTCCCACCAGGTCCCACTTGCTGATGAGGAGGAGGATGGGCCTGCCCTTTTCCATGGCGGCCTGGGCCAGCTTGAGGTCCCGGTCCCCTACCTGGAAGGGGTCGATGACCAAAAGGACCACATCCGCCTCCCCCATGGCCCGGTAGCTCCGCCCGATGGCCAGCTCCTCTACCCGGTTCTCGGGGCGCTTGCGGATCCCCGCAGTGTCCACCAGGATAAAGGGCTCTCCCCGGAAGGAAAGGCGCACGTCGATGGCGTCCCGGGTGGTGCCCGGTTCCTCGGAGACCAAAACCCGGTCCTCCCGGAGAAGGGCGTTAAGGAGGCTGGATTTCCCCGCGTTGGGCCGCCCGATGAGGGCTAGGCGGATGGCCCCTTCTTCAGGCTCGCTTTCCATTTGGCGCACGGGAAGCCTAGCCCAGATGGCCTCGAGGAGCTCCTCCAGGCCCCGGGCGTGCTCGCTGGAGGTGGGTAGGGGTTCCCCAAAGCCTAGGGCGTAGAGGGGCCCGAGGTAGGCCTCGTGGCTTGGGTGGTCCACCTTGGTGGCCACGAGGAGGACGGGCTTACCCTTGCGCCTCAGGTACTCGGCCACCTCGAGGTCCGCCGGGGTGGGGTCTGCCCGTCCCTCCACCGCAAAGAGGACGAGGTCCGCCCCCTCTAGGGCCTGGTCCACCTTAGCCCGGATCTTCTCCTCCCAGCGGTCTCCGGACCAAAGCCCCCCGGTGTCCACGAGGAGGAAGCGGCCCTGGGGAGTTTCCACTACCCCCTCCTTCAGGTCCCGGGTGACCCCAGGGACGTCCTCCACCAGGGCGCTCCGCTTCCCCAGGAGGCGGTTGAATAGGCTGGATTTGCCCACATTGGGGCGGCCTACGATGACCACCTTGTGCATCTCTAACCAGGTCCTAAGCCCACCGGACCCCTATCTTAGCACGGATAGGGCCCAGCCTAACCCCTCCTTTGGAGGATCACCACGGCCAAGGCGTATGCCCGTTCGTGGCTTAGGGTAAGCTGGGCCTCGAGGCCTTCCGCCTCGAGGCGGGCCCTTAGGCCCTCAGCGAAGCGGAGCACGGGCCTAGCCCCTTCCATGCCTACCCACACCTGCTTCCAACCCACGCGTTCGGGCCAGCACTTCTGGAAGGCCTCCTTGGCGGCGAACCGGGCGGCGAGGCTTGGGGCAGGGTCCTCACGTTCCAAGGCATAGGTCAGTTCCTCCTCCGTGAAAAGCCTTCCTAAGGCCTTAGCCCCATAGCCTTCCAAAAGGCGCCTTATGCGGCGGATCTCCACCAGATCCGCGCCCAAACCCACGACCACGGAGGCAGTATCCCGGCTCCCTCGAGGGTTGTCAACTTCACAGAAGGGGCTAGCAGCCCTTGCGAAAAAAAGCCGCCCTCTCTCCGGGGCTAACAACCTTTGCCACCTTTCGGCCTTAGGGCGTGGGCTAGGGCCTCCCGCCTTGGGGTTTCATTGCGGGCCTTTTACCGGCGCTTGCTTTCCCGTAAGGGGAAGAAGCAGGCCTTGGTGGCTGTGGCCCACGGGCTCTTGAGGTGGATGATGGGGAGGCTCAGGGAGTACTACGCCACCCGGCTGGGGCAGGGGGTGGCTTGACAGCCAAGACAGTATCAATCCCCTACGGGGCTAACAACCTTTGCAACTCTACCCACTGGGAATCGGCCTCAGGAGGGAGCTGACAAGCCCACTTTCGCACGCGGCTCCCATTTGTCAAGGGGTTGGGGTTTATGATACCACCCCATGCGGGCCCCAAGCCCGCATGGGGGCCCAGACTTGACCGTTATACCGCATAGAGCCCCAGGAACCTGAGGGCGGAGAGGGGATGGAAGGAGAAGGTCTCCAGGGCCGCCTTCTTCTTCCGCACCCCCCTGCGGTACAGCAGGGACACC
>JBEPYU010000100.1:0-3451 GCA_041641215.1 Thermaceae bacterium
GGACTTGGTTTTGCTGTGCTGGGGTCTAGCCTTGCCGTGGCCTTGGAGGAGGAGGAGAAGTAGGGCTTTGAGGGAATCCCGGAGGTGGGGGCTTGGCAGGAGGGCCAGGATGTGGGAGAGTAACCCTCGGGCTGTCGTGTGCATAGCACCCGTCATTTGACGGGAAACCGGCAGCCCCTTTCAACTGGTACCCCCGCATAAATCTGAGGCCAGGAGCATGGGTGCAAGTGAGTTGACCGACTACATTCGCTTGACAGAAAGAGGTCCTAGGCGTATATTGATGGGTGGCGGCGCGGGGTGGAGCAGCCTGGTAGCTCGTCGGGCTCATAACCCGAAGGTCGCGGGTTCAAATCCCGCCCCCGCAACCAACAAGGCCCCGAGCACAAAGGCTCCGGGGCTTTAGGCTTTAATAGGGGCATGGAATGGGACATCTTGGAAAACCCCAAGCGGCTAGCCAAGACCTTTCTTTTTAGGAACTTCCAAGAAGCCCTAACCTTTGCGAATAGGGTAGGAGAGCTTGCGGAAGCCGAAAACCACCACCCCCGGATCACGGTGGAATGGGGCCGGGTCCAGGTGGAGTGGTGGACCCACTCGGCAGGAGGGGTGACGGAGAAGGATCGGGAAATGGCCCAACGTACGGATGCCCTCTACGAAGGGTAAGGCCCTGGTAGCCTTAGGCTCATGGAGGCTAGAACCCTAGAGCTCGTCTTTCCAGAACACACCAACGCCCTAGGAGCGGCCTTTGGCGGTTTTGTCCTGGGGCTTATGGACAAGGTGGGCTCCTATGCGGCCGCTCGCCGGGCGCGAAAACCCGTGGTCACTGTGGCGGTAAGCCGGGTGGAGTTCAAGGTGCCCATCCGCACGGGGGACCTCCTGGAGGTGGTGGCCCGGGTGGTGCGGGTGGGGCGCACCTCCCTGACGGTGGAGGTGGAAGTCTACAAGGAGCGCTTCGGGGAGGACGAAGGCCCCGTGCTAGCCACCCATGGGGAGCTCACCTACGTGGCCGTGGACCGGGAGGGGCGGCCGGTGCCGGTGGACCATGCGGGTCCTCATTGATGGGACTTGCCCTTACTGTAGGGCCCTCGGCCGGGCCCCTAAGGCTTTGGACCTAGGGGGCACCCTCGAGGTGCGGCCCCAGGAGGTGGAAGGGGCCCTAGATCTGGATCCCAAGGCCTTATGGGAAGGACTCCACCTCCTGGGCGGTAACCCCTCCTTTGGCCCCTTTACCCCTCTCCTATGGGCAGGGCGCATCCTGGGCCTGGGCCCCCGGGTGTACCGCTGGGTAGCGAGGGGTAGGCCCCATGCCTGAACTGCCTGAGGTGGAAACCCTAAGGCGCTGGCTGAGCCCCTTGGTGGGGCAGACCCTCCTGGGGCTACGCCACGAAGACCCCTTTCGCTACCGCCACACGGAAAGGGCTTGGGGTCGGAAGGTCATAGGGATAGGGCGGCGGGGCAAGTTCCTCCTTTGGACCTTGGAGGGAGGGGTGGAGCTCGTGGTCCACCTGGGGATGACCGGGGGGTTCCGCCGGGAAAGGACCCCCCACACCCGGGCAGAGTTCCTCCTAGAGGGGGGGGCCCTCTTCTTCCACGATCCCCGGCGTTTGGGCCGTATTTGGGCCGTGGACCAGGGGAACTATGGGGAGATCCCCCTCCTCAGGCGGCTTGGGCCTGAGCCCCTTGGGACCTTCCCCCTTGGGCCTTTCCTCGAGGGCCTAAGGAGGAGCCGCAAGGCCCTCAAGGTCCTCCTTCTGGACCAGACCCTGGCCGCAGGGCTAGGCAACATCTACGCGGACGAGGCCCTCTTCCGGGCAGGCCTCCACCCCGCCCGCCCCGCCCACACCCTCACGGAGGAGGAGGGAAGGAGGCTCCATGAGGCCATCCGCCAGGTCCTGGCCGAGGCCATCGCCCTTGGAGGGAGCACCCTTTCCGACCGGAGCTACCAAAGGCCAGACGGAAAGCCCGGGGCCTACCAGAAGGTCCACGCGGTCTATGCCCGGACGGGCCTCCCCTGCCCCCAATGCCAAACCCCCGTGGCCCGCATGGTCCTAGGAGGGCGGGGAACCCACTTCTGCCCTCAGTGCCAGCGCTGAAGCCGGCCCCGGTCCAAGAGGTAAAAGAGGAGGCCGGAGATGGCCCCCAGGAAGGCCCCTAGGCCTAAGGCCTCCTCCAGGGGCCTAGCCCCAGGCCGTCCTAGGCGCTCGTAGATGGCCAAGGTGAGGGTGGTCCACTCCGGCCGCCAAAGGACTAGGCTCGCCCCAAACTCCCCAAGGAGGGCAGCCAAGGCCAGGGCCAGCCCTGAGGAAAGGGCAGGGGCCAGCAGGGGAAGGACCACCCGCAGGAAGGCCCTTAAGGGGGTAGCCCCCAAGACCCGAGCCGCCTGGAGGAGGCTTTCCGGAAGGCTTTGCCAAGCTGGGATAAGGGCCCGGGCAAGCAGGGGATAGGCGAGGAGGGCGTAGGCCCCAAGGAGCAGGAGGAGGGAGCCTCGCAGGGCTGGATAGGCTAGGAGGTAGCCTAGCCCTAAGGCCACGGGGCTTACCATGAGGGGGAAAAGGCCCAAGAGGTCGAAGCCCCGGGCCTTCCGGGCTGCGAGGGCGTAGGCCACGCCCAAGGGCAAGGCCAAGGCGGAGGCTAAGGAGGCGAAGGCCAAGGTATTCCCCAAGGCCAGGGGCAAAGGGGTAAAGTCCTCCGAGGACCAGGCCATGGCCAAGGCCCTAGGGGCCAAGCCAGGAAGGAGGGCAAGAAGAGGGGCATAGAGGAGGAGGAAGAAAAGGCCCACCCCCAAGGTGGCCCAAAGGGGCCGCCTAAGGGGGAGGAGGGGACCTGGGACCAAGGGATAAGGCCTTAAGGAGGTATAAAGCCCCGCGGCCAAGGCTAGGGTCAGGAGCTGGAGGAGGATGAGGCCCGAGGCCTCGGAAAAGGCCAGGCGGTGGGCCAGGAGGAGGTAGACCTCCACCTCGAGGGTGTTCCACCGCCCGCCCCCAAGGAGAAGGGGCACCCCAAAGGCCGCAAAGGTGTAGAGGAAGACCAGGACCCCTGCGGAGCCCAAGGCGGGGCCCAAAAGGGGAAGCCCCACCCGGAGAAAGGCCCTATAGGGAGGGGCTCCCAGGGCGCGGGCCGCCTGGAGGGGTCCCTCTAGGGCCAAGGCCAAGGGGAGGAGGATCCTCAGGGCCAAGCCCAGGTTGTAGAGGACCGCGGCCCAAAGGAGGAGGAAAAGGCTCCCATACAGGTCCACCCCCAGGATCCCCCTAGGCCCCACGAGGGCCAAAAACCCCAAGGCCACCACCGGTGTGGGAAGCACGAAGGGAAAGGTGGCGAGGGCCAAGAAGGCCGCCCGTCCTGGGAAGGCGTAGCGGAAAAGGAAGGCCAAGGGGATAGCGAAAAGCAGGGTAAGACCCGCGGAAAGGAAACCGTACCCGAGGCTAAAGAGGTACCGGCCCAGGTAATAGGGGCT
>JBEPYU010000101.1:0-3368 GCA_041641215.1 Thermaceae bacterium
CCGTTTCTCCCTTGCGGAAGTCCACACCCGAGCCACGGCCAACCTGGCGGCCAGCTTTCTTGCCCGCCTGATGGTGCGAGCGCCTTTTCCTATCCGTGCGGTGCAGGTGGATGGGGGCAGCGAGTTTTGAGGAGGTCTGTGAACGTTTGGGCGTTAAGCTCTTCGTTCTCCCTCCGAGGAGCCCCAAGCTCAATGGTCACGTGGAGCGGATGCAGCGGACCTTTAGGGATGAGTTCTACACACGACCGTTGCCTTCACCGATCCCCGAGCTCCAAAGGGAGCTTGACGCCTACCTGGACCACTACAACCGCCGGCGACCCCACCGGGCCTTGGGGGGCCTGGCCCCTTTAGAGTACCTGGCTAGAATACGGGGGGAGGCGGTCCCCACAGAGTCCCAAATGTGTTGACCGACTACACCCTCTTGACATGACTTGAGGCAGGTGGTAAAACTAGATCTTGCCGACGCCTTCCCACTCTCTTTACGCTGCCCCTGGGGGCAGTGGGGGATCTTGACAATTAGGGCAGAGGATGGTGGCTCAGAGGGCCCGGTTAAGGGCCCATGGTGGGTGCCTAGGCACCTGAGGCGAGGAAGGACGCGGCCACCTGCGATAAGCCAGGGAAAACCGGTAGCGGGCGTGGGTCCCTGGATGTCCGAATAGGGGAACCCGGTCTGTCACGGGTCACCGCTCCTAGAGACTGCCGTAAAAGCCCTTCACGAGTGGTTCCCTTGAAGTGCTTCAAGGATACAGCGAAATAGTTAAGGAGGATGGCATGAAATACCGCTGGCCTGAGGGAACCCAGTTCAAGCTAAAGCTCAATGGAGAAGAGAGGATTGAAACTCTGGATGCTCCGCAAAGTTCCTCCGAAAATCGCGTTAGTTCGAGGTCCCCATTAGGGAAAGCCCTTCACGCCTGGCTTTCCAACCCCGGTCCCAAGGTGATCTTCCAGGCAATTATCAAGAATAGTCCCGTGCTCCGGGAAGCCGAGATGCTGCAGTTTAGACTACCGGGAGGAGAGTGGGTAGAAAACCGTCCCGAGCTATGGGAATTCATAAGGCTTACTCGGGAGGAAGAGCTTTTTCTAAAAAAATGGAATAGTATACAACGCTCGATTGAGCGGGTATATTCAAGACAATTCCTAGATAAATTCCTCGAAAAGGTAGTACCTGAGCTTGCATGTAAGCGCTACCTTAACCTCCTGAATCGGGGAGAATACTGGTGGGCCCCAAAGATAGCGGCCCTTCTACGAGATGAACTGAACAAACCCTGGGAATGCTACCGCTTCGTCAAGGAGTGGAAAGACCGGATACCCCATGGGAAAAAGGATGACCTCCGTGTACTGCTCACAGTGGGAATTGGTGCCATCAACGACCTATGGAACGGAGGGCGTACCTCAGACAAAAACCTGCTCGAAGAAGCCCTTTCCTGGGGTAAGGAAGCCCTTGCCATTAAAGAAGACGCCTACACTTACTGCGCCCTACAGGTAGTTTGCCGGGCCCTAAACCGGGATGACTGGGCTAATAGATGCCTAGAGAAGGCGAAAAAGCTTGACAAACCATGCAAAATTAAGCGTCTCAGTGTTAGGCGCTCAGATGAAAGAGCAGAGGGGGAATTCCCATTTTGAATTCATTCTACCCTACCCCTTTTACCCCAGTCAATGTGCACACTGCTTAGTTTAAAGCTTGCGCCTCTCGCATAGCCCGCACAAACCTTTACCTCCTATCCCCCCAAAGATTGACAGGCCTCCCCCCTCCCCCCTACCCTAGGGAAGGTATGCGCGTGGCTCGCCAAGGGGGCCACAGTCAGGGGGCTTTGCCCTCGAGTCCCAGGCCCTAGGGGCCGCCTTCACGGGTGGCCCCTGGGGAGAGGAGGCTACCCGTGAAGCCCATAGAGGAAACCGCCGAAACGACCGCCCTGAAAAAACTCCTCGAGGAGGGGGAGGTCCCTGCGCTCCGGCGCCTTCTGGAAGAAACCCACCCCCAGACTGTCCTCGAGGTCTGGGACGAGCTCAAGGGGGAACACCGCTACGTGCTCCTCACCCTCCTCCCCCCAGGGAAGGCGGCGGAGGTCTTCGCCCACCTCCCCCCCGAGGCCCAGGCGGAGTACCTGAAAACCCTCCCCTCCTGGCGGGTAAGGGAGCTCCTCGAGGAGCTCTCCCTGGACGACCTCACGGACGCCCTCCAGGCCCTGGAGGAAGAGGACCCCGCTTTCTCCCATCAGCTCAAGGAGGCCCTAGACCCCAAAACCCGGGCCCAGGTGGAGGCCCTGGCCCGCTACGAGGAGGACGAGGCCGGGGGGCTCATGACCCCCGAGTACGTGGCCCTCAAGGCCTCCATGACCGTGGAGGAGGTCCTGCGCTTCCTCCGGCGGGCGGCCCCTGAGGCGGAAACCATCTACTACCTCTACGTGGTGGACGAGGAGGGCCGGCTCATCGGGGTTCTCTCCTTGAGGGACCTCATCGTTGCGGATCCCAAGACCCGCATCAAGGAGATCATGAACCCCGAGGTGATCTACGTCCGCACGGACACGGACCAGGAGGAGGTGGCCCGCCTCATGGCCGACTACGACTTCACCGTCCTCCCCGTGGTGGACGAGAAGGGGCACCTCGTGGGCATCGTGACCGTTGACGACGTTCTGGACATCCTCGAGGAGGAGACCACCGAGGACATCCACCGCCTGGGCGCGGTGGACGTGCCGGACCTGGTCTATAGCCAGGCAAGCCCCCTCGCCCTTTGGCTTGCCCGGGTGCGCTGGCTGGTCATCCTCATCGTTACCGGCATGGTCACGAGCTCCATCCTCCAGGGGTTTGAAAGCCTCCTGGAGGCGGCCACCGCCTTAGCCTTTTACCTTCCCGTGCTCCTCGGCACCGGGGGCAACACGGGCAGCCAGTCCGCCACCCTCATCATCCGGGCCCTGGCCACCCGGGACCTGGACCCCCGGAAGGACTGGAAGCGGGTCCTCCTCAAGGAGGGCGCGGTGGGGGGGCTTTTGGGCCTCACCCTAGCCCTTCTCCTCGTGGGCAAGGTCCTTTGGGATGGGCACCCGGCCCTAGCCCCCGTGGTGGGGCTAGCCCTCGGCCTTTTGGTATGGACGGCCAACCTGGTGGGGGCTAGCCTGCCCCTCATCCTGCGGGGGCTTAGGGTAGACCCCGCCCTGGTCTCCAACCCCCTGGTGGCTACCCTTTCGGACATCGCCGGGCTTCTCATCTACCTCTCCGTGGCCCGGCTCATCCTGAACCTATGATATGAAATCCTCCTGATCCATTCCCTCAGCATCCCCCCGGCCACCAGTGAAAAAGAGTGTGGCTCCGAATAAGCTCCGGCTGGGTCTGCAAGTAAGCACAGCGGGCCTCCACCCTCTCCCAAAGCT
>JBEPYU010000102.1:0-3368 GCA_041641215.1 Thermaceae bacterium
ACCAGTCCTATCTGATCCACGATGCTGGCCACCAGGCCCAGGTGGCCCAGGTCGTACACCTGTAGGTTGGGTGTGGTTTCCATCCCAAAATCCTAAGGCCAAGGGAGAGGGGTGCGGAATGTCGGCTAGAATGGCCAGCCTCGTTATATCACCTCCATTCCAAGGATAGGGCTTCTTCTTCTTGTCAAGACCCCAGAAAGCTCCTGGTATTCTGGGGGCGGTGTAGGACTTATGGGACACCTAGCCCGCCTCTACGTCCCCGCCACCCTGGCCAACCTGGGCTCGGGCTTTGACGCTTTGGGCGTGGCCTTGGACCTCTACCTGGAGGTGGAGGCCGCCCCCGCCGAGGAGGACGCCTTCCTCTACGAGGGCGAGGGCCACGTGGAGGGGACGGACAACCTCATCCACCAGGGGTACCGGGCTGGGATGCGGGCCCTAGGGCTTGCGCCCGAGCCCCTTTGGGTGCGGGCCTTCAACCCCATCCCCTTGGCCCGGGGGATGGGGAGCTCCTCTGCGGCCCTGGTGGCCGGGGTGGTCTTGGCGGACTGGGTCTCGGGGGGAAGGCTTGGCCGGGAAGGGGTTTTCCGCCTGGCGGCCCAGTTGGAAGGCCACCCCGACAACGTGGCCCCCGCGGTCTACGGGGGGTTTGTGGCCGCCCTAAGCGACCCTCCCTTGGCCATCCCCCTCCCCCGCCCTAAGGGCCTCCTTTTCGTCCTCGCCGTTCCCCCCTATGAGGTGCCCACCCCCCTGGCCCGGGAAGCCCTTCCCCGGGAGGTGCCCTTGGAGGATGCGGTTTTCAACCTGGCAAGGAGCGCCCTTTGGCCCGCAGCCCTCTTTTCGGGACGCCTCGAGGCCCTGAAGGAGGCGGCCCGGGACCGCCTCCACCAGCCCTACCGGGCCTGCCTCATGCCGGGGGCCCTGGAGGCTATAGAGGCGGCCCTGGCCGCAGGGGCCCTTGCGGCCTTCGTGGGGGGAGCGGGGCCCACGGTGGCGGCCTTGGTCCGGGAAGGGGAGGCCCAAAGGGTAGCCCAGGCCCTCGCCCCTTACCGGGGGGAGGGGCGTACCTTCGTCTTGGGCGTCGGGGAGGGCTACGCGTGGAAGGAAGACTAGACCTCATGCCGTTGCCAGAGGTGCTGGTGCTCATCCACCAGCACCGCCGCTCGGGGTTCCTTTCCCTTCAGGTGGGGCCTTTGCCCCTAGAGCTCACCTTTGCCCAAGGGGAGGTGGTGGAGGCGAGAATCCTCGATTGGGAGGGTTTGGAGGCCCTCTTTACCTTTCCCCTCCACCCAAAGGAGGGCACCTTCCGCTTCCAAGGGGGAGCGGTCCAGGAGGCCCCGGCCCTTTTCCCCTTTACCCTCCTCCTTGGGGAGTGGGCCCGGGTGAACGACGAGTGGGACCGTTTCCGTAGCCTGGTGGACTCCCCAAGCCGGGTCCTGGAGGCTTTACGCCCCGAGGGACCCTATGGGATCTTCTTTGGGGGAAAGAGCGTCCGGGCCGTAGCCAAGGCCGCGGACATACCCCTTCTTGTGGCCATGGAACAGGCCTACATGGGGGTACGGGAGGGGTATCTCTATCCCCTTCGCCGCTACGCCTGGTACGCCCTTAGGATCCGGCACAAAGGGCGGGGCAAGACCCTGGAAGACTACAGCGACCTCCTCACCCGCCTGGACGGAAGCCGCAACCTAGGCGAGCTCGTGGCGGAAGGGGTTCCCTTGGGAACCTTGCGCCGTTTCCTCATCCAGGGCCTGGCCTCGGGGGTGCTTAGCCCCCCGGGGCGGGGCTGGCTCCTCCGGGACCTCACCTGGGAGGTGGAGGCCGAGGGTACGCCTGCGGGCTTGAGCTAGAATGGGAAAAATGGACCCGACCCTTACCCAGGTCAACCTGGCCCGCCTCCTCAAGGAGGGGGGGACTCTCAAGGCCCAAGGGGTGGTGCGGGAGGCCTTCGCCGTGGGGGAGGAGAGGTTTCCCTTGGAGGGTGAGGCCCAGTGGAAGGTTACCCTTTCTGCGGTGGGGCATGGGGAGTACTGGCTTAGTGGGGAGGTGGAGGGGGTGGCCCTCATGGAGTGCCGCCGCTGCCTCAAGCCCACCCCAGTGCCCATCCGGGCCCGCTTCCAGCACCTCCTCCGCTACGAGGAGGGCCTGGAGGGGGTGGTTTTCCACGAGGAGGAAGAGGAGGAGTACTACGCCTTTGGGGGTCCTGAGCTCGAGCTCCTTCCCTTCCTCACGGAGGCCTTCGTCACCGAGATGCCCTACACCGTCCTTTGCCGAGAGGACTGCAAGGGCCTTTGCCCGGTGTGCGGGGTAGACCGTAACGAGGTGGACTGCGATTGCGGTCGCGAATCCGAGGTCTTCCACCCCTTCGCCTCCTTGAAACACCTCCTTCCCGACCTTCCTTAAACCCTCTGCTATACTGGCAAGGGTTTGGGGGTTGAAGCCCCCTTTCGGAGGAAAGGAGATGGGCAAGCATCCAGTACCTAAGAAGAGGACCTCTAAGGCCCGCCGGGATGCCAGGAGAAGCCACCACGCCCTTACCCCCCCGACCCTGGTGCCCTGCCCCCAGTGCGGGGTGAAGAAGCCCCCCCATACCGTCTGTCCCGATTGCGGGTACTATGGCGGGCGGAAGGTCCTCGAGGTCTGAGGCCGGTAGGCGGCCCCCCAGGGCCGCCCCTATGGTAGGGGGCATGACGGGAGGGCAAGGATGAGCGGGATCCTGGCCTTGGGTTCCTACGTGCCGGCCAGGGTCGTGACCAACGCCCACTTCGAGGCCTACCTGGACACCTCGGACGAGTGGATCGTGACCCGCACCGGGATCAGGGAGCGCCGGATCGCCGCGGAGGATGAGTACACCTCGGACCTGGCCTTCCGGGCGGTGGAGGACCTCTTGGCCCGCCACCCCGGGGGCTTGGAGGGGGTAGACGGGGTCATCGTGGCCACCAACACCCCGGACGCCCTTTTCCCGGCCACGGCCGCCTTGGTCCAGGCCCGGTTTGGCCTCAAGGCCTTCGCCTACGACCTCCTTGCGGGCTGCCCAGGGTGGATCTACGCCCTGGCCCAGGCCCACGCCTTGGTGGAGGCGGGCCTAGCCCGGAAGGTCCTCGTGGTAGGGGCCGAGGCCCTTTCCAAGATCCTGGACTGGAACGACCGCTCCACGGCCGTCCTCTTTGGGGATGGCGGGGGGGCTGCGGTGGTGGGCCCCGTACGGGAGGGCTTCGGCTTTCGGAGCTTCGTCCTCGGGGCGGATGGCCTGGGCGCCAAGGAGCTTTTCCACGCCTGCGTGGCCCCAAGGCTTCCCGATGGGACCAGCATGCGCAACCGCCTCTCCATGAACGGGCGGGAGGTCTTCAAGTTCGCGGTCCGGGTGATGAACA
>JBEPYU010000103.1:0-3304 GCA_041641215.1 Thermaceae bacterium
TTCTGGTGTCCCTGCTGTACCGCAGGGGGGTGCGGAAGAAGAAGGCGGCCCTGGAGACCTTCTCCTTCCATCCCCTCTCCGCCCTCAGGTTCCTGGGGCTCTATGCGGTATAACGGTCAAGTCTGGGTGAGCGAGGGCTTGGAGGCGGCTTCTGGCCTTCAGAGGCATAATAGATCACCTTATCCCAAACCGACCTAGCCTAAAGGTGGTTGGGTTACCGTTTTGCCTTGACCCTAAACCCCTAAGTTGTCGGCGGCGAGGGTACGCCTTGCCTGGCGTAAGAAAGGGCTATTCGGTAGGCCGATGGTTTGGCGGTAGGCCAGGTACCCTTGACAAGGAACGGCTACGTTTGATACCCTTGAAGGCCAAGGGAGGTGAACCTTAGCTATGGCGCTTGCTATAAGCCGTAGGCGCTTCGTCAAGGTAAGCACGGTGGCCTTGGCGGCCTTTGCCGCTGGGGGAAAGGCCCAGTTAGGCTACGCGCCGAGCCTGGCCTATCCCGCCATCAGGGTGGCCAACCTGCGGGACCTCAAGGTGGACCAGCCCGTGAACTTCGGCTACCCCGATGCCTCTTCCCCGGCCATCCTGGTCAAGCTGGGCCGGCCAGCCCTAGGCGGGGTGGGGCCCCAGCGGGACATCGTGGCCTTCTCCGCCCTTTGCACCCACATGGGCTGCCCCGTCCAGTACAAGGGGGGCCGCTTCATCTGCCCCTGCCACTACTCCATGTTTGACCCGGCCAAGGCCGGGCAGACCTACCAGGGCATGGCGAGCGCTTGGTTGCCCCAGATCCCCTTGCGGGTAGACGCCAAGGGGGATATCTACGCGGTGGCGGTATCCGGCCTCATCTGGGGTCGCGTGCGGAACGTGTAAGGAGGGAGAGGTATGGCGCTCATTCCGAGGAGGGACCGGCTTCCCATACCCCCGAAGACGGCCAAGGTCTACAACACCGTCTGCCAGTACTGCAACGTGGGCTGCGGCTACAAGGTGTACGTCTGGCCCGTGGGCGAGGAGGGCGGCCTCGAGGCGAACCGGAACGCCTTCGGGGTGGACCTCACCAAGCCCCAAGCTCCCCTTGCAGGCCTCAACTACACGGAGACCATGCACGCCGTCACCCAGGGCAAGGACGGCCGCCTCTACCACGTGGTCATGGTGCCGGCCCAGGATAGCCCCATCAACAGGGGCAACTACTCCATCCGTGGCGGGACGAACGCCCTTACGGTTTGGAGCCTGGACCGGGGCACCCAGGACCGCCTCACCTACCCCCTCCTTCGGGTGGGGGACCAGTTCCAGGCCATCACCTGGCAGGACGCCCTCACCCTCATGGCCGGGGTGATCAAGGGCATCCGGGACCGGGACGGCAACGACGACAACCTGGCGGTCAAGTGCTACGACCACGGGGGCTCGGGCCAGGGGTTTGAGGACAACTACGGCGCGGGCAAGCTTTTCTTCTCGGCCCTTTCCGTCAAGCACATCGCCATCCACAACCGCCCGGCCTACAACTCCGAGGTCTGGGGCAGCCGGGAACGGGGGGTGCACGAGCTCAACTACGACTACGAGGACGCCCGCCTAGCCGACACCATCGTCCTTTGGGGGGCCAACTCCTACGAAACGGCCTCCGTCTTCTATGTCCAGCACATGCTGGAAAACATCCAAGGGGCTACCGTAGCCGAGAAGAGGCGGGTCTTTGACCCGGGTGAGCCCGCAGAGCCTGGGTACCTCATCGTCATCGACCCCCGCAAGACGAGCTCCTACACCGTGGCCGCAAGGGTGGCCCCTGAGCGGGTGATGCTCATCCAGCCTAATTTGGGCACGGACTACATCCTGGCCAACGCCATCGCCCGGGTGGTCTGGGAACGGGGCTACTACGACATGGCCTACCTCCAGGCCCGCACGGACATGGCCCTCTTCGAGGAGTACAAGAAGAAGAGCCTCAAGCTGGACATGCCCTACGGGGAGTTCATGGCCTGGGCCGAGCGCATCACCGGGGTGCCCCGGGCCCAGATAGAAAGGGCTGCAGACTGGATCGCCAAGCCCAAGGCCGGACGCTTCAAGCGCCGCACCCTCACCATCTACGAGAAGGGCATCATCTGGAACATGAAGAACTACGACCAGGTGGCGGCCATCGTCCAGCTTGCGGTCCTCACCCACAACATCGGCCGCCCCGGGACGGGCTGCGGCCGCCAGGGCGGGCACCAGGAGGGGTACGTCCGGCCGCCGGCCCCCACCCCGGGGTCCATCTACCGGGGAGGCCCTCCGGTCAACGTGGACAAATTCCTCATCGAGGGGAAGGGCAAGTTCTACTGGGTTATCGCCAACGACCCCTACCTCTCCACCCCCAACAACCAGGTTTTCCGCAAGCGGATCCACGAGCGCACGGAGCGCCTCACCCGGGCCCTAGGCCGAGGCGGGGAGCCCGGCACCATCCAGGAACGGGTCCAGAAGATCCTGGATATCCTCTACACAGACCCCGAGGCCCTCTTCCTGGTGGTCCAGGACATCTACATGACGGAGACCGCCCGGGACGCCCACCTCATCCTCCCGGCTGCGGCCTGGGGCGAGGCCAACGACACCTCCATCAACTGCAATAGCCGCCTCCTTAGGCTCTACGAGAAGTTCATGGATCCCCCCGGGGAGGCCAAGCCCGACTGGGAGATCTTCAAGTTGGTGGGCCTGAGGATCGCCGAGCTTTACCGGGCTGAGGGCAAGGTGGAGGAGGCCAAGAAGTTCGAGTTCGGCAAGGACTGGAAGACGGACGAGGACGTCTTCCTCGCGGGGGCAGCGGAGTTTAAGGACAACCGGGTGAGCGAGGAGGACGAGGCCACCCTCGAGGCGGAAAACTACAAGGGGGTGACCTACGCCTTCCTCAAGCGGGTGGGCCAGCAGGGGATCCGGACCCCCGTGCGGCGGGACCCCAAGACGGGCGAGCTTGTGGGCACCAAGCGCCGCTACACCTACAAGTTCGGCACCCCGGATGGGAAGTTCAAGTGGTACGGCACGGACGACTGGGAGGGCTACCCTGCGGAGGTGGCCAAGTACCTGGAAGGGGAGAAGGCCAAGAAATACCCCTTCTGGGTGACCACCGGCCGGGCCCAGAACATCTGGCAGACGGCCTACCACGACCGCCGCATCCCCGAGAAGGCGGCCTCCCTTCCCCTGCCCTACGTGGAGGTGAACCCTGAGGACGCCAAGCGCCTAGGGCTTAGCTCGGGGGACCTGGTGGAGGTCTACAACGAGGAGGGGAACGGCACCTTCATGGTCTACGTCACGGACGCGGTGAAGCCGGGGATGCTCTTCCTCGTCATGT
>JBEPYU010000104.1:0-3239 GCA_041641215.1 Thermaceae bacterium
GGGGGAGGTCCTTGAAGGGGGTCTTGAGGTCAAAGCCCAGGTGTTCGGCCAGGGCCCTGAGCTTCTCCCAAAGGTGGCTCCGCCCCGTGTCCCGGCCCTTGGCCCAAGGCAGGATGGCCCCTTCGGCCAGGGAGAGCTCGGGGTTGACCACGAGCTCCGGGTCAAACTCCTGCCGGTAGCCCAGGCCCGAGCAGGCAGGGCAGGCCCCGTAGGGGGCGTTGAAGGAGAAGATCCGGGGCTCGAGCTCCTCCAAAACAGAGCCATGCTCGGGGCAGGCGAACTTCTCCGAAAAGAGGACCTCTTCCCCCGTGTCGGGGAAGAGGACCTTAAGGAGGCCATCCCCCCGGAGGAGGGCGAGCTCCACCCCTTCCGCGATCCTGGGCCTCTCCTCCTCCTTGAGGACCACCCGATCGATGACCAGCTCGATGTCGTGCTTCTCGTACTTCTCGAGGGTGAGGCCCTGGGCCTCCTCCAGGAGGTAGATCACCCCGTCTACCCGCACCCGGGCATACCCCTCCTTGAGGAGCTGTTGGAAGAGCTTGCGGTATTCCCCCTTCCTTCCCCGCACCAGGGGGGCAAGGAGGATGGCCCTTTCCCCTTGGCGCCCTAGGAGGCGGTCCGTGATCTCGCTTGCGGACTGCTTCTCGATGGGCCGGCCGCAGACGGGGCAGTGGGCCTGGCCCACCCGGGCGAAGAGGAGGCGGAGGTAGTCGTGGATCTCCGTGACCGTCCCCACGGTGGAGCGGGGGTTATGGCTCGTGGTCTTTTGGTCAATGGAGATGGCCGGGGAAAGGCCCTCGATGCTTTCCACCTCCGGCTTGTCCATGACCCCGAGGAACTGGCGGGCGTAGCTGGAGAGGCTTTCCACGTAGCGCCTTTGCCCCTCCGCATAGAGGGTGTCGAAGGCTAGGGTGCTCTTCCCGGAACCCGAGACCCCGGTGATCACGATGAACTTGCCCCGGGGAAGCTCGAGGTGGATGTTTTTGAGGTTATGCTCCCGTGCCCCCCGGATGATGATCCGGTCCATCCTGGGAAGTATACCACCCGGAAGGCCCAAGGGCTAGGATGGGGGCATGGGGTCCTGGATGCGGCGCGAGGCGGAGGAGGCCCCCCAGGTGGTGGAGCGTCTCCTAAGGGAAAACGAAGGGGAGGTGAGGAGCCTGGCCGCCTTCCTCAAGCGGCGGGAGCCCGCCTCCGTCCTCACCGTGGCCCGGGGCAGCTCGGACCACGCGGCCCTTTTCGCCAAGTACCTCCTCGAGGCCCGCCTCCTTTGGCCTGTTCTCCCCTTGGCCCCTTCCGTCCTCACCCTCTACCGGGCCCGGCCCCGTCCGCCCCACCCGGCCCTCCTCCTGGCCTACAGCCAAAGCGGGGAAAGCCCAGACGTGGTGGAGACGGTGGAGGCCTACCGGGGGGCGGGGGTCCTCACCGTGGCCTTCCTCAACCGGGAGGGAAGCCCCCTGGCCCAGGCCGCAGAGGTCCTCCTCCCCCTCCACGCGGGGGAGGAGCGGGCGGTGGCCGCCACCAAGACCCTCCTCGCCATGTTCGCGGCCACGGCCCAGCTCCTCGCCCACCTCCTGGGGGGGGCCCTCCTCGAGGCCCTCCCCGCCCTGCCCGAGGCCCTGGCCCGGGCCCTCGAGGTCCAGGGGGACCTGGCCTACCTCGAGGACGCGGAGGGGCTTTTCGTCCTGGGCCGGGGGTTCACCTACCCCGCGGCCCGGGAGGCGGCCTTGAAGCTCAAGGAGGTGGCGGGCCTCCAGGCGGAGGGGCTTTCCCTGGCGGAGTTCCTCCACGGGCCCCAGGCCCTTTTGGAGGAGGGGTTTCCCGTCTTGGCCCTGGTCCAAGGGGATGAGGCCCTGGAGGCCTCCTTGGGAGTGTTGGCGGGCCTTAGGGATAAGGGGGCCCACCTCCTTGTCCTTTCCCCCGAACCCGAGGCCCTGGCCCTGGCCCAAAGCCCCTTGCGGTTGCCGGTGGCCTCCTCCCCGGAGCTTACCCCTCTGCTCCTCCTCCAGGCCTTCTACCCCCTGGCCGAGGCCTTGGCCCGCTCCCGGGGCCTGGACCCCGACCGGCCCCGGCACCTCGCCAAGGTGACCCGGACCCGGTGAGCCTCGGGTCAACGAAAGCTAAAGAAAAGCTAAAGGCGAAGGTCCCTCTGATCTGCTATATAGATGTGAGGAGGTTCCTATGCGGGGTTTGAAGCCCAACGGGCATGAGGGTTTTATGTACAGGACAGGGAGGCCAAGGATGCAGCTGCGGTGGTTTACCCTCGGGTTGGTTGTGCTTTTGGGGCTTTTCGCGGGTTGCGATCAAGTAGGGCAGAATAATCCCAACAATCCCAATAGCCCCACCTTTACCATCTCGCTTAACCCCACGAGCCTCACGGTGACGCAGGGGGGTAGCGGGAAGACGCGGCTTACGGTGACCCCTGGGAATGGGTTCAGCGGAACGGTGAGCTTGGCCTTGGAGGGTGCGCCACAGGGGGTTACGTTTTCGCCCAAGAGCGTGGTGGTGGGAAGTGGCCCGGTGAGCCAGGATTTGACCATTGAGGTGGCCTCCGGGACGCCTGCGGGCACGTACAACCTTACGTTGAAGGCGACGTCTGGGAACCTTCAGCGGACGGCCAGCCTGACCCTAAAGGTGGACTCGGGGCCGAGCTTCACCATCAGCCTAGACCCCACGAGCCTCACGGTGACCCAGGGGGGTAGTGTGGTCACCCGGCTCACTGTTACCCCCCAAAACAACTTCAGCGGCACCCTTACCCTTTCCCTAGATAACCCCCCTCAAGGGCTGACCCTTACGCCGCAAAGCGTGACGGTTAGCTCTCGGACCGTTACTCAGGAACTAACCCTCGCAACAACAACCAATACCCCCGTAGGCCAGTACACCCTCACCCTCAGGGCCGTTTCGGGCAACATCCAGAAAACGGCCACCCTCACCTTGACCGTGAATCAGGCCACCACCTTTACGGTGAACACGGCCAGCGATACCATTGATGCTGACCCGGGGAACGGCCAGTGCGCGGACGCAAACGGCAACTGCTCCCTCCGGGCGGCGGTGATGGAGGCCAACGCCCTAAAGAGCCCCACCATCATCAACATCCCTGCTGGTACTTATACCCTGAACCGGGAAAGCACTGTTGATGAGCAGGGTTACGACCTAGACCTGATCGCTCCCATCACCCTGCGGGGCCAGGGGGCCACCCCGGCGGACACGGTGATCACCACTACAAATGCTATCGTGCT
>JBEPYU010000105.1:0-3227 GCA_041641215.1 Thermaceae bacterium
TGGGCCAAGGCCTCCCCTCCCCCCTGCTCCTCGTGGTGGGCTGGGCCTTGGGGAGTGAGGCCTAGGCCCATTTCTGGGCCTAGCGGGGGCCTAAAGTGGAGGGGATGATCGACGACGTCTTGAAGCCCATCCACGGGGGTACGGACGAGGGCCCTGAGCCCCTTTACGACTTCTCCACCAACGCCAACGCCCTGGGCCCCAACCCCGTGATCCTGGAATACCTAGGCCGGGTGGACCCTGCTCGTTACCCCGATCCCGTCTACCAGAACCTGCGCCAGGCCCTAGCCGAGGCCCACGGGGTGAAACCGGAGCAGGTGGCGGTGGGAACGGGAACGAGCGAGCTCATCCACCGCCTCGCCCGCTGGAACTACCTACGGGGCCCCATCCTCCTCCTCCCCCCCACCTTCAGCGAGTACGCCCGGGCAGCCCGGGCCTTGGAGCTTCCCCTATGGGAGGCGGAAAGCCCCGAGCGCTTCCTAAGCCTCCTCCCCCGGGCTAGCCTAGCCTTCCTCTGCGTGCCCAACAACCCCACGGGGGAGGTCTACCCCTTCTTGGAGGAGGCGGCCCAAAGGGCCCAAAGGGGGCACACCGCCTTGGTCCTGGACCTGGCCTACTACCCCCTCCTGGAAAACCCTCCCCCCCTACCCCAAGGGGCCTGGCGCCTCTACGGCCCCAACAAGGCCCACGGGCTTACGGGGGTGCGGGCGGGGTACCTCATCGCCCCCATCAACCTGGACCACTTCCAAAACCTGGCCCCAAGCTGGCCCCTTTCCGCCTACGGGGAAGCCTTCCTCCTGGGCCAGCTCGACCCCAGGGCCCAGGCCTGGCTTGAGGAAAGCCGCCAGGCCCTCCACGCCCTCAGGCGACGCCTCGCCCAGGGGCTTCGGGGGCTAGGCCTCGAGGTGCGGGAAAGCCCCGCCAACTTCCTCCTGGTGCGGGTAGGCCAGGCCACCGCCGTGGCCCAAGCCCTTAGGGCCCGGGGGATCCGGGTGCGGGACGCCACGAGCTTCGGCCTACCCGAGTGGCTTAGGCTTTCCGCCCAAAGGGAGGAGGCCATCGGGGCCCTCCTCGAGGCCCTAAAGGGGGTGCTGGAGAAATAAAATCAGGGGGATGAGGTGGGCCCTTCTTGCCCTCCTGCTCCTCGCAGGCTGCACCCCCAAGGCCGAACCCCAGGCCCAAGGGGAGACCCGGGTACGCCCAGGAGGCCTCCCCCTAGGGGAACCCCTCCTCAACCCCAGCCGGGGCTTCTATACCCCGGATCTTGACCTCTTGGACAGGAACGCGGACCGCTTCGCCAGGGTGCGAAGGGGGCACTTCACCCTGGCCTTCCCCCACGACACCTGGCTTCCCCGAAGGCCCCTCACCCCCGAGGAGCTCGAGGCCTTCCGGGAGGGTTTCCGGCGGGTCCGGGAGCACGGGTTTAAGCTCATCCTCCGCTTCCGCTACGGCGAGCAGGGGGACGCCCCTTGGGAGGTCATCCAGACCCACCTGGACCAGCTCCTGCCCCTGGTGAGGGAGAACGCGGATGTGGTGGCCGTCTTCCAGGCGGGCTTCCTCGGGCGCTGGGGGGAGTGGCACTGCTGGGAGGCAACCGCCATCTGCCACGAGGGCCCGGAGGAGAAAAGATACGTCCTGGAAAGGATCCTGAGGGCCCTCGAGGGGACGGGGGTTCCGGTGGCCGTGCGCTACCCCCAGGCCAAGGCCCAGTACCTGGGGCACACCGGCCCTTTGCCCCCAGCCCCCCTGGGAGGGTTTGGGGGAGGGGTAGAGGGGCGGATCGCCCACCACAACGATTGCTTTCTGGCCAACGCCACGGACATGGGCACCTACCCCGAGGAAAACCCCCAAGCCTGGCGGGACTACGTCTACAGGGAAAACGCCTTCCTCCCCTACGGGGGGGAGACCTGCACCCCCGAAACCGGGGATGACCGGGGGCGCTCCCATAACCCCCGGGTCCTCCGGGAGATGGCCCAGGCCCACCTGGACTACCTCAACTGGGACTACCACCCGGGGATGCGGGAAAACTGGGAGAGGGAAGGGATCCTCGAGGTGATCAGGGCCCGGCTCGGCTACCGCCTGGTCCTGGAGGAGGCGGCCTGGAGGGTGATACCACCCCATGCAGGCATACGCCAGAACGTAGCTTCGCTGACGCATGGGGACCCCGGTAGAAAAGTCCCTATGGAGCCTTTTGGGAACCTTAGGGCGCAGGAACCAGAAGCAAAGGGTATGGAGAGGGGCAGGCTTGCCTTCCGCATGACCCTAAGGAACGAGGGCTTCGCCCGGCTCAAGTACCCCTACCGGGCGGAGCTTGTCCTGGAGGAGGTGGGGTCTGGGCGCCGGGAGGTCCGCCCCTTGGGGGCCGATCTAAGGGAGATCGCCCCCCTGGAAAACCGCACCTACAGCACGGAGCTCCCCTTGCCCCCCAAGGGGCGCTACCGCCTGGGCCTCCGCCTAGCGGACCCCTTCCCCACCCTGAGGGAACGCCCGGAGTACGCCATCCGCCTTGCGAACCGGCTTCCCTTTGACGGGGTGAACTGGCTTGGGACCCTCGAGGTCAAACCCTAGGGCCCAAGCCCCAGGTAGACCCGGGCCGCGGCCAGGTCAAAGAGGGCGTGGCCCACGCTCTTGAAGAGGACAAATCGCCCCTCGCTCCTCCGGCCCAAAAGGGCCTCCCGCAGGGTCACCACGGGCCTCCCTACCCCCTGGAGCTCCCCGGCCTCCCTTAGGGCGTCCTCGGTGTCAGCGTAGAGGGCAGCCTCCCGCACCAGGGCCGCGGGGATCTCCCGCATCTCTGGGCGGTAGGAGCCGACCGCCGCGAGGAAAACCCCTTCCGGCACGGCCTCGGGGAGGACGGGGGTGGGGCTAGGGGTGGCGGTGACGATGTAGGCCACCTCCTCGGGGACCGCCTCCCCCACCCAGGCCTCGGCCTCCATCCCTAGGCTTCGGGCCTTGGCCAGGAAGGCCTCGAGGCGGGCCGGGGTGCGGCCCCGGGCGTAGACCCTCCTCACCCCCAGGCCCTCCCGGAAGGCCTCCAGGTGGGCCTCCCCTTGGGCCCCCACCCCCACGAGGAGGAGGGCCCCGGAGCGCGGGGCGAGAAGACGGGCCGCGAGGAGGGAAAGGGCTGCGGTGCGCCGCCTCGTCACCTCCTCCCCCGGGAGGTGGTGGACCTCCCCGGTGTCCAGGCGCTTGGCCCACACCTCGGCCTGGATGGAGGGGGTTTTCTCCCT
>JBEPYU010000106.1:0-3158 GCA_041641215.1 Thermaceae bacterium
AGGTGTACCGGACGATGGCTTCCGAGGTGCCCCGGGCAAGGCCATAGCCGGTGAGGCTTGGCCCCATGGTGCCGTAGGCCAGCTCGTTGGGATCGCCCTGGTGGCAGGCGTAGCAGTTACCCCGCTTGGGATCCGTGAAGATCTTTTCCCCGTTTCGCCAATCCCCCATGAGCTTTCCGTTTTGGGGGTAGCGGATAAGGGCCCTTTGCTGCTCGATGAACTTGGGCACAAGCTCGGCGGGCAAGCGGTCGCGGTACTGGCTGCAAAGCCTTTGGCCCTCGTCTTGGGCCTGCATCACCTTGGCGAATTCGGACCCGCCGCTTTGCAGGGTCGCCTGGAAACGGGCTTTGAAGGGACCCATCTGGGAAAGGGCTAAGCCTAGGAGCATGGGGCCGACAAGCCAACTGGAACGAAGCCTCTTCATGATGCACCTCCTGCGGTCTGGTAGTTTCTTCCCACGACACGCACGTTGGGCCTCGGGGGTAGGGCGAGGCGCTTCTCAGACTGGGCATAGGCCCGGATGAGCTCGTAAACGGGGCGTGGGGTGTACTTTTCCACCAGGGTGCCTAGGCGTTGGAGCCTCCCCCCGTAGGCCGCCACCGTGTAGGTGCGATTGGGGTCCAAAGGCCGTCCCCGCACCGCGATATCCCGAATGCGGCGGCCTGTGGGGGCATCCACATCGAGGGTGTAGGTGATGCCGTAGCTACGGGTCATGTCCCCGCCTTGTTGGTAGAAGGGATCGGGACTAAAGACGTTTGCGGCCACGTCCTCGAGGAGCCCTTGGATCTGGGACCCCTTGAGGGTGAACACGTAGACCTCGGGGTAGGTGAAACCCGTATAGGCCAGGATCCGGTCCAGGGTGAGGTCTTCTCCGGGAAGCAGGGTGGTGCCCCAGCGGGTACCCGGGCTGAAGACCACCTCAACCT
Organism: Thermaceae bacterium; assembly: GCA_041641215.1. Classification (GTDB taxonomy): domain Bacteria; phylum Deinococcota; class Deinococci; order Deinococcales; family Thermaceae; genus Thermus. The sequence continues at coordinate 927 of JBEPYU010000106.1, forward strand.
CCGGGTAGTGGGCCTCGATGGCCCGGCAAGCGAGCTCGTCCAGGGTGGAGTAGAGGGTATCCCGTTTGTAGAGGAGGCTCTCCACCTTGGCGATGGGGGCAAGGAGGTCGGGGTTTTCCCGGTACACCTTCTCCACCAAGGCCTTAACCCCAGGGTCTTCAGGCAGGACCCGGGAGAGAACGGGAAGGACCCGCAGGCGAAGGTTGGCGATCCCCCCCCTCTTCAGGGCAAGGTCCACCCGCATGACCGCTTTGCCCGCGCTGCTTCCGGCCACAAGGTAGGTTTTGCCGATACGCAAGCGGGTTGGGGTTAGGTCGTGGGTGTGGCCGGAGAGGATGAGGTCGATGCCCCGGATGCGCTGGGCCAAGGCGCTGTCCAAGGGAAGCCCCCCATGGGAGAGAAGCACCACCGCGTCCACGCCCTTGGCCCTAAGCTCGTCCACCGCTTCCTGCAGCCGGTCCTCCTTGATCCCAAAGGACAGGCCTTCCGAAAGCTCCTCGGGGTGGGAGACCTTGACATAGGGATAGGTGAGGCCCAAGATCCCCACGGTGTAAGGACCCGCTTGGTGGATGGCGTAAGCGGGGTAGACGGGATCCCCGAAAAGGTCATCCGTGGTGTTGACGCTTAGGGGTTGGGCTCGGAGCTTCTTCTCCAGGGCCTCCACCCGGGCCCGCCCCAGGGTGTACTCCCAGTGGTAGACCATGTGGTCCACCCCCGTGAGGTTCATCCAGTCCACCATGACCTCTCCCTGGGTGCGCAAGGAGGGGCCCGAGTTGGTCCAGTTGTCCCCCCCATCGAGGATGACCACCGGCCTTTCGGCCATTTCCTTTTGCTGCTTGAGAAGCCAGGTGATCTGAGGGGCTCCCCCAATGGGGCCGAACTCCCGCGCCAGCCGCTCGAAGTCCAGGTAGCTTCCCAGGTAGGCCATGAGGCTTCCGGGTTGGAGGCCGAAGTAGCGGAGGAAGGCCTGGCCCGCAAGGTAACCCGGACGGCCTAGAAGGGGTTGGGGAGCGAGGAGGTTTGGGGGTTCCATGTAGAAGTGGGGGCGGAGTTGGCCGTGGAGGTCCGAGAGGTAGAGGATGGTGAAATCCCCGTAAGGAGGGAGATCGTATAGCTTCTCTGGCCGGTCCAAGGCCTGGGCTAAGGCCTTGCGGGAACCAAGGCCCAAGGCAGCGAGGAAGCCGATGAGCTCGCGACGGGTCAACCTCTACCTCCCAGTGGCCGCGGGTTTGGTGTTGAAATCCGAGGCCGGATCGAGGAGGTAGGCCACCACGTCTGCGATCTCCTCGGGGGTCAGGACCTTATTGGCCCCGAAGCGGTACATCACCGAGCAGGGGAAGTAGGCCCAGGCGTTGTAGATGACCTCGTAGGTGTAGCGCTGGATGGCCTCCGAGGTACCCCGTTGGCCGTACTTTTCCAGGCTGGGCCCTACGTCTCCGCCCCAGTGGATGGGGGAGCCGAAATGGCAGCTAAAGCAGTTAGCCCGGGCCAGGTTGTTGAAGATGGCCCCGCCCTTCTTCCAGTCCCCCATGAGCTTTCCGTCCTTGGGGTACTGGATGAGGGCCCGTTGCTTCTCGATGAAGGAGGGGAGGAGGTCGGCGGGCAACCGGTTTTTGTACTGGCTGCAAAGGCGTTGACCCTCGTCCATGCCGGCCAAGACTTGGTGATACTCCTTGCCTGCGGCCTCGATGAGCTTAAGCTCCTCAGGGGAAAAGTAGGTCCCTTGCTGCCCAAGGGCCAGGAGAAGGGAGGCTAGGACCAGGAGGGCTAGGGGTAGAAGTATCCTCCGCATGTCACCTCCCTATCGGACGAAAGCAGGGGCCTCCTCGATGAGGGCCCCGTTGTTCTGGTAGGCCATGAAGAGCTCGAGGGCCAGGATGGGGATGGAGTAATGGGCAGGCTGCGGGTGCCCCCCTACGTTGGCGTAGCAGGTGCGGATCCGATCCTGCATGGTCCAGGCCTGGTCGTTGGAGTAACGGTAAGCAGGCCAGTGGGTCCAGGACTTGTCCTCGCCCAATACGTCAACCAGGAAAAGGGGCCCCGATCGGCGGTTGACATAGCTTACGTGGCAGGTGGCGCAGCCCACATCCCGGGCCCCGCTGCGTGCGAAGAAGAGCTTTTCCCCCAAGGCGTACAGGGCTTTTTCTTCAGGGGTTTCTAGTTTGACCTGTACCCTTTCCCCTTGGGAGTGGCTGGCGATGTAAAAGGCCACGGCCACCACATCCGCCCGCT
>JBEPYU010000107.1:0-3098 GCA_041641215.1 Thermaceae bacterium
CTACCTGGACCACTACAACCGCCGGCGACCCCACCGGGCCTTGGGGGGCCTGGCCCCTTTAGAGTACCTGGCTAGAATACGGGGGGAGGCGGTCCCCACAGAGTCTCAAATGTGTTGACCGACTACAGGGCCTTGACAAGCCTTGCGTTTATGCCCCTAAATGGGGGCGATGCCCTCTAGACGCGCCGCCAAAAGCCCGCCAGCCCAAAAGGGGGTCCAGCCCAAGGGGCCATCCAAGCCTAGAGGTGGGCCGGGAGATGGGGCAGAGACGCTGGTGGTGGTGGAGTCTCCAGCCAAGGCCAAAAGCATCGGCAAGATGCTGGGTCCTGGGTACCTGGTCAAGGCCAGCATGGGCCACGTGGCCGACTTGCCCGAACACACCCTAGGGGTGGATGTGGAAGGGGGCTTCACCCCCACCTACGAGGTCAAGCGGGAAAAAAGGGCGGTAGTGAAGGAACTTCGGCAGGCGGCGGAGGGCCGGCGCCTCCTCATCGCCACCGACCCTGACCGGGAAGGGGAGGCCATCGGGTGGCACCTGGCCCGCCTCCTGGAGCGGGATCCCCAAGACCCCATCCGGGTGGAGTTCCACGAGATCACCCCCAAGGTGGTGCAGGAGGCGGTGAAAAACCCACGGCCCATCGACCAAAACCTGGTGGACGCCCAGCAGGCCCGGCGGATCCTGGACCGCCTCTTGGGGTATAACCTCTCCCCCCTTCTCTCCTTGGCCTTCCGCCGGCGGGCCCTTTCCGCAGGCCGGGTCCAAAGCGTGGCCTTGCGGCTTTTGGTGGAGCGGGAGGAGGCCATTCGGGCCTTCCGCCCCGAGGTCTACCACTTGGTCAGGGGGGTTTTCCAGGGCCGGGGGGAGACCTTCCTTGCCCTCCTCTACGAGGTCCGGGGCCAGCGCCTTTGGACGGGGCAAGGGGAAAAGGAAGGCCGCCTTCACCTCCAAGGCGAGGAGGAAGCCAGGGCCCTCCTGGAGGGGGTTAAGGGCCCTTGGCGGGTGGTGAGGGCAGAAGTCCAGAAGCGGCGCAAGGGGCCTCCTCCGCCTTTTACCACCTCCACCCTCCAGCAGGCGGCCTCTACCCGGCTCGGCTACACGGCAAGCCGCACCATGCGCATCGCCCAGCGCCTCTACGAGGGGGTGGATCTGCCCGAAGGCCCTGTGGGGCTCATCACCTACATGCGCACGGACTCCGTTCGGGTTTCTCCTGAAGCCTTGGCCCTAGCCCGGGAGGTCATCCGGGAGGCCTTCGGCCTCGAGTACCTTCCCGAGGCCCCCCGGATCTACAAGAACCGAAGGGAAGGGGTTCAAGACGCCCACGAGGCCATCCGGCCCACGGACCCTAGGCGCCTACCCGAGGCGGTTCGCCCCTACCTTTCCGAGGAGGAGTACCGGCTTTACGACCTGATCTGGCGGCGCTTCCTCGCAAGCCAGATGCGGGATGCCCTCTACGAGCAGACCGCCCTCCTCCTTGGGCCCGAAGGGGGGGATCTCCTCTTCCGGGCCTCGGGGTCGGTCCTCCGCTTTGAGGGCTACCTCAGGGCCTGGGGTCGGGAGGAGGAGGAAGAACCCCCGGTGCCCTTCCTTCCCGAAGGGGAGGAGGTTCAAGCCCTGGGGTTTACCTGGGAACGCCGGGAGACGGAACCGCCTCCCCGCTACACGGACGCCAGCCTGGTCAAGACCCTAGAGGAGCTCGGCATTGGCCGTCCCTCCACCTATGCCCCTACCCTGGAAACCCTGGAAAAGCGGGGGTATATGGAGCGCCAAGGGCGGACCCTCCGGCCCACCCCCCTAGGGGAGGAGGTCACGGACTACCTAAGGCGCCACTTCCCCCAGGTGGTGGCCTACGATTTCACGGCCAAAATGGAGGAGCGGCTGGACGAGGTAGAGGCGGGCAAGGCCCCCTGGCCCAAGGTGGTCCTGGAGTTTTACGAGCCCTTCCTGGGGGAATTGGCCCAGGTTCCCAAGCGCACCTGCCCCCAGTGCGGGCGGCCCTTGGAGGTTAAGGTGGGCCGCTACGGCCAGTTCCTGGGCTGTACGGGCTATCCCGAGTGCACCTACACCGAGCCCTTAGAGGTGGAGGAGCCCATCGGGGAGCCTTGCCCCAAGTGCGGCCGGCCCCTTTTGCGCAAGAGGGGCCGGTATGGCCCCTTTATCGCCTGCTCGGGCTATCCCGAGTGCGACTACACCCGGGATGACGGAAAGGCTACCGGGCACACCTGCCCCAAGTGCGGGAGTCCCATCCTGGAAAAGCGTTCCAAAAGGAGACGTCCCTACTACCGCTGCGCCAACCGCTCCTGCGATTTCCTCTCCTTTTACCCCCTGTTGGACAAGACCTGTCCGGCTTGCGGCTGGCCTTTGGCCAAAAAGGGGGAAGGGGTTTGCCTCAATCCGGATTGTCCCCTCCATGACCCAAGCGCCATTCCCTCCGTGGCCAAGGAGGCCTAGGTGGAAAGCTTCAAGCTTCACCCCTTGCGCTTAGGCCGGGAAGGGCCCTTTGGGGTGCCTGGGCTTCCCCTTAGGGTCTATCCCCTAAGGGCGCCCAAGGTGGGGGAAGGGGCCTTTTACCTGGTCCTCGAGGGGGAACTCCTCATCGACCTTCCCCAAGGGGCCTACCTCCACCTCAGGCGGGGGGAGGGGGCCCGGGTTTTCGGGCCCCATCACCTGGTGCCCGTGGAGGGGGCGGTGGTCTTGGAGGTGGGATCTTGCGGCCCCACGAGGTAGACCGCTCCCCAAGGCCGGTAGCGGCTTAAGAAGCGCTCTTTCACCACCCGATCCGGGTAGCGCACGGTGCGCCGCACCTCCACCAGGGCCCCTTCCGCGGCGAAGTCCACCTGTTTCCTCGTGCCGGGGGGGAGGTTTGAGTCTGGGATCTCCCTTGGGGGAAGGGGCGGGGTGCGCTCCAGGAAGAAGGGACCCTCCCAGCGCACCTCCCGGTCCTTGGTCCCAAAGAGGTGAACGCGCAGGCGGTACCCCTGGATGGAGGCCTGGACCCATAGGGCCCCGGGGGTGTCGTTTTGCACCTTGAGGTCCTTATGGGGCTGGAAGACCGCGGCGTCCAGCCCCGTGGGCCGGTAGTAGGCCACCTGGTAGCTAT
>JBEPYU010000108.1:0-3044 GCA_041641215.1 Thermaceae bacterium
GCGGAGGGCCTAGCCCGGGCCACGGGGCTTTCCTACCGCCGGATCCAGTTCACCCCCGACCTCCTCCCCCAGGACCTCACGGGAAGCGAGGTCTTCCGGGAAGGCCGTTTCGTCTTCCTCCCCGGGCCCCTCTTTGCCCAGGTGGTCCTGGCGGACGAGATCAACCGGGCCCCCCCTAAGGTCCAGTCCGCCCTCCTCGAGGCCATGCAGGAGGGGGCGGTTACCGTAGGAGGGGTGCGCCACCCCCTCCCTGAGCCCTTCTTCGTCCTCGCCACCCAAAACCCCCTAGAGCTCGAGGGGACCTACCCCCTCCCCGAGGCCCAGCTGGACCGCTTCATGGCCAAGCTCCCCTTCCGCCCCCCTAGGCGGTCCACCTGGTTCCGCATCCTCACGGAGGAGCCCACCCTTCCCAACCCCCTCCCCCTAGACCTCCTCCAGGCCCAAAGGGAGGCCCGGGAGGTACGGGTGGCCAAGGAGGCCCTGGAAGGGGTGGTGAACGTGGCCTTCCTCCTCTCCGAGGACCCCCGCCTAAGGGCCGGCCTCTCCCCCCGGGGGGCCAAGGCCTGGCTCGCCCTGGCCCGGGGCCTGGCCTACCTCCGGGAAAAGCCCTTCGTGGACTGGAAGGAGCTAAGGGATGCGGCCTTCCTCGCCCTTCCCCACCGGATCTTCCTGGGGGAGGAGGCCCTTTACGAGGGGGTGCGCCCCGAGGGGGTGGTGGAGGAGGCCCTGCGCCGGGCGGGGATACCCTTGAGGCCCTAGCTTTCTCATGAGAAAGCCCGTACCCTAAGGGTATGGAAGCCCCGCTTATCCTGATCATCGAGGACGAAAAGGACATCGCCCGCTTCCTGGAGCTCGAGCTCCAAGCGGAGGGCTACCGCACGGAGGTGGCCCACGACGGGATCACGGGCCTCGCCCGCTTCCGGGAAAGGGGCCCGAACCTGGTCATCCTGGACCTCATGCTCCCGGTGATGGATGGCCTCGAGGTGGCCAAGAGGATCCGCAAGACCTCCAACGTCCCCATCCTCATCCTCACGGCCAAGGACCGGGTGGAGGACAAGGTCCAGGGGCTGGATGCGGGGGCGGACGACTACCTGGTCAAGCCCTTCTCCGTGGAGGAGCTCCTCGCCCGGGTGCGGGCCCACCTCCGCCGGGTGACCCCGGCCATCACCGGGGAGATCCGGGTGGCGGACCTCATCGTCAACCTGGAGGGGCGGGAGGTCTACCGGGGAGGGCGGCGGATCGAGCTTTCCAACAAGGAGTTTGAGCTTTTGGAACTCCTCGCAAGAAACCCCGGCAAGGTCTTTAGCCGCTACGAGATCGAGGAGAAGGTCTGGCCGGGCTACCAGGGGGGGAGCAACGTGGTGGACGTCTACATCGGCTACCTGCGCAAAAAGCTGGAGGCCGGGGGGGAAAGGCGGCTCATCCACACCATCCGGGGGGTGGGGTACGTGCTGAGGGAGGACTAGCCCCCCGATGTCCCTCCGAAGCCGGATCCTCCTCCTCACCGGAGGCCTTTTCCTGGTGGCCCTCCTGGCCCTGGGCTTGGCCCTGGAAGGGCTCCTAAGGGGCTACCTCTACCAGGGCCTAAGGGAGGACCTCCTGGCCCAAGGGGCCCAGGTGGCCCGTCTCCTAGGGATAGGGGACCAGGCCCTCCTGGAGGCCGGGCTTCCCCCGGAGCTTTACGCCGAGCTCGCCCTGGTCCCCGAGGCTAACCCCAGGCTCCTTGCGGAGGAGGGGGGGATCAGCCTCCTGAGGAGCGCAGCCTTAGGAAGCCACCGCCTCCTCCTTTCGGAGGAGGCCTACCGGCGCCTCCTGGAGGAGGGGACGGTGTGGACCCGGGTGGCCCTGCCCCGGGCGGGAAAACCCCTTTGGCTTTGGGTCTACGGGCGCAAGGTGGAGGTGAGGCTTGGGGAGACCACCTGGACGGCCCTCCTCCTCCTTGGGCGGCCCACGGAGGAACTGGAAGGGGTCCTGGCCCAGTTCGCCCGCCTCTATGCGGCCACAGCCCTCCTCGTCCTCCTCCTCCTCCTCCTTGCGGGGCGCTACCTCGTGGACCGGGCCCTAGCCCCCTTGTCCTCCCTGGCCCAAAGGGCCGAGGCCCTAGGGGAACGGCCCGAACCCCTCCCCGAGCTCGAGGGGGCGCGGGAGGTGAGGGCCCTGGTGCGGGCCCTAAACGGGATGCTGGCCCGCCTCGAGGAGGCCTTCCGGGCCCAGACCCAGTTTTTCCAGGACGCCTCCCACGAGCTCAGGACCCCCCTCACGGCCATCCTGGGGCATGTGGCCTACCTCCTCCGCCGCACCCCCCTCACGGAGGCCCAGCGGGAAAGCCTGGAGATCGTGAGGCGGGAGGCGGAGCGGATGGGCAAGCTGGTCTCCGACCTCCTGGACCTTTCCCAAAGGGGAAGCTGGCGGATCGAACCCGTCCCCCTTAGGGCCTTGGACCTCCTGGAGGAGGTCCGGGAGGAGTTCGCCCCCGGCTTCCCCGGGGAGATCCGGGTGGAGGCGGACCCCGGCCTCTACCTCCTCGGGGACCCCTACCGCCTCCACCAGGTCCTGGCCAACCTGGTGACCAACGCCATCAAGGCCAAGGCCAAGAGGATCACCCTCAAGGCCTTCGGGGTGGAAGGGCGGGTGGTGGTCCGGGTGGAGGACGACGGGGAGGGGATCCCTAAGGAGCACCTCCCCCACATCTTCGAGCGCTTCTACCGGGTGGACAAGGCCCGGGACCGGGAACGGGGAGGGAGCGGCCTGGGCCTAGCCATCGCCAAGGCCATCCTCGAGGCCCACGGGGGGGAGATCTGGGCCGAAAGCGAGCCCGGCCGGGGCTCAGCCTTTAGCTTCAGTCTGCCCCTAGCCTGTCCCCAAACGTTAGGGGGCACCCTGGGGGACAAAGGGGGAGAAAAACCATAGGGGCGTACCAGACTTGACCGATATGTGGCCTTGGGGTAAAGAGGGGGCATGACCCTACGCGAGGCCTTGTCCCAAGTCCCCGACCCCAGGGCCCGCAACCGGCGGTATCCCTTGTGGGGCTTGTTGGCCCTCAT
>JBEPYU010000109.1:0-3028 GCA_041641215.1 Thermaceae bacterium
TGGTGTCCCTGCTGTACCGCAGGGGGGTGCGGAAGAAGAAGGCGGCCCTGGAGACCTTCTCCTTCCATCCCCTCTCCGCCCTCAGGTTCCTGGGGCTCTATGCGGTATAACGGTCAAGTCTGGGCCCTCACCCCTAGCCTGGCCACCCCCTACGACTGGATCGTGGTCCTAGGGGCTGCCCAGTACGGGGGCAGGCCTTCCCCCGCCTTGGAAAGGCGCCTCTTGGAGGCCCTCAGGCTCTACGGGCAAGGGCTTGCCCCGAGGGTCGCCGTGGCCGGGGGCAAGGCCCCCGGGGAACGGCTGAGCGAGGGGGAGGTGGGCTGCCGCTACCTCCAGGCCAGAGGGGTACCCCCTGAGGCCCTCCTCTGCGAGACCCAAAGCCAAAACACGTACGAAAACCTGCTCTTCCTGCGGGACCGGGTGGGGGGCCGGCTCCTCTTGGTTACGGACGCCCCTCACCTACCCCGGGCCCTTTTCCTAGCCCGCCTTTTGGGGTTCGAAGCCCAAGGCCACCCCGTCCCCGGGCTGTACCCCTTAGGCTACTGGCTCAAGGAGGGGGCCTATCGCCTTTGGCTCTACCTCGGCCTAAGGCCCCTAGGCCGAAAAGGGCTAACCCTCTTGCCAACGCCTAAGGCTTTCCAGATACCCCTCAAGGAGGGCCCTAAACTGGGCCAAGAATAGTTCCTTCTCTTGGCGAGCCCGCTCGGCCTCCTGGCGGAGCCTCTTCAGCTCCTCCACCGCCTGCCTCAAGACCTCCTCCTTGGCCGCCTCCGCCTCCTTGCGGATGAGCTCGGCCTCCCGCTCCGCCTGGGCCTTGAGCTCCCGGGCGATCCGCTCCGCAGCCACCACCGCCCGCTTAAGCTCCCCTTCCGCCTCCTTGAGGCGCTGAACCTCCTCCTCGAGGGTCCGGACCCTGGCCTTTAGGGCCTCGTTTTCCCCGATGAGGGCCTCCATGGTCTCCGCGACCTTGGCCAGATAGGCCCGCACCGCCTCCCTCTGGTAGCCCCTTAGGGCCTGGGGGAACTCCTGGTAGCGGATGTCCAAAGGGGTTAGGTCCATGACGCCCTAGTCTACAAAGAGGGCCCGGCCTATCCGCACGTAGGTGGCCCCTTCCTCCACCGCCCACTCGAAGTCGTCGGACATGCCCATGGAGCGCTCCTTAAGGCCAAAGCGGTCCGCAAGGAGGGATAGCCTCCTGAAAAGGGGCCGCACCACGGCCTCGGGGCCTATGGGGGGGACGGTCATCAGGCCCAGGACCTCGAGGTGGGGCATCTCCCGGATCCGGGCCAGGGCCTCAGGGAGCTCCTCCTCCAAGAAGCCATGCTTCTGGGGCTCCCGGCCTAGGTTCACCTCCACCAGGACCTTAAGCCTCTGGCCGAGCTTTTCCCCTACCCGCTCCAAGGCCTGGGCCAAAGGCAAGGAGTCCAGGGAGTGGATCAGGGCAAAGCGGGGGGCGAACTTGGCCTTGTTCCGCTGGAGGTGGCCCACGAGGTGCCACTCCCCCCCTAGGGCCTCCATCTTCCTCAAGGCCTCCTGAACCCGGTTTTCCCCCAAGGGGAAGGCCCCATAGGCCAAGACCTTGGCCCGGATCTCCTCGGGGGTGCGCCCCTTGGTCACGGCCACGAGGCGCACCTCCTTAGGGTCCCGCCCGGCCCGCCGGGCGGCCCTTTCCACCCGTTCCAGGACCTCAAGGAGGCCCATCAGAGTTCCGCGAGGATCCCCCGCACATAGCGGCGGAAGAGGGGGCCCGTGGCCTCCGCGACCCTTAGGACCTCCTCCTCCGTGGCGTGGTGCTCCCTTTCGGGCACGGCCATGTCCGTGATGGTGGAAAGGCCCAGGACCCTAGCCCCAAGGTGCCTTAGGGCGAGGACCTCGGGCACGGTGGACATGCCGATGGCGTCCGCCCCAAGCTCCCTAAGGAGCCTAAGCTCCGCCCGGCTCGCGAAGGAGGGCCCCATGAACCAGGCGTAGACCCCCTCGAGGAGGTGGAGGTCCTGCCTCCTCGCCACCTTGCGGGCCACCTCGATGAGGCCCGGGTCGTAGGCCTCGAACATCACGGGAAACCTGGGCCCTAGGCGGTCGTCGTTGGGGCCCCTTAAGGGGTTAGCCCCGGCGAAGTTGATGTAGTCCAGGTGGACCATGATCCCCCCGGCCCGGAAACGGGGGTTAAGCCCCCCGGCGGCGGAGGTGAGGAGGAAGGTCCTGGCCCCCAGGAAAAACCCCACCCGTACGGGGAAGACCACCTCCTCCGGGGTATAGCCCTCGTAGTAGTGAACCCTACCCTTATAGACGAGCACGGCCTTCCCTTCGAGGCGGCCCATGACCAACCGGCCGGCATGCCCCGGAGCGGTGGGCTGGGGGAAGTGGGGGATCTCCCCGTAGGGGATCTCCGTGGCCTCCTCCACCTCGTCGGCCAAGGGGCCAAGCCCCGAGCCCAAGACGATGGCCACCTCGGGCCTAAGGGGGGTGCGGCTTTGGATATAGGCCACGGCCTCCTGGATGCGCTCGTAAAGCCCCATGGCCCCATTCTACCTCTCACCCACCCTTCACACCCCCCCGGTAAGCTTCCCCCCATGAAAAGGCTCTTCCTCCTAGGGGTGTGGCTAGGCCTAGGGGTCCTCGCCGCCCCCTTGACGGAGATCCGGATAGAAGGGGGGGATCCCGTCCTCCAAGCCCTGGCCCGGGCCAGCCTCCCCTTCGGCCTAGGGGATGAACCCCAGGACCTCGAGGAGGCCCGAAGGGCCCTCCTGGCCACGGGCTACTTCAAGGAGGTGGGGCTAGCCCTGGAAGGAAGCGTCCTCAGGATCACCCTCCTCCCCAACCCCCCCATCCGGGGGGTACGGGTGGAGGCCCGGGCCTTCCCGGAAAGGGCTCTCCTGGAGTTCCTGGAGAGGCTGGCCGTAGGGCCAGGGGCCACCTACAACCCAAAGCGGGCGGAGGAGGCCGCCCAGGCCCTGGCCGAGGCCTACCGCCGGGAGGGCTTCCCCTTCCGCCCCAAGGTCACCTTCCGGGGGGAAGAGGGCCCAGA
>JBEPYU010000110.1:0-3015 GCA_041641215.1 Thermaceae bacterium
TTGCAGGGAGGTGGGCAGAACGGAAACTAAAGGGGTTCTCGGAGGTGAAGGAGGTGCTGGAGAAGATGCTTCAGGAGCGGTATGCCCCCCGTACACAGACTCTTACACATAACTCTTGACACGACCCCTCCTGGGGCACGGCCTCGCCGTGGAGGCCTTGAGGGCAGCGGGGACGAAGCGTGTGGGGATCGTCCTCAACTTCGCCCCGGTGTACGGCGAGGACCCCGAGGCGGTGGACGTGGCTGACCGCTACCACAACCGCTACTTCCTGGACCCCATCCTGGGCAGGGGGTATCCCGAAAGCCCCTTTCAAGACCCCCCGCCCACTCCCAACCTCTCCCGTGACCTGGAGCTCGTCGCAAGGCCCCTGGACTTCCTAGGGGTGAACTACTACGCCCCCGTCCGCGTGGCCCCGGGGACGGGGCCTTTGCCCGTGCGCTACCTTCCCCCGGAGGGGCCGGTCACGGCCATGGGGTGGGAGGTCTACCCCGAGGGGCTTTACCACCTCTTGAAGCACCTCGGCCGGGAGGTGCCCTGGCCCCTTTACATCACGGAAAACGGGGCCGCCTACCCCGACCTCTGGACGGGAGAGGCCGTCGTGGAGGACCCCGAGCGGGTGGCCTACCTCGAGGCCCACGTGGAGGCCGCCTGGCGGGCCCTCTTCACCCTTTACGCCACCGCCACCCCCTTTGACCGGCCCTGGGAGGCCCGTTACCTCCTGGAGCCCACGGGCTTCGTCCCTTACCGCCTCTTCACCCGTTTCATGCGCCAGTTCGCCGTCTACACCCGGGAGCGGTACCGGGGAGGGAGGGAGTTCTACTTCGCGGGGGGGATTGAGGACCTAGCCCGCTTCCACGGGTACCTCCGGGACCGCAACCTCCTCACCAAGCGCCTCTTCCGCCCCCCAGAGGGCCTGGTGGCCTACGAGGTCCCCCTCCTGGAGGTCCCCGAGGAGGCGAAGGCCCTCCTGGCGGAGGTGCGGAGGCGGCTCAAGGCGGCGGCCTACCGGGCCCCCCAGGAGGAGCGGGGGATCGTCATGGCCCAGCGCACCCTCCTCTCCCGGGCCATCCTGGAGAGGATCAAGCTGAGGGCGGCCCTTCCCCTGGTGGCCGGCCTCCTGGAGGAGGGGTGGCACGTCCTGCTCTTCGTCCAGTACCGCTCGGACAAGACCCTGGACCTCACGAGCCCCGAGGCGGTGGAGGCCTTCCTCCAGGACGCCGAGGAGAGGGGGCTCAAGGGGGCCCTCCACCGCCACCTGGCCCCGGCCCTGAAGGGCCTCGGGCTCACCCTCCCCTCCCCCGTGGCGATGGTCCGGGAGGCCTTCGGAGGGCTGGGAGAGGACCTCGCCTTCTACACCGGGGCGGAGACGGGAAGCGCCCTCAGGAGGACCAAGGCGGCCTGGGACGAGGGGAGGGTGCGCCTCCTCCTGGCCACCGCGGGCAAGGGGGGTGTGGGCCTCTCCTTCCACGACACCACGGGGAAGAGACCTACGGCCCAGATCGTCCTCACCCTGCCCTGGACGGCCACGGGGCTGGACCAGGTCCTGGGCCGGGTGGTGCGCCTTGGAATGAAGAGCCCCGTGCGGATCCTCTTCCCTGCGGCCCCGGTGCCCTTTGAGCAGCAGCTTACGGCCACGGTGGCCCAGAGCCTGAGGACCCTGGGGTACGCGGTGCGAGGGGGCGAGGGGATGGTGCCGGAGCGGGTGGTGGAGGCCTTCCTCTACGACCTGGCGGCGGTGGACCTGATGGGCTTCCTCAGGCTTTTAGAGGCGGAGGAAAGCCTGTCCAAGGCCCCCCGGGAGGAGGAGGAGGCCTCTTCCCTGGAGGTGCCGCTTCCGCCCTCGGGGTGAAGGGGAGCCTAAAACCGTAGGGTGAAGGGGGTCCCGGAGGCCTCCAGGGAGTAGACCCCTTCCCTTCGGGGGTGCCCTTTCCAGCTCTTTTGGTGGGGGGCCCGGGCTCAAGCTACCCGGCCCAGAGCCGTGGGCACCAGGTCCCTCCCACCACCACAAACTGAGGGGATACGCCCAAACCCCCACGCCAAAGCGGCTCAGGAATCCTCCCGCCGTTTTCCCGAGACTCCGTTCCCCCTCCGCCCATCTGCGCCCTTCCAAGGTAGTGTTACCCCCCACCCCCATGGGTAGGGCCGGTCCACCCGGGCCTCAGGGGAGGGTCAGCCTTGCGGGAAACAAGCTTAGCGATAAGACCAAGCCCTCTTCGCACCGGCTAGGAGGCTCTCCCCATGGCCTCTACCTCCTCCAGGCGCCTGGGATGGAGCGGGCCAAGGGCGAAGAGGTAGAAGGCCAGGAAGGAGGCCAGGGCCACCCGCAAGGGCAGGGTCACGCCGATCCCCCCCAGGACCCCCGAGAGGGTTCCCCCTAAGGCGCCCGCCCCGTAGATCAGGGCCCGCAGGGCGGCCAGGCTCCCCGCCAGGGCCTCCTCGGGCAGCAACCACCCCCGCACGGCCCGCAGGTGGACGCCCGTGACCCCGACGGCAAACCCATAGAGCAGGCCCCCCGCGAGGAAAGGAGGGAACGGAAGGGCCAGGAGGAGGAGGGCCCTCACCGGGTCTCCCCGGTCCAGCCGGGGGCTCAGGAGGAGCAAAGGGCCTAGGGTGAAGTACCCGAGGGCAGCGAAGAGGCCTACCCAGAAGGCCTCCCCCGTGCGGGCCACCTCCAGGCTCAAGGCGCTGAAGCCCAGGGCGGCCCCCAGGTCGCCCAGGGCCTCGGAAAGAAAGGCCAGTTTCCAGACCGGGTTCAAGCCTCTAGAGCGAACCCTTCCACCATCCAGATGACCCCACCTGTAATGGAGCAGGCATGGCAAAGGGGCGCACGTACACCCGCCGCGTCCGGCCGCCGACCCTGACCTCTTGCACCTCCTTGAGCATCGCCATTCACCCCCTTACGGGTTAGCCCCAGAGTAGCAGCAGGGGAATACCGCCCGTGGAGCCCAGGAGGGCCTCACCCACGCCCCTCGGCGTCACCACGAGGGGAGAGAACCCTTTGGGAGAGGCGGAGGA
>JBEPYU010000111.1:0-2968 GCA_041641215.1 Thermaceae bacterium
CCCCCAGGAGGGAGGCGAGGAGGGCCACCCAGGCCGGAGCCGAGTAGAGGAGCACGGAGGCCAAGGCCGCGCCCCCGTACTCCACCGCAAGCTGGTAGGAGCCATAGAAAAGGGCCACCCCCACCAGCCCGAAGGCCAAGGCGAAGGGGAGATCCCGAAGGGCGACCCCCACCTTCCCAAGCCAAACCGCATGGAGGGCGAAGAACAACCAGGCCAAGAGGGCCCGGTAAAAGGCCACCTGCAGGGGGGTAAGACCCACCTCAAAGGCCAGGCGGCTCACCGGCCCAATCAACCCCCAAAGGATCGCTGCCAACAACATGTAAAGATAGCCCACCATAGCCTCATACCCTCTACTTCTGGTCCTTTGCTCCTAGGTTTCAAAAAACTCCACCGGGACTTTCTACCGGGGCCCCCATGCGGGCGCAAGCCTGCATGGGGTGGTATCAAGCCTACCCGGCCAGGCCCTGGAAGGAGCAGGGGCCAGGGTTCCCCCCGGCGCGGTGTATAATCCCTTCGGGTTTTAAGGGGTTAGACCATGAGCCGCCGTACGGCCTTTACCCTATTTTTTCTCGTTATCCTCGGCCTTTTCGCCTGGCTTAACTGGGGGGAGATAAGCCGCCCCACCGCCCTTTCCCTGGGCCTCACCCGGGTGGAAGCCCCCTTGGGACTAGTTCTCCTCGCGGCCTTGGTAGGGGTAAGCCTGCTCTACCTCCTCTTCACCTGGGGCCTCGAGACCGCAGCCCTCCTCGAGGTCAAGCGGTATGCCCGGGAGGTGCTCCACTACAAAAAGCTTGCGGAAGAGGCCGAGCAAAGCCGCTACACGGAGCTTAGGAAATACCTGGAAGAAGCCCTAGCCCGACTGGAGAAGGGTCAAAAAGAAGCGATCCAGGCCCTCGAGGCCCGGATCGACAGGAACTTGGAAACCCACGGGAACACCCTTGCGGCCTACATCGGCGAGCTCGAGGATCAAATCCTAAAGGCCCTTCGGCCATCCGAAAGGGAAGGCTAAGGGCCTATTCCACGAGCTCTACCAAGGCCAAAGGCGCCCCGTCCCCCCGACGGCGCTCGGCCAGCTTGAGAACCCGGGTATAGCCGCCCGAACGGTTCTGGTAACGCGGGGCGATCTCCTCGAAAAGGCGACGGACAAGCTGGACATCCTGTAGATCCCTCAGGACCAAACGCCGGGCGTGGAGGTCCCCCCGCTTGGCCAGGTGGATAAGGTGGTCCACAAAGCCGGTGAGGGCCTTGGCCTTGGCCACCGTGGTGGTGAGGCGCCCATGTTGGAGGAGGCTCTTGGCCTGATTGCGGAAAAGGGCCAAGCGGTGAGAGGAATGGCGATTGAGCTTTTTGCCGGATTTGAGGTGGCGCATGTCTACTCCTTTCTCAGGGTGTAACCCCGCTTCTCCAGGGCTTCCTGGATCTCCTCGAGGCTCCTTTCGCCAATACCCGGGATGTTCTTGAGATCCCTAAGGTTTAGGGCCAAAAGGGCCCTTAGGGAGTCTATCCCCTCCTCTTTGAGGCTATGGAGAACCCGGGTGGAGAGGCCAAGGGCTTCCAGAGGGAGGTCCAGCTCCTCCTCCTCCGCCTTCTTGTCCCTCTTGGGGGGGGGAGGAATGGCCTCGGCTTGGGTGGCCACCTCCAGGGGGGCCGCCTGGGGGTTGGCGAAGTAGGCGAGGTGGGTCTTGAGGATCTCCACCGCTTGCTCCAGGGCCTCCACAGGGGTCACCGTGCCATCCGTCCAGATCTGAAGGGTGAGCTTATCCAGGTCCGTACGCTGGCCCAAGCGGGTGTCCTCTACCTGGAAAGCCACCCTCCGCACGGGGGAGAAGACCGCATCCACGGGAATGGCGTTGATCCGGTCCTTGATGCCGTGGCGCTCCGCAGGGACATACCCCACCCCCCGGTCTACCCGGACCTCCATGTAGAGGCTTCCTCCCTCCTCCAAGGAGGCCAGGTAAAGGTCGGGGTTAAGGATCTCGACTTCGGCGTTGGGGGTGAAGTCCGAAGCCCGCACCTCCTTAGGACCCGAGGCCTTAAGGATCAAGGTGGCGGTCTTTTGCTGAGGGTTGAGGAAGCGAACCCGCAGCTCCTTGAGGTTGAGGATAAGCTCCACCACATCCTCCTTCACCCCCGGGATGGTAGAAAACTCGTGCAAGACCCCCTCGATGTACACGCTGGTGACCGCAGTTCCAGGGATGGAGGAAAGGAGGATGCGCCTCAAGGGGTTCCCCAAGGTGACCCCAAACCCCCGCTCCAGGGGCTCGAGGACAAACTCCCCATACTCCCGCCCCTGGGTGCGGACGGTAAGGACCGGAGGCTTCAGCTTGCTCTCCTGCATAAACCTCCTCGGCCTACCTCGAGTAGAACTCGATGACCAGCTGCTCGTTCACGGGCAAGGAGAGATCCTCCCGGTCGGGGAAGCGCAGGAAGCGCCCCCTCATCCCCTCCAGGTCTAGGGAAAGCCAAGGGCCAACCTTGCGGCCCTTCATGGCCTCGAGGTTAAGGCGAATGAACTCCAGGTTTCGGCTCCCCTCCGCAACCGCAATCTCATCCCCAGGCCTTACGCGATAGGAGGGCAGGTCCACCCGCCGGCCGTTCACGGTGATATGGCCATGGCGAACCATCTGCCGAGCCTGACGGCGGCTTTGGGCAAAGCCCAAGCGGTAGACCACGTTGTCCAACCGGGACTCCAGGAGCTGGAGGAGAACCGTGCCCGTAACCCCTTTCTTACGGCTTGCTTCCTCAAAGAGGTTCCGGAACTGGGTCTCCGAGATCCCATAGATCCGGCGGAGCTTTTGCTTTTCCCGCAAACGAATCGCATAGTCCGAGGGACGCTTGGCCCTCTTCTGGCCATGCTGGCCGGGCGGATAAGGCCGGCGCTCCATTGCGCACTTGGGGGTATAGCAGCGTTCCCCCTTGAGGTAGAGCTTCACGCCCTCCCGCCGGCAAAGCCGACAAACCGGACCAA
>JBEPYU010000112.1:0-2935 GCA_041641215.1 Thermaceae bacterium
CCAAAAGGGCCAGAAGGAGGTCCAGCCCCAGCCCCAAGACCCCCATCTGGTCCGTGAGGGTTTCCCGCCCCCACGTTCCCAGCCTGCCCGCCAAGGGAGGGGGAAGGAGGGGGAGGAGGCTTAGGCCGAGGAGCCCCCCGAAGAAGAGGTGGCGGAGGAGGGGTTTTAGGGGTTTCTCCAGGTAAAGGAGGGCACCCGTCAGGAAAAACCCCAGGGGGAGGAGGTGGGCCAAGGCCCCCAGGTTCCCGTAAAGCCAATCCTCCAGGGTTTCCCCAAGGAGGCCCGTAGGCCAAGGCCAGAAGGGAGAGGTAAGGAATAGGGCCGCGGCCCAAAGGAGAAGGGCCAAGGCCTCGAGGTCGCGGTTTTTTTCCCTAGCCTTGGACCCCTTGGCCATCCCTGAAATTATAAGGGGAAGGCCCCGGGGGGCTTACCTCTTGATTTCCCGGATCACCGCTTGGGTGAGGTCGGTGTCGTCCGAAGCGTAGACCACCAGGCCCGACTGGGCGGCCACCTGCCGGCTCATGACCACGCTAAAGCCCTGGGCCTGGGCCACCTTGGCGATGGCCTGGTCCACCTCCTCGAGGATGGGCTTGAGGACCTGGTTTTGGCGGTCCTGCCACTTCTTGAGGAGGTCCTGGTAGCTTTTGGCCAAGGCCTCGTAGTCTTGCCGCTCCTTGGCGGAGGCTTGGCCCGCCCGCACCTTTTGGTCCAGGGGTTGGAGCTTTTCCCTGAGGGGATCAAGCTCCCTTTTGGCCTGCTCTTGTACCGCCTGGACCTTCTTGTAGTCGGGGTGGGCCTGGATAAGGGCATCCGCGTCCACGAAGCCCACCCGGTTTGGGGTGGTGCGGTTTTGGGCGAGGAGGGGCGCAGCGAGGAGGAAGCCCAGGGCCAGAAGCAGAGCCCCCAGGGGAAGACTCTTCATACGGCCAAGTCTATTATGCGGCCATGAAGGCGGGGTGAGAGAAAAGACCCTAGCGCCTTGTGGGGAAGAGGTGTAGAGTGTGGGCTGGGGTGACCAGCATGCGCGCGGCTGTCCTCCTCTTTGCGGCCTTGGTCGGTCTAGGTTCCATGGGATTGGCCCAAAGGGCCGTGGCCCTTCGGCTCAGCCTGCCCTCGGTGGGGCTAGGGGTGGGCCTTGAGGCCCCTCTGGCCACAAACACGGCTCTCCGGCTCTACGGGGATCTATTTCCGCAGGGCCCGGAGGTTTACCTGGGCGGGGACTTCCTTTTCAAGCCTGATCTAGGCCAGTTCGACCGGGACCTTAGGGGGGTCCGGCCCTATTTTGGGGGAGGGTTGGGGATCCGTTTTCCAAGCGGGGCAAACCCTGGCTTGGGCCTCCAGCTTGCCCTGGGGGTGGAGGTCCTCCTCGAGGCCCGGAGTGGGCTTTTCCTGGAAGGGGAATACTTCTACGGGTTTGGGGGCGGCCAGGTAAGCCGCCTGGTCTTCGGGGTCAACCTGCGCTAGGCCCTTAGGCCTGGGGCCCGCCCGGGATTGGGCTCGGGCGAGGCCCCTTGCCCTTTGCGGCTTATCCTTGGGGAGGACGTGTATGGTAGGTCCCCGTGAGGTTTTTTGGGAATCTGAGGGCGCAGGAACCAAAGGGTATTAGAGGCTCGGGAGTTTTTCCACCGCCTTTCTCAGCCTTTCCGGGGTAGCGTGGAGGTAGATCTGGGTGGTGGCGATGCTTGCGTGGCCCAGGAGGTCCTTGACCGCATCCAGGCTAACCCCCTGCTCCACGAGGTGGGTGGCGTAGGCGTGCCGGAGCTTGTGGGGGGTTAGGCGCCTGGGATCGAGGCCAGCCTTTAGGGCCAGGGCGCGGAATTTCCTCTCCACCCACCGGGCTGAAGGGGGGAAGCCCCTTCGGCGCCCCTCTTGAAAGGTGAAGAGAAAACCTTGGGGCGGGGGTTTCAGGCCTCGGACGACCCTTTGGGCCAGGGGGGAAAGGGGAACCAACCTCTCCTTGTTCCCCTTGCCCACCACCCGGATGGCCAAGGGTTTCCCCCCTTCAAAGAGCAGGTGTTCCCCCCTTAGGGACAAGGCCTCCGAAATCCTAAGGCCCGTGCCGTAGAGGAAGCGGATCAGGTTCTGCAGGAGGTCCTTTTCCCTTTCCTCCTGGGCTGCCCTAAGGAGGGCCTTAACCTCGGGAAGGGTAGGGTGGAGGGGAAGCCGTCTACCCGCCTTGGGCCGGCCGACCTCGGCCGTGGGGTCTTCCACCTCCTCCTTTTGGACCTGGGCCAGGTAGCGGTAGTATCCCCTTAAGGCCGCGAGGAAACCTTGGGCCCTGCGGGGGCTGGGTTGCCGCCATAGGAGGAGGCGGCGGACGGCCTCAGGGCTCGGCTTGAGGCCTTCTTCCTCGAGGAAGCGGAACCAAAGCCTCAGGTCCTGGAGGTACCGCAGGACCCCTCTAGGGCTATGGCCCCGCTCGTGGATGAGGTAGGCCGCGTAGGCCTCGAGGGAGTGGGGGTAGTCCCCTTGGGGCTTCCTTGGGCGCAGGGTTCCCATGGGCAGGAGATCCTAGGCCCCTCCCCCTTCCGCGATCTCCAAGGTCCGGCGGGCCTTCCGGGCCAGGGCCTCCAAGGCCCCATGGCGCAGGCGGTAATAGGTCCAGCGGCCTACCCTTAGGGCCTCCAAAAGCCCTGCTTCCCGCAGGATCCGGAGGTGGTGGCTTACCGTGAGGGCGGAAAGCCCGGTCTTTTCCTGGGGGTGGCAGAAGCAAACCCCATAGGCCGAGCTGGGGCGGGGATCGGAGGTCGCATCCCCGTCGGGCAGTTCGGCCAAGAGCTCCACGATGGCCAGCCGGGCCGGGTGAGCGACAGACTTGACCGATATGTGGCCTTGGGGTAAAGAGGGGGCATGACCCTACGCGAGGCCTTGTCCCAAGTCCCCGACCCCAGGGCCCGCAACCGGCGGTATCCCTTGTGGGGCTTGTTGGCCCTCA
>JBEPYU010000113.1:0-2904 GCA_041641215.1 Thermaceae bacterium
AGGGCCAAGGCTTGGAGCTCCAGATCCCGGGCCCTTTGGGCCCTCCGGGCCTCCCCCTCTAGGCGGGCGGCCTCCTCCCGCCTGGCCCTTAGGGCCTCCTCCTTGGCCCTAAGGAGGGCTTCCGCTTCCTCAAGCCTTTCCTCCGCCACCCGGGCGGCCTCGGCCACTGGGCGGAGCCCCGTGGCCTCCTCGAGGTGGGCGAGGAGGACCTCCTCGGGGGCCTCGAGGAGGCTTCCCACCTCCCCTTGGCCCACCACCGCGTACCCCCCCCGGCCAAGCCCCGTCCCCGCGAGGTGGAGGGCTAAGGCCTTGGCGCTCGTGGGGCGGCCGTTCACCTTGAGGAGGGTGCCCGTGGCCTCGAGGCGCCTTTCGATGCGGAGCCTTTCCCCACCCCGGCTGAGCTCCAGGACCACCTCCGCAAACCCCAGGGGGGGTCTTGCCCCTCCCCCGTGGAAGAGGAGGCGCTTAAGCTCCTGGCCCCGGATCTCCTGGGCCCGGGCCCCGGTGGCGAAGCGGATGGCCTCCACCAGGTTGCTTTTCCCCGAGCCGTTTGGGCCGATGATCCCCGTGACCTGGTCCGGGAAGTCCAGCACGGTCCTTTCCGCGAAGCTTTTGAAACCGTGGAGGATGAGCCTCTCTAGACGCCAGTTTTCCCTCATGGCAGGCGGATGGGTTCGCTCAGGTCCAGGTGGGCTAGGCCAGGGCTAGGGGCCCCTTCCACCAGGAAGCGGACGGCCTCGGCCTCGGGGAAGGTCCTGAGGAGGGTGTAGGCCAGGCTGTACACCCTTAAGGCCTCCCCTTCCGCATCCAGCCCTTGGGCAAAGCCCTGGGGTAGGTCCACCACGAAAACCTTTCCGTAGCGGAAAAGGCCTAGGGGGGAAGGGGCCTTTAGGGCCTCGGCCCAGGCCTTGAGGGCCCGGGCGTAGGGGTCCTCCCCTGGCTTGAGCTCGAGGTTCAACTTTTCCCCCAGGAAGCCCTGGGGAGAGGGCCTCTCTAGGTTGAGGACCAGGGTTTGGGCTTGCTCCTCTTCGCCTGCGGGGAGGGGCAGGGCCTTGGCTCCCCGGGGGCTGGCGGTGGCCAGATAGGCCCAAAGCCCGAGGAGAAAAAGGGCCCCTCCCAGGAGGTTCCAAAGGCTAAGGAAACGCCGCATTCCCCTCCAGATAGCGCCGAATAGCCTCGGCTACGGCTTTGGCCACCGTGAGGCGGCCTTCCCCCGTCTTGAGCCTCTCTGCGCCCACCTCGAGGAGCACCGCGGCCCCAGGCACCCCAAGGGCATAGGGCCCCTGGAGGATTTCCGCGGGGAGGCCCCGGCCGGCTAGGGTTTGGGTGAGCAGCTCCCCAAGGGCCCTGGGGTCCCCGGCAAAGGCCTTGAGGAGACGGGCCCTATCCTCAGGGGCGCGTTGGAGAAGCCCGGGGGCGTTTTGGGCTAGGGGGGTGGTTGGCCTTTCGGGGAGGTAGATCCGGATCCCCGCCCCTGGGCGCACGTGGAGGGAGACGAAGACCGAGGCCCCCTTGGCCGCCTCGAGGCGGGCCTTGAGGGGGAGGGTTTGGTCCTGGGTACGGGTGAGCCTGGCCCCTGGGAGGAGGGCTGCCACCTTGCGGGCCAGGTCCAGGGTGAGGTCCTTTTCCCAAAACCCCTCGGCCCTTAGGCCCGGGTCCTCCCCCCCGTGCCCAGGGTCTAGGAGGACCTGGGGGCGGGGCTTGGGGGCCTCCTCCCACTCCAGGACCACCCGCCCTTCCCCGGGGTAGCGGATCTTGGGGGGCACGCTGAAGGGGAGGAAAAGCCCCAAGGGGTCCCGCTCCACCCCTGGGGCTTCCCCTTCTGCCCCAAGGAGGAGCACCCCGTCTGGCCGCACGTAGGCGTTCACCTCCCGGCTAAACCGGAGGAGGAGGCGCCCCCTTGGGTCCTGCCCCACCTCGAGGAGCCGGGCCTTGGGGAGTTCCAGCCGGATCCCCTCCTGGCCCACGTAGGTGAGCCCCAGGACTTGGGCTAGGGGCCGCAAGGGGACGTAAACCCCTTCCCCTCGCCGCCAGGCCCCGCCCTCCCGGGCGGCCCGGGCCTCCTCGCCGTATACCCGAAAGGTCGCATGGCGTGCCCCTAGGCCTAGGGCCACCTGGTCCCGGCCCCGCCAGAGGGCGAGGCCTAGCCCCCGGGCCACCAGGGTCGCCTCCCCATAGGCCAGGCCCCGGCCCCCGGGGTACAGGGCCTCCCCGGTGAGGGCTCCCACGCGAAGGGGCTTGGGAGCCTGGGCCAGGGCCAGGCCGAGGATGCCCGCAAGGAAAACCCCCCTCATAGCTCCTCCAGGGCCCTCTCCAGGGCCTTCCGCTTGTCCTCGCGTTTCTTCTCGTAGGCCCGCCTTCCCCTCCCGAGCCCGAGGAGGACCTTGGCGTAGCCCCGTCCGTTGAAATAGATCCTGAGGGGCACCAGGGTGAGCCCCTTCTGCTCTACCCTCCCCCGGAGGTGCCTAAGCTCGTGCCGGTGGAGGAGGAGTTTACGGGGCCTCCGGGGGTCCACGTTGGCGTAGGAGCCTTTTTCGTAAGGGGCTATATAGAGGTTTTCTAAAAAGAGTTCCTCCCCCTGGAAGCGGGCGAAGGCCCCCGTGAAGTCCACCTTGCCCGCCCTTAGGGACTTGACCTCCGTCCCCTTGAGGACCAGGCCCGCCTCCAGGGTTTCCAGGATCTCGTAATCGTGCCGGGCGCGGCGGTTTTCCAAGATGGGCCGCACGGGGCCTATCTTATACCACCCCGTGCAGGCGTAGGCCTGCACGGGGGCCCCGTGCAGACTTGACCGATATGTGGCCTTGGGGTAAAGAGGGGGCATGACCCTACGCGAGGCCTTGTCCCAAGTCCCCGACCCCAGGGCCCGCAACCGGCGGTATCCCTTGTGGGGCTTGTTGGCCCTCA
>JBEPYU010000114.1:0-2885 GCA_041641215.1 Thermaceae bacterium
GCTTCAAGGCGTTGATGAGTGGGGTAAGCTGTTCCATGGGGACCACCTCCTATGGGTACCTGCCCATCCACGTGGGCGCAGGTCCATCCTAAAGGGGTGGTCCCACGTTTTGACGTGTACTGAGGAGGGAGCTAAAAAACCGCCTGGGATGCCACCTCGGGCTGGTGCGCGGGGGGAAGAACCTAGAGGACACGGACCGGGGCCGGTGCGTGGCCCCCTTGGCGCCTCAGGGAACGGGGCTACTGGACCGCCTCCAGGCCTTGGTCCTCCTCGGCCTGTTGGTGATGGGGGAAGGAAGGCTTCCGCCCCTCGGCCCCGTGGCCCGGGCCGGCGGGGGCGTGGCCGAGCTCCTGGTGGCGGACCGCGGGTGACCTGGGTGTTCTACCTGGATGCCCGTGCCTGACCAAAGCGGTGCGTGGGGAAACTCCTGTGGCGCGGCTGGGTGGCGGGTGGGATCCTTGGGGAAGGAGGTGCGAGGAGAGAGGGCAAAGGGGCTCACGGTTCTAGCCCGAAGTACACCTCTTTGAGGTCCAGGCGCCCCCCTAGGCAGGGAAGGGGAAGCTCGCCCTCCGCTTCCTGGTAAATCCAGCCGTCCTTCCCTCGCAAATAGCCCCCAATCCGGGGGACACGGGAGTCCACGAGGAGGTACGCCTGCAGGGTGGGCAGGCTCAGGTACTTGCGAAGCTTTTCCCTGCGATCCGTGGCTTCCGTGGACTCCGAGAGCACCTCCACCACCAGGCAGGGCTTTTCCTTGTAGTACTCCCCGGTGTCTTCCTCGCAGACCACCATGAGGTCGGGGTAGTACACCGTGGCCGCGTCCACCTTGAGCCGCATATCGCTCACGTAAAGGCGGCAGCCCTTCTTCCTTGCCAGGGGGCCTAGGATTAGGACCAGGTTCACCACCACCCGGTTGTGCCGGTCGCTGGCCCCGGCCATGGCGTGGGGGAAGCCTTCCACCAGTTCGTGCTTCACGGGGGCTTCCCGCTCTAGGGCTAGGTACTCCTCCAGGCTTAGGGGCCGCACCGCCTTGGCCACACCCATGCTCAAATTGTACGTGCTCTTGTCCTTTGGTTCAAAACGTTCGCCGTTGCCGCAGGCCGGGCTGGCCTGGCAGATCGCCTTGTAGCCCGGAGGAGGGGGAAGAAGGGAAGGGAGCATCTGAGACCGTAGGCCAAAAACTCCAGGAACGCCTGTAGCCCCCCAAGCGGTACTTGGTCCTGGTCACTCAAAGCGCACATTAGCGCTTTGGGCCCTCCACCAGGATGAGGACCTAAGCCTCGCCTTTCCCCCCTCCCACGATCCCCCGAGGAGGATGGGCTTGAGGGGAGAGAGGTCCCTCGGCACCTCCCGCCCAAGGAGGGGAAGAAAGAAGCCTACCCTCAGAACCCTCCAGGGATTGGCGCCAGGAGGGTTCCTTCCCTCGGTTGACCCCCGCTGGCTCCCCGGCGAGCTCCGAAGGCTTGACAAAAGGCCTAAAGCTTGTTTGGTCTTACCGATCTCCCTCGCAAGCTTTCGCTTCAGGTACGGGTTGTTCTCACCCTCCTTTCGCTTCTCAAGGTCCTTGAGCAACCCCTCGTAGAAGCTCTGGGCGTCGGACAGGAAGGTGGGGTCCTCCAGCAGGCGTCCGTAGCTTTGGGGAAGCTCCTCTTCAAACCCCAAGGCTCGCCGACCCATCACGTGAGCGGCGGCGGTGTCCTTGGAGAGGGAAAGCAGGGGAGCGTACTTGAGCATGCCTACCGTGGAGGTGTCGCTTGGGTTGACCTCCAAAACCTCCACGCCTTTAGGTCGCGCCAGGGTGTGGACCTTCTGGAGGAGGGAGGCGTAGGCGAAGCGGTGTTGCTTCCCGCGGAAGGCTCGCCCAGAACCGTCGCCCCTGTGGGACTTCCGCAGGTATCGGAGCCTCTCGGTGGCGATCGCTACCCCCTGGGAGAGGGCGAGGTCTATCACTTCGTGAGCCACCATCCAGAGGGCGATTTCCTTAGCTCCACGGTTGGGGGCCCTGTCCACCTCGTCCAAGGGAATGGTGAAGTGGTGCTTGAGGTTTCCTTCCGAGTCCACCAGGGCCAGGGCCAGGTGGTAGGGGTGGGCGTTCACGTCCAGGGCGAGGACCCCATTTTCCTTGGTGGCCACCACCGGGGGTAGCGCCTGACCTCTCATCACTTTTCCCACCCCTGTACCAGTTGCTGAAGAAGACCTGTGAGCGTCCGCACCGCCACACTCCGCAGGGAGGGGGGCCCCTGGGCCAGAAGGAGGCGGGCTAGTCAGAAAAGGCTCCGCCGCTCTGGATGCGCCACCACTCCCTGCCCCGCAAGGCGGCCCCCAACAGAACCAAGAGCGCCATCCCCTAAGGCTTCCCTCCCTCCTGAGCCCGTGCCGGTCCAGCCCAAACCTCCGCCCCTCAGGTCCCGGAAGGCCAGATACCAGGGCTCCCGCTTCCCCTGGACCAGGAGGAGCTCCACCTCCACCTTCCTCCCGCCGTGCCCAAAGAGACGGACCCGCTTGCGCTCAGGCCTGGGCACCTCCGGGTAGCGCTCCCCCATTCCTGGAGCCGCCGCATGAGGGAAACCCGGTCAAAGCTCCGGTCCGGGAGAGGGAGGGGGACATAGCCCAGGGCCTGGACCTCGCGGCCAGGCGGTGGCGGAAGGCTTCCTCCACCCCGTTCTGGCTGGGGAAGGGAGGGCGGTGGACCCAGGTTGGGGTAGCCTGCAGGAGGGGGGTTGGGGTTCGCCTAACTTACCAACCCCCCTTTTATTTCCGCCTGCTATGTACACGTCAAAACCTCCATAGGGCATAACCCCAAGGGACTTCCGCGCCTTCCTCCCCCTGCACCCCAGAGGGCAAGCGCCCAAAGGGTGAGCAGGTCCAGCCCCGCCCGGAAGAGGCTC
>JBEPYU010000115.1:0-2882 GCA_041641215.1 Thermaceae bacterium
CCGCTCCCGGAAGGCAGGCTCGGCCTCGGTGAGGTCCACGAGGTCCACCCGCCGCACCACGGGGGCCTCCTCCAGGGCCTCCTTAAGGAGGGGCAGGAGGTCCCTAAGGGGCCTTTCCGAGAGGAGGTCGAGGTCCAGGTCGGAGGCCTGCCGCCCTTCCCCTCGGGCGAAGGAGCCGAAGAGGTAAAGCCGGGTTCCCGTGCCCTGGAGGTAGGGCCTTAGGGCGGTAAGGACAGCCTCCTTGTCCGACTCCAGGCTAGTTGCCATAGCTCCTTGGGCGCTCTGCCGCCTGGTAGCTCGCCTCCCCCCGGGCAAGCTTCCTCCTGCCCACGAGGCCCTCCAGGACGAACTCCCCGGCGGAAAGGAGGACCTCAGGGGCGCTTTCTCCCGCTAAGGCTCTCGCCGCCTCCAAGAGCCCCGGCACCTGGGCGAGGGCCTCGAGGGCCCCCTCGACCTCCCCCTCCGGGAGGGTGAGGAGGTTTCCCGCCTCAAAGTGGGCCACGATGGGCTCGGTCTTGAGGTGGTACCGGGGGAGGACCATGCCGAAGGCCCGCTGGACGATTTCCCGGGCCACCCTTTCTGCCCCCTGGAGCTCCCCCTCGTACTCCAGCTCCAGCTTCCCCGTGATGGCGGGAAGCCCCTGGTAGAGATCTAAAGGCCTGGCCACGGGCCTTCCCCCATAGAGGAGGGCCCTCCTTTCGGCGCTGGCCGCCACCACCTCAAGAAGGCTGATGGCGAGGCGTTGGCTCACCCCGGCCGTCTGGTCCACGCGGCGGTCCTCCCGGGCGGCGAAGGCCACCGCTTCCACGGAGAGCCTCACCCACTCGGGCACGAAAACGCCCTCGGGGACGTAGGCCTCCTGGGCGCTGATCCTGAGGCCCTCCTCCAGGGAGCGGGGGTAGTGGGTGCGGATCTCGCTCCCGATCCGGTCCTTGAGGGGGGTGACGATCCGGCCCCGGGCGGTATAGTCCTGGGGGTTGGCGGAGAAGACCAGCCACACGTCCAGGGGAAGCCGCAAGGGGTAGCCTCGGATCTGGACGTCCCCCTCCTCCAGAATGTTGAAAAGGGCCACCTGGACCTTGGGGGCCAGGTCCGGGAGCTCATTCACCGCAAAGATCCCCCGGTTGGCCCGGGGGAGGAGGCCATAGTGGATGCTCCCGAGGTCGGAAAGCCCCACCCCCCGCCTGGCGGCCCGGATGGGGTCAATGTCCCCGAGGAGGTCGGCCACGGTGGTGTCGGGGGTGGCGAGCTTCTCCACGTAGCGGGCCTCCCGGGGGATCCAGACGATGGGGGCCTCCTCCCCGGCCTCCTCCAGGAGGCGCTTGCCCTCGGGGGAGATGGGGTTTAGGGGGTTATCCCGAAGCTCGGTGTCCAAGGCGGGGATCTCCTCGTCCAGGAGACCCACCAGGCTCCTCAGGATCCGGGTTTTGGCCTGGCCTCGGGTGCCGAGGAGGATGAAATGGTGCCCGGCCAGGATGGCCTGGACCAGGGCGGGGATCACCGTGTCCTCGTAGCCGTGGATCCCAGGAAAGATGGGCTCTTTGGCCTTGAGCTTGCGAATGAGGTTCTCCCGGGCCTCGGCCTTCACCGTACGGCGGAGCTTTTCCAGGGGATAGGTCCTTTTGAGCTCTCCTAGGGTGCGGGCCTTCACCCTTCCCAGTTTAGGGGAAGGGGGGCCTTCCCTTTGTGGGGTAAGGCCCAGGGTGAGCCGTAAGCCGGGTTCTGTTGGTGCGGTCATCTCTCTGGGACCACGGTCACCCGTGGCCTCAAGCGGCCCATCCCGGAGGTTCTCGCGGGCCGGGCCAGCCCTCCCTCCCTACCGGGCCTTGCACCGGGTGGGGTTTACCGTGCCCCAGCCTGTTACCAGGCCAGGCGGTGGGCTCTTACCCCACCGTTTCACCCTTGCCCGCACCCCCTTTCGGGGGCCGCTGGCGGTCTCTTCTCTGTGGCACTTTCCGTCGGGTTACCCCGCCCAGCCGTTAGCTGGCACCCTGCCCTATGGTGCCCGGACTTTCCTCACCCAGAGGGGAAAGTCCCCCTGGGCGCGACCGCGCGCCCACCCTGGGCCATATACCAGTATAAAGGGCCTAAGCCCTAGGGGCCCCTAGAAGCGGTACCCCAGCTTGACCTGGAAAACCGGGCCGCTTTGGGGGTTATTGGAGAGGACCCCCAGGGCGTACCCCAGATCGGCCCCCAGGAAAAGGGGCAGGTTGGTCAGGGCACCAAGCCCGTACTCGAGATCCCCCCGGAGGTAGACCTGGGGGTTTTTGTGGTAGCGGAGGCCCAGACCGCCCCCGGCCCTAACCCCTTCCCCCACCCCGAGGAGGTAGCGCATCAGGAAGGCCCCTTGGAGGTCCTGGCCGTCGTAGGCCAGGTTCAGGGTGGGGCGCAAGGCGCCCACGGGAGGCTGGAAGAGCTGGCAATCCCAGCTCGCCTCGAGGCCCCCTAGGGCCCGGCCCCCGTACCCGCCGAGGAGGGCCACCGAGGGACTAAGGGCCAAAGCCGGAGCCCAAACCAAGACCAAAGCCCAAAGCCACTTCCTCATACAAACACCTCCCCCCTCACTATACCCGCCTAAGGTTGGCAAGTCCAGTGGTTGTAGTCGGTCAACACATTTGAGACTCTGTGGGGACCGCCTCCCCCTGTATTCTAGCCAGGTACTCTAAAGGGGCCAGGCCCCCCAAGGCCCGGTGGGGTCGCCGGCGGTTGTAGTGGTCCAGGTAGGCGTCAAGCTCCCTTTGGAGCTCGGGGATCGGTGAAGGCAACGGTCGTGTGTAGAACTCATCCCTAAAGGTCCGCTGCATCCGCTCCACGTGACCATTGAGCTTGGGGCTCCTCGGAGGAAGAACGAAGAGCTTAACGCCCAAACGTTCACAGACCTC
>JBEPYU010000116.1:0-2876 GCA_041641215.1 Thermaceae bacterium
CCCTGGGACGGGGCGGGGCCTTGGAGGTGGGGGGTCGGAAGGTGCGGATCCGTAGGCTCCACCTCGAGGAGGACGCGGGGAAAAGCCTCCACCTGGAGGACCGTACCCTTTTGGACTTCAACCGGGCTGGGGTGCCCCTCTTGGAGCTCGTTACGGAACCCGACCTGCGTTCCCCCGAGGAGGCCCGGGCCTTCCTCCAAAGGGTCCAGGCCCTGGTCCAAACCCTGGGGATCTCCGAGGCTAGCCCCGAGGAGGGCAAGCTCCGGGCGGACGTGAACGTTTCCCTTCGTCTTCCCGGGGAAGGGATGGGGCCCAAGGTGGAGATCAAGAACCTGAACTCCTTCAAAAGCGTGCAGCGGGCCTTGGAATATGAGATCCGCCGCCAAGCGGAGATCCGCCGCCGGGGGGAGAGGGTTAAGCAGGCCACCATGGGCTTTGAC
Organism: Thermaceae bacterium; assembly: GCA_041641215.1. Lineage (GTDB taxonomy): Bacteria > Deinococcota > Deinococci > Deinococcales > Thermaceae > Thermus. The sequence goes on from JBEPYU010000116.1 coordinate 441, forward strand.
GAGGGCGGGGGCAAGACCTTTCCCCTACGGGTTAAGGAGGAAGAGGCCGACTACCGCTACTTCCCCGAGCCCGATATTCCCCCGGTCCCTATTCCCAGGGCTTGGCTTGAGGAGATCCGGGCCAGCCTACCCGAACTCCCTTGGGAAAAGGAGGCCCGTTACCTAGCCTTGGGCCTTCGCCCCAAAGAGGCCGAGACCTTGGCCTATACCCCGGGCCTGGCCCGTTTCTTCGACCGGGCGGTGGAGGTGGGCCTGGCTTCCCCCAAGACCTTGGCCAACTGGCTCCTTGCGGATGTGGTGGGGCTCCTCCACGACCGGGGCCTAGACCTCGAGGCCACCCGCCTGACCCCGGAGAACCTAAGCCGGCTCCTCCACCTCTTTGAGAGGGGGGAGATCACGAGCCCCGTGGTCAAGGCCCTGTTGCCTAGGGCCTTGGAGGGGGAGGATCCCGTGGCCTTGGTGGAAGCCCAAGGCCTCAAGGCGGTGGCCGACGAGGAGGCCCTTAGGGCCTTGGTGGCCGAGGTGATCCAGGCCATGCCCGAGGCCGCAAAAAGCGTCCGTGAGGGTAAGCTCAAGGCCGTGGACGCCCTTTTGGGCCAGGCCATGAGGAAAAGCCGGGGCCAGGCCCGGCCGGAGGTCCTTAGGCGGCTTTTCCTCGAGGCCCTTGGGGTAGGATAGCCCTGTGCGGTACGAGGACGCAGGCGTCCACCAGGGGGCCAAGGCAGAGGTCCTGCGCCAGGCCAAGGCCCTTCTAGAGACCACCTATACCCCCAGGGTCCTCAGGGGCCTTGGGGCCTTTGGGGGGCTATACGATGCGGCTTTCCTCAAGGACATGGAGCACCCCGTGCTGGTGGCCACCACGGACGGGGTCGGCACCAAAACCCTCCTTGCCTTGGAGCTCGGGGAGGTGGGGGGCCTGGGCTTTGACCTCGTCAACCACTCTGTAAACGACCTCCTGGTGCAGGGGGCGAGGCCCCTTTTCTTCCTGGACCATGTGGCTGCAGGCCGCCTGGAGGGGACTACCCTCCTCGAGTTCCTCACCTCCTTGGCCCACGCTTGCCAAGCCTTAGGGATCCCCCTCCTTGGGGGGGAAACCGCGGAGATGCCCGGGGTGTACCTCGAGGGGGCTTGGGAGGTGGCTGGGACCATGGTGGGCGTGGTGGAGAGGGGAGAGATCCTGGGCCCCGAGCGGGTGCGGATAGGAGACCTCCTCCTGGCCCTTCCCTCCTCGGGTCCCCATACCAACGGCTATAGCCTCATCCGCCGGGTGGTGGAGGGCCGGGATCTCCTTTCCCCGGTACCCGAGCTAGGGGAGAGCCTCAAGGAAGCCCTCCTTCGCCCGCACCGGGCTTACCTTCAGGAATTTCTCCTCCTGAAAGAGCACGGGGTGGAGGTTCACGCCGCAGCCCACATCACCGGAGGCGGGGTCTATGAGAACCTGCCCCGGGCCTTGCCCCAGGGTTTGGGGGCGGTGCTGGAGCGAGGGAGCTGGCCCGTACCCCCTATCTTTCCCTACCTCCAAAGGCTAGGTGGCATTCCCGAGGAGGAGATGTACAGGGTCTTCAACATGGGTTTGGGCCTCATCCTCATCCTGCCCGAGGAGGAAGCCCGCAAGGCCATGGACTGGGTGGAAGCCCACCCGGTGGGCCGGGTGGTGGAGGGCCAGGGGGTATGGTGGGCGTGAAGGAGGTTTGGTTCATCCGTCACGGGGAGACGGAGTGGAACGCCAAGCGGCGTTTTCAAGGGCATCTAGACGTTCCCCTTTCCCCTGTGGGCGTAGGCCAGGCTTTCCGATTGGCGGAAAGGCTGGCCCGTACCAGGGTGGTTTTCCATGGGCTTTACGCCTCGGACCTACGCCGGGCTAGGGAAACCGCCGAGCCCTTGGCCCAAGCCCTTCGCCTTCCCCTTGTGACCACCCCCCTTGTGAGGGAGATCGATGTGGGGGAGCTGGCCGGGCTTACCCGGGAGGAAGCCGAGGTTCGCTTTCCCGAGTACTTCGCAGCCTTGCTGCAAGACCCCTGGGGTACCAGGCGGCCTGGGGGGGAAAGCATGGACCAGTTGGCCCAACGCCTCCAGACCTTCCTCGAGAGGCTCCCCCCAGGCCGCCACCTGGTGGTCACCCACGGGGGGGTGGTCCGGGCCGCCTTAAAGGCGGCCTTGGACCTAAGGGGCCACACCTGGCGCCGGTTTCACATCCTCAACACCTCCATTACCCGGATCCTTTACCCTGAGGGCGAGGTGCTTGCGGTAGGGGACGTAGCCCATCTGGAAAGTTGGGCCGATTGGCTTTCGGATGAGCAATAGAAAACCCCCCTATTTTGGGGGGCCTGGTTGGAGCGGGAGACGGGACTTGAACCCGCGACCCCGACCTTGGCAAGGTCGTGCTCTACCGGCTGAGCTACTCCCGCGTGCAAAGCCCCCGCACCGACCTACTCT
>JBEPYU010000117.1:0-2866 GCA_041641215.1 Thermaceae bacterium
CGATCACCGCGTAGTGGGGCCTAAGCCTTGGGGCCACGAACCGGGCCCCCTTGGAGCTTGGGGCCTCCTCCTCCGTGGCCCCCACCAGGTGGAGGGTGAGGCGCCTTCGGGCCTCGGGGGGAAGGCTAGCGGCAGCGAAGATCATGGCCACGAAGGGTCCCTTGGCATCCACCGCCCCCCGGCCGAAGAGCCTATCCCCTTCCAGGCGCACGGGTACCTCTCCGGGTACGGTGTCGATATGCCCGAGGAGGACCACCTGGATGGGACCTTCCCCGATCTGCCCCCGAGCATTGTCCGCCTCGTCCACGAAGGCCTTAAGGCCCAGGCGCCGCATCCCCTCCACCAGGTACTCGGCCACCGCCCGTTCCTCCCCGGAAGGGGAGGGGATCTCCAAGGCCCCCCGGAGGAAGCGAACAGGGTCCAGGTCCATCTAGGCGAGAACGGCCTCCACCGCCTCCACCACCCGCTTGAGGTCTTCCTTCTCGATGACCAAGGGGGGCAGGAAGCGGATCACCGTGGGGCCCGCCTGTAGGGCCAGGATCCGGTGCTCCTTGGCCAGCCGGGCGAGGTAGGGGGCGGCCTTTTCCTTAAGCTCCACCCCCACCATGAGGCCTAGCCCCCGCACCTCCCGGATCTTGGGGGAGGGGATTTCCCGTAGCCTGGCCATGAACCACTCCCCAAGCTCCGCCGCCCGCTCCCAAAGCCGGGTCCTTTCCAGGTAGCGCAAGGCAGCAGCCCCTGCGGCCATGGCCAGGGGGTTGCCCCCGAAGGTGGTCCCGTGCCCCCCTTTGGGCATGGCCGCGGCCACCTCGGCCCGCATCACCGCAGCCCCCAAGGGCACCCCGCCCCCTAGGGCCTTGGCCAGGGTGAGGATATCCGGGACGATGCCATAGTGCTCGAAGGCGAAGCGCTTGCCCGTCCGGCCCATGCCGGTTTGGATCTCATCCAGGATGAGGAGGGCTCCCTTAGCCTGGGTCACCGCCCGGGCGGCCTCCAGGAACTCCCGGGTGGCGGGCCTTACCCCTCCTTCCCCCTGGACGGGCTCGAGGATGAGGGCTGCGGTCTCCTCGTCTACGGCCCTTTCCAGGGCCTCCACGTCGTTATAGGGGATGAAGCTCACCGGTCCCACCAGGGGGAGGAAGGGTTCCCGGTACTTGGGTTCCCAGGTTACGGAGAGGCTCCCCAGGGTTCTTCCGGAAAACCCCCGCATGGCGGCCACGAACTTCTTCCTTCCCGTATAGGCCCGGGCGAACTTCAAGGCCGCCTCGTTGGCCTCCGTGCCGGAGTTTACGGGAAAGACCCGGTTGAGCTCCGGGGGCAGAAGGCTCACCAGGGTGCGGTAAAACTCCCCCCGGCTGGGGGTGGGGAGGGTCTGGGGCAGGCTGAGGAGGGTTTCCGCCTGGCGCTTGACCGCCTCCACCACCTCGGGGTTTCCGTGCCCCAGGTTCGCCACCCCGTACCCCCCTACGCAGTCGATGTAGACCTGGCCCTCCGCGTCCCACACCCGGGCCCCTTCTCCCCGGACGATGAGGAGGTCCAGCTTGTGGTAGACCCCGGTGTCCAAGGTCTTTTCCGCCTCTAAAAGCCCCTTCCAGTCCACTTGGATCATGGTGGCCTCTCTACCGGCCGGCCTCCTCGAGGCCCTGGCCTTATCCCCTTCAGGCTAGGGCCTAGGCCTAGGGGTGTCAACGCCCCTAGGCCTTGGGAAGGGTTTTGCAAGGTTTGTAAACAAAACGCCAAATCTTCTTGTGTTTTCATGCTCAATTTTGCTAAACTAAGTGAGGGAAGGAGGTGAAGCGTGGTCACGTTGATAGGAACCTATCCGCCCATCCGCTGCGGCATCGCCACGTTCAACCGCGACTTACGCCGGGCCCTCCTAGGGGCGGGCCTCGAGGCCAAGGTGGCGGTGGTGGCGGACACCCCCGACCTGGCCCTTCCCTTTCCCCGGGAGGTAGCCTGGGTTTTGCCCAAGGCCAAGCGGGAGGCCTACCGGCGCCTCCCCGCACCTACCCCCTGGATCCTCCAGCACGAGTACGGCCTCTACGGGGGGAAGTGGGGGGCGTGGTTTTTAGACCTTTTAGAAGGGGGAGGGCCCAAGGTGGTGGTCCTCCACACCCTCCTCCAAGGGGTGCCCCCGGGGCTTACTCAGGAGGACTTCGCCCTCATGCAGGGAATCCTCCGGGAAATAGGCCAAAAGGCCCAGGCCTTGGTGAGCCTCCATCCCGAGGGACCGGCCCACCTGGAGGGCCTGGGGCTAGGGGGGAAGGCGGTCTATATCCCCCACGGGGTGCCGGACCTGCCCCGACCAGATAAGGAAGCCCTTAAGCGGGCCTTGGGCCTCGAGGGGCACTTCCTGCTCCTCACCTATGGCCTCCTTTCCCCAGGCAAGGGGCTGGAACTGGTGATCCGGGCCTTACCCCAGGTGCTCGCCCACCGGCCTGAGGTGCGCTACCTGGTCGCGGGAAGCCTTCACCCCAACGTGGAAAGGCGGGAGGGCCGGCGTTATATAGAGGCCCTCTTGGCCTTGGCCGAGGCCTTGGGGGTGCGGAAGGCCTTGATCCTTCGGGAAGGCTACCTGAGGGACGAGGAGCTTTACCGCCTGGTGGGGGCGGCAGACCTTCTCCTCCTCCCATACCCCAACCTGGAGCAGGTTTCCTCCGGGACCCTCTCCTATGCCCTAGCCCTAGGCAAGGCCATCCTCGCCACTCCCTTTTGGCATGCCCGGCAGGCCCTGGCTGGGGGGCGGGGGCTTCTCCTTCCCCAAGACCCCGGGGCCTGGGCAAAGGCCATCCTCTTCCTTGCGGAAAGCCCTACCCGCCTTAGGGCCATGGAGGAGGCGGCCTACGCCTACGCCCGCTCGGCCACC
>JBEPYU010000118.1:0-2747 GCA_041641215.1 Thermaceae bacterium
CCCCCTGGGCCCAGAAAACCTGGGGGGTAAACCGGATCCTCAAGGCGTCCATCGGAAATGGGATCCGCCTGATCTTTCTGCCCCCCTACAGTCCGGAGCTAGGGCCGGTGGAGCGGGTGTGGCCTTTGGTGAACGAGGCGGTGGCCAACCGGTACTTTCGGGACCTTGAGGAGATGGCGGAGGTGGTGGCGGAGCGGTGCCGGGTGCTTGATACCACCCCATGCGGGCTTGCGCCCGCATGGGGACTCCGGTAGCAAGTCCCCGTGGAGTTTTTTGGAACCTAGGAGCGCAGGAACCAGAAGTAAAGGGTATGAGAGGGACCCCGAGACCATCCGGCGTCATACCCCCTTCCACTGGTGGCCTAGGACGAAGGTATCTGCGTAAAAGGGTATCAGCCCGGCAAGGTCGCCTTCTAGGGCGATGAGAAAGGATGCAACCCCTTTCCACCTTGCCAGGAAGAACGCGAAAAGGTATAGTCTAAAGCCCAGGGGCAACTCATCCCCTGATCAATGAGGGAGGCTTTTATGCCAAAAGCGCTCAGGATTCTCTTGGTTTTGGGCTTATTGGCCCTCGGCACCGGGTTAGGGCAGCAGTCCCGCCTGGAACTCGTCAAGAATCGGGGACGGCTCATCTGCGGGGTCAATGCGGTGCTCCCCGGCTTCGGCTTCCTGGACGAGAAAACCGGACGCTACACGGGCTTCGATGTGGAGTTCTGCCGGGCCGTAGCCGCTGCCCTCTTTGGGGATCCCGACAAGGTCACCTACGTGCCCCTAGACGCCCGCGTCCGCTTCCAGGCGGTGCAAAACGGGGAGGTGGACGTGGCCTTCCGGAACACCACGGTCACCGCCAACCGGGAAGGGGCCCTGGGCGTGGATTTCCTGCCCGTTACCTTCTACGATGGACAAGGGGTTATGGTCAAAAAGGGGCGGGCCCAGTCCCTGAGGGAGCTCCAAAACGCCACCTTCTGCACCACCCAGGGGACGACCAACGAGAAGAACATATCCGATTACCTCCGGGCCCAGAGGTGGCGCAACGCCAAGCTCCTCACCTTTGAGGATGGGGCCAAGGTGATGAACGCCTTCCTCCAGGGCCGCTGCGACGCCTTCACCGCGGACAAGTCCCAGCTCGTGGGCTACCGAGGCACGGCCCCTAACCCTGAGGAACTGGTCATCCTAAGGGAAACCATCTCCAAGGAACCCCTGGCGGGCATGGTGCGGGAGAACGACTCCCGCTGGCGGGATGCCCTTTCCTGGATCATCTACGCCACCATTCAGGCTGAGGAGTACGGGATCACCAGCAAAAACCTCGACCGCTTCCTGAATAGCGACGTCCCGGAGATCCGGCGCTTCCTGGGCCTCGAGGGTACCCTAGGCCAGGATCTGGGCCTACCTAAGGACTTCGTGGTGCGGGTCATCCGGGCGGTGGGGAACTACGGGGAGATCTACGACCGCTACTTCGGCCCCCAAAGCCCCTTCCATATCCCCCGCGCAGGCACCCCCAACGCCCTCAAGAGCAGGGGGGGCCTCCTCTATAGCCCGCCCTTCCGCTGATGCCTAGGCCCCGGGACCTCCTCCTCCAGACCCTGGCCCTGGGCCTGGTGGCCCTGGGGCTCGGGTACCTCCTCGCCACGGCCCAGGCCCGGATGGCCGCCCAGGGCATCCCCTTTAGCTTCCGCTTCCTCACCCAAGAGGCGGGGTTCTCCCTGAGCGAGGGATGGACCTGGGCCCAAGGGGAAGGCTTTAGGCCCTACTACCCGGGGGACACCTACCTTCAGGCCCTCTTTGCCGGGTTCCTCAACACCCTGAAGGTGACCCTCCTGGGCCTCGTAGGGGCCAGCCTCCTGGGCCTCCTGGTGGCGGTGGGAAGGCTTTCCTCAAACCCCCTGGCCCGGGGCCTGGCCTTCGGCTATGTGGAGCTCCTCCGCAACACCCCTCTCCTCCTCCAGCTTTTCGTGTGGTATTTCGGCATCCTGCTCAAGCTGCCCCCCTGGGAGGAGGCCCTACGCCTAGGGGGGGTCTACCTCTCCCAAAGGGGCCTGGTGTTGCCCGAGGTGGGCTTAGGGCCAGGAAGCCTGGCCTTGGCCCTGGGCCTTATCGCCTACCTCCGGGGCCCTAGGCCCCTGGGCCCCCCTTTGGCCCTTGGCCTCCTGGCCCTGGGCCTCCTCCTCGGGCCCCTCCGCCTTAAGCCCCCTGAGGTAGGGCCCTTCGGACCGGAGGGAGGGTGGACCCTCTCCCCCGAATTCGCCGCCCTCCTCCTCGGCTTGACCGCGTACACCGCGGCCTTCATCGCCGAGGTGATCCGGGGGGCCATCCTAGGGGTGCCCAGGGGCCAGTGGGAGGCGGGACAGGCCCTAGGCCTTTCCTGGGGGGAGGTCTTCCGGTGGATCATCCTCCCCCAGGCGGTGCGCACCGCCCTTCCCCCCCTGGCCAACCAGTACCTCAACCTGGCCAAGAACACCTCCTTGGGGGTAGCTGTGGCCTATCCTGATCTTTTCTCCGTCTACAGCACCGTGGCCAACCAGTCGGGGCGGAGCCTGGAGGCCATCCTGGTGGTCATGGCCGTCTACCTAAGCCTAAGCCTGAGCATCAGCTTCCTGGTAAACCTCTACAACCAGCGGGTGGCCCTGCGTTGGAAGCTATGAAGGGTCTCCTCAAAGGCCTCTTCGGAACGCCCCTGAACGCCTCCATCACCCTCCTCCTACTCCTCCTCTGCTTCTACGTGGGCCGAGGCCTCCTCCTTTGGGCCCT
>JBEPYU010000119.1:0-2567 GCA_041641215.1 Thermaceae bacterium
CCCAGATGTAGGTGGCCACGATGAGGGTCTCTGCGTCAAGATGGTAGAGGGGGTGCTTGCGGTCTTGAGGCATAGCACCCCCTCTTTTTTCACACCCTGGGGGAACAGAGCAAGTAGCACACGAAGGAATAGCCTGAAAGACGCAAGGCCAGACCCGAAACAAACGGTTTCTGCCTCCTAGGAGCACTCCAGACCCCTAGGTTTTGCCCCAACCCATGGGGTTATTGAGCTCTTTGGGATCAAAAAAGCCCCATTCACCCAACTCTCCACCTACACCATGGACCTCAAGGCCAGGCGGTAGGTCTCCGCGTGGGCGGCCACGGTGAGGCGGGGGTCCCGGTTGTACCCCCCGCCCATGACCACCACCAACGCCGCCCCCAAGCCCTTGGCCAGGCGGAACACCCGCCCGTCCCGGGCCATCGCCCCTTGGGGGGAAAGGGCCAGGCGGCCAAACCGGTCCCCCTTGAGCACGTCCACCCCCGCGTTGTAGAAGATGAGGCTTGGGCGAAAGGAGGCCACCTTTTCCAGGGCCTCATCCAAGGCCCTTAGGTAAGCCTCGTCCCCCGTGCCGTCCTCGAGGCCCACGTCCAGGTCGCTCCGCTCCTTGCGCAAGGGGTAGTTCCGTTTCCCATGCAGGGAAAGGGTATAGACCGTGGGGTCGTTTTGGAAAAAGACCGCGGTCCCGTTCCCCTGGTGGGCGTCCAGGTCCACCACCAGGATCCGGCCATGGAACCCTTGGGCCCTTAGGGCCCGCACGGCGATGGCCACATCGTTTAGGAGGCTATACCCTTCCGCCCGGTCGGGGAAGGCGTGGTGGGTGCCCCCGGCCAGGTTGAGGCCGAGGCCCGTCTCCAAGGCGTCAAGGGCCGCAGCCAAGGTCCCCCCAGCCGCATGGAGGGCCCGGCGGAGGAAGGCCGGGCTATAGGGGAGGCCGAGGCGCAAGGCCTCTTCCCGGGAAAGCCCCTCCCGGAAAAGGCGGTCCAGGTAGGCGGGATCGTGGGCCAGGTAGAGGGCCTCCTTGGGCACCTCGGGGGCCGGGACCACCTCGAGGAGGCCCCTTAGGGCCTCGGCCACCCCCCGGTACTTGTAGAGGGGAAAGGGGTGGTAGTCCGGCAGGGGAAAGGAGAGGTGATGGGTGGTATAGGCCCTCATGGGATCCGGTACCGGGTCCTACCCCCCTGCCCCACCCGCACGAGCTTCCCCGCGGCGAGGAGCCGGTTGAGGAGGCGCAAGGTGGCCTTGGGGGAAAGGCCGAGGAGGGCCTCGAGCTCCTTGCGGCTTTTCGGCTCTTCCAAAAGGGCGAGGAGGCGGGCCTCGAGGGGCTTTTGGGGGAGATGGTACCTTCCCCCCACGCGGCCAAGGAGGCCCCGCCTCTCCATGCGCAGGAGCACCCTCCGGGCCTCCCCCTCGGGAAGCTGCAGGGCCCGGGCGAGCTCCGGAAGCCCCGCCTCCCCCACCCGCTTGAGGTAGGTGAGGACGATGAGGGCGTCCAGGCTAAAGGCGCCAAGCCTCTCCTGGGCCTCCGCGAGCTCCCGTACGAAAGCCTCGTCCAGCTCGGGGTTGTAGAGGACCAGGGTGAGGGCGTCGGGGTAGAGGCGGTACTCAGGGGGCTCCTTCCCGTACTTGAGGAGGAGGCGGTACATCTTGTCCACCCCACCCCCTGCCCGCTCCACGTAGCCCAGGCGGTAAAGGGCCTCGGCCAGGCGGGGGTTCCGCCTTTTGGGGGGATGGCGGAGGATGTTCTCCGGGGTGATCCCCGGGGGGAAGGCCCCGGGGTTGGAGACCTCCAGGCGGTCCCGGTAGTGGTGGACCTGGATGGCGTCCAGGCTCCGCCAGTCCCGGTGGACCAAGGCGTTGAGGAGGGCCTCCCGGTAAACCTCCTGGTCGAAGTCCCACACCTCCAGGCGGAAAAGGCCCACCGTGAGGTAGCGCACCCGGTTCCGGGCCTGGATGAGTTCCCTAAGCCTCTCCAAAAGGGCGGGGATGGGGCGAAGGAGGTCCTCCCGGAAGGTGTACTCCTCCCCCTCGTGGAAGTAGTAGCTCACCTCCGCCTGGGGCAGGAAACGGCGGAGGGCCAAAGGGGTTCCCGCAAGGAGAAGCCCGGCCACCGTAGGGCGCCGATCCTCTCCCAAAAGCCCCAGGGCAAAGAGGAGGTCCAGGTCGGGAAGGCCCGCGAGGTGGCTTCCCCTCTCCTCGAGGATCCGCCTAAGCCTCAAGACCTCCAGGGGATCGAGGTCGGAAAGGCTCGCCGCGGGGAGGACCTGGGCGGTGAAGTCGGGCTCGGGGTGGTCCTCGAGCCTAAGCTCCCCTAGGCGCTCCCCATCCCAAAAGGGGACCCGCCCGGGCCCCAAGGCGATGGCCGAGGGGGCTTTGGGGATGTGGAGGGCCAAAACCCGGCCCCAAGGCCCCTCCAGGACCTCCACGTAGGGAAGGAGGAGACCTTGGGTGAGCTCAAAAAGGGCGTGGGTGATCTGCAAGGGGTGGATCTCCGCGGCCCCCAGGACCCGCCCCGAGGGGTCCACCCCCAAGAGGATGAGCCCCCCCTGGTGGTTGGCGAGGCCCGCGGC
>JBEPYU010000120.1:0-2523 GCA_041641215.1 Thermaceae bacterium
CCCTGAACCGGGAAAGCACTGTTGATGAGCAGGGTTACGACCTAGACCTGATCGCTCCCATCACCCTGCGGGGCCAGGGGGCCACCCCGGCGGACACGGTGATCACCACTACAAATGCTATCGTGCTAGTGGAGGTTCACCCAGGCCAGACGGTTCGGATAGAGAACCTCACTCTGTCTGGGGCTCGACCGGGTAGCTGGTGGGGGGTTAGCGCTGGCCTATACAATGGCGGCGCCGTTACCGTCGAAAACGTTGTCATCCGCGATGGCCAAGGCTATGGCTTCTACAACAAGGGAGGGGCCACTGCTACTCTAGTTAACGTTAACATCCAAAACAACGGTGATGTGGGTCTTTTAAACTCTTCGGGTGGCGACGTTCGTCTGACCAGTGGGACCATCCAGGGCAATGGTAGCGACGGTGTCCTAAATTATGGAACCGCCACGCTGACGGAGGTGGTCATCCAGAATAACGGTGGGGATGGTGTCCACAACTTGGAGAACGCTACCCTGATTGAGGTTACCGTTCGTAACAACGGCGGTGCAGGCCTTTACCAGGAAGGCGGTACCACGACGGTCTTACGGTCTACCCTAAGTGGAAATCGAAATCGCGGCATCTACGACGACTGGTGGGGTTCCACCCTTACCCTCATCAACACTACGGTGAGCGGCAACAGCACCGGGGATAGGTACGGCGGTGGGGGGGTATACATCTCAGGGGGTACCCTCAACATCCTCTTCAGCACCATCACCGGCAACACCGCTCCCCGTGGGGGTGGCTTGAGAATTGAAGGTGGCACGGTCAAGCTCAAGGGGGTCATCCTGGCCAATAACACGGCCACGAGCGGGACCGGCCCCGAGTGTGAGGGGAGCTTGCAAAGCTTGGGCTATAACCTCGTCAAGAGCAATGCGGACTGCGCCTTTACCCGGGATGCCACGGACATCCTGAACCAAGACCCCCTCCTTGGGCCCCTGCAGGATAATGGGGGTTCGGTGCCTACCCACATGCCTAGTGCGGGTAGCCCCGTGCTGGACAAGGTGCCCACTTCGGCCTGCACGGATCTAGATGGGAACGCCATCGGGGAGGACGCCCGGGGGGTTAGGAGGCCCCAGGGGAGCGCCTGCGACATTGGGGCGGTAGAGCGGAACTAGCCTGCTAGCGGCTACCCGCCCCCCAAGGGGGCGGGTAGCCCTTTTCTAGAAAACTTTACCCCCCAGGGGCACCTCCCTTTCCGGGGCCAGGAGGACCACCCGCCCCTTTTCGTCGGGCACCCCGAGGACCAGGACCTCGGAGGGGAAGCCCGCGATCAGGCGGGTTCCCAGGTTCACCGCGGCCACCACCAGGCGGCCCTTGAGGTCTTCCGGGCGGTAGAGATCGGTGATCTGGGCCGAGCTCGTCTTGACCCCCAGGGGTCCAAAGTCAATCCAAAGCTGGTAGCTCGGCTTTTTCGCCTTCTCGTGGGGCTTGGCCTCGAGGACCCGCCCCACCCTTAGGTCCAGGGCCTGGAAGGCCTCCAGGGGGTTCATGGGGAAGATTTTCCCCCGCCCTTTCCCTCCCCGCAAGGGGATAATGCTCCCCATGGGGGAAAGGGCCCTGGTCCTTTACCTTGGGGCCCTCATGGCCCTGGGGGCCTTCAGCATTGATACCACCCCATGCGGGCTTGCGCCCGCATGGGGGCCCCGGTAGAAAAGTCCCCGTGAGGTTTTTTGGGAATCTGAGGGCGCAGGAACCAAAAGTAAAGGGTATGACGTGGTCCTCCCGGGCCTCGAGGCCCTCGCCCGCCGTGGAGCCGGCCCGGGGAGGGCCTATCGTGAGCCTCTTTCCTGGGCTTTGCCCCGGGGCAGGCCCCCTTCGGCCCCTTGGCGGATGCCTGGGGCCGGCGGCCCGTGCTCCTTGGGGCCCTCCTGGGCTTCCTCCTCTTGGGCGTGGGGACGGTCCTCGCCCCGGGCTTTGGGGTTTTGGTCCTCGCCCGGTTGGGCCTCTTCGGGGCGGCCTTTCGCGTGGTGGCCACTGCGGCCATCCGGGACCTCTTCCGGGGGGAGGCCATGGCCCAAAGGCTTTCCCAAGCCCTCCTCGTCCTCCTCATCGCCCCGGTGGTGGCCCCAGGCCTAGGGGTTTTCCTCGAGGCCCCCTTGGCCTTCCCGGTGCTCGTGGGCTTTGGGCTTTTCCGGGGTATTTCCGCTTTCCCGAAACCCTCCCCCCCGGAAGGCGGCGGCCCTCCTCGAGGGGCGCCGCCTGGTGGCCGGGGACCCCCGGGCCCTGGGGGGCCTTCGGCCTCCTCTATGCCTACCTGGGGGTGGAGGGCCTGGCCTTTGCCCTCCTCTTTGGGGCCACGGGAGCCCTCCAGGCCCTAGGGACTCCCCTAAACGGCCGCACCGTGGCCCGCTTGGGCCTAAGGCGGAGCCTGGACCTGGGTCTCCTCCTCCTTCTCCTCCCCTTGCACGCCCTAAGGCCTTCCCCCTTAGGGTTTTGGCTCCACCTCTCCCTGGTCCTCCTCCTGGTCACCGGGACAAGGCCCGGGCCTTG
>JBEPYU010000121.1:0-2455 GCA_041641215.1 Thermaceae bacterium
GCCCTTTCCGAGCCCAGGAAGTTCCGGGTTCCGAAGACCTCCGCAAGCTCGGGCTTGAGGCCCAGGCTGCTGAAGATCCGCCCGTAGCCCCTTAGCTCATGGATCCCCATGGTGGAGATCACCTTCTCTAGACCCTTCTTTAGGGCCTCCAGGGTGTTCGCTAGGCCCCTTCTGCCCTCCAGGGCCAAGGCCTTCTCCTCGAGGAGCCAAGGGGCAATGGCCTCTGCCCCTAGTCCCAGGAGGAAGACCAGGTCGTGGAGGTTCCGCACCCCCCCGGAGTGGACGAGGAGGGAGGTCTTCCGCCTCAGGGCCACCCCGTCCGGAGTCCGCTTGAGGAGGGCCCGGTTCACCCAGGCCAGGGCCAGGCCGATATCGATCCACACCCCTCCCTGGAAGGCCTCCCGGTCGGAGAGGATGAGGACCTCGGCTCCCTCCTCCACCGCCCTCACCGCCTCCTCCCCCAGGCGCTTAAGCCCCGCGAGGAGCCCCTCCTCCACGGTGAACCGGGGGATGAGGGTGGCCGTCTGGAAGCGGGCCTTGACCTCCCCTAGGGTCAAGGTGCCAAAAGCCATGGCCAGGGCCGGATCCCTTTCTAGCACGATGGGGAGGAGGAGTTCCTCTACCCTTCCACCTCCCCGGCCGTCCGGCAAGGGGCGGCGGCCAAGGAGGGTTCGGGTGGAGAAGTGTTCGATCTCCCGCTCCCGGTCAATGGCCGGGTTGGTCACCACGGCCACCGTCTCCTTGAAGAACTCGGAGAGGTTGGGTTTTTCCGGGTTGAGGGCGGCCAAGGGCCCATCATAGCCCAGGGAGCCGATGGGCTCGTTCCCCGTCTTGGCCAGGGCCTCGAGGTAGGCCTGGTCCCACCGGTCCCAGCCGTAGGCCCGCTCCACGCCCAAGGGGGGCGGGGCGGGCCGCTCCTCCACCTGGGCCTCGCTTCCCCCGGCCACCGGGGGCGGGGCTTCCCGTAAGGGGCCCTGGAGGTGGACCCTTAGCCCCCCTACCGGGGTCTTGGCCGTCACCCTTTCCAGGACCAGGCGCTGGTGCCGGTCCATGGGGTAGACCCGGGCTCCCTCCTCCGTGAGGCGGAGGTAGACCTTTTCCCCCGGGGCCAAAGGTTTGGGCTCGGCCACGAACTCCTCTGCGGTGAAGACCCCCCTTTCCGAGGAGAAGACGTATTCGTAGGGGGTCTCAAACTGCCAAAGGGGCCTTAGGCCCATGGCGTCCGTGGCGAAAACCGCCTCATCCCCATAGCGGCTCACGAGGGCCGCAGGGCCTTGGGCCAAGGGGCCAAAGCGCTGCCTTAGGGCCACGTAGAGGTCCTGGAGGGCCTCGGGTAGGCCCTTGATCTCCCCGATCACCGGGGGGAAGACCAGGTCCAAGGCCTCGGGGAGGGAAAGGCCATACCGGTGGATGAGGCCTTCCAGGAGGCGGTTGAGGTCCTGGGAGTCCGAGCCTCCTGTGCGGGGGATGCCGAGGAGGTCCATCTCCCGCCGGAGGCGCTCGATGGTGTTGATCTCCCCGTTATGCCCGAGGAGCCCAAAGGGCTGGACCTGTTCGAAGGTGGAGAGGGTGTTCGTGGAGTAACGGTTGTGGCCCAGGGCGATGGCGCTTTTGAACTCGGGGCGGGAAAGCTCGGGGTAGTAGCGGGCCAGGATCTCCGCGGAGCCCCGGACCTTGTAGACCACGCTCCGGGTGGAGAGGGAGACCACGTGGACGGGGAAGCTCCCTTCTAGCTTAAGGCCGAGCTCCCAAAGGGGACCATCCCCATCGGGGCTTAGGCCCGCCACCTGGAGGAAAAGGGGCTCCGTACGCCGCCCGACCGGCCCCAGGACCTGGCTTACCACCTCCCCCCGCCGGAAGAGGAGGGGGCGCACCCCAAGGGGGCGCCCTTCCTCCTCGAGGAGGGCGAAAAACGCCTCCACCCGGTCCTCTTCTGCCTTAGGCAGGAAGAAGTGGCCCACGAAAAAGCGGGGGTTTTGGGCTAGGGCGGGGTCTAGGCCTTTGGCCTCCAAAAACCCCGCCCATAGCTCCCGGGGGATGTCCGTGTGGATCCCGGTCCCGTCCCCTTCTCCCCGGATGGCCCCCGCCCGGTGGGCCATGCGGTATAGGCTTTCCAAGGTCCTCCGTACCACCCTATGGGTGGGCTTGCCCGTCTTTTCCACGATGGCGATGATGCCGCAAGCGTCTTGGCCTAGGGGGATTTCCGGGTAGGCGTCCTTCCAGCTCATCTTCACCGGCTCCTTTTCGGGATTTCGGGGTGAAGAAGAATGCACGTTGTTCTCAAAATCTTACAGTTTCCCTAGGGCAAGGTCAAGCCCGGAAAAGGCTGGGCAGACTTGACCGATATGTGGCCTTGGGGTAAAGAGGGGGCATGACCCTACGCGAGGCCTTGTCCCAAGTCCCCGACCCCAGGGCCCGCAACCGGCGGTATCCCTTGTGGGGCTTGTTGGCCCTC
>JBEPYU010000122.1:0-2412 GCA_041641215.1 Thermaceae bacterium
CCTAGAAGCCAGGAAAGCTCCTCGTCCAAGGCCTCCCGGTAAAACCGCTTTGCCTCCGGGTCCCTCATGGACTCCCGGAAGTACTCGCTAAAGCTGACGTTGTTCCCCATGGCCATCCACCCCTTTTCAGTTGACGTTTATCCGGCTTTCCCTGTATGCCTTCACCGCAAGCTCCAACAAGGCCGGGTCGGGTTTGTCGGCCTTCTTGACCTCTCCTGCCGCGACCACAAAGATCGTGGCCTCTTTCCGCCAATAGTAAAGCCGTAGCCCCGAAGGGTGGCGCAGTTCCCAAAGGGGCGCTTCGAGCCCCTTAAGAGGCTTGGCCAAAGGTGGTCGCAGATCGGGGCCTTGGTCTTCCAGGCTCTTGAGGAGGCGCTGGGCGAAGGCCCAAAGCTTGGGGCTACTCCTCCTAAGGAAGCCGAAGAACTCCAGCACCTGGGAATACCCCTGGGCATCCCGATAGAGCTCCACCCGATACCGGGCCACCGCACACCCCCATGTTAGTAGATCCGAATGAGTGAGTCAAGGCTAACCGATCCTGCCCGGGGGCGATGGTTTCTAACCGGGCCCAAGGGGAAAATCAACCGTATGGTGGAAATTCCACCGTAATGCGGGCCCTTGAAGGTCCTTCTCCCCAGGGCCAGGCGCTGGCGCAGCCCTTTCCCCTAATGGAGATGGGCCCATGCTAGGATTTCCCCATGCAAGGCGGAAAGCCCGAAAAAGGAGGGGTGCAGGTCTACCTGAACCGTTTCCTCCTGGAGCACCTAGGGCCTTCCCTTCTCCTCCCGGCCTTTAGGGTGGAGCTCGACCCTCCCCCTTCCAGGGAGGAGACCTACCCCCTCCTTGCCCTCGTGGGGCGCGAGGCGGGAGGCCTGGTGCGGTTCCAAGACCAGCTCATCGGCTGGGAGGCCCCGCGGGTCCTAGAGGGCCAGGTGAGGTGGAAGGGGCAGGGCTACCGCTACCGTCTTTCCCCCTCGGGCAGGAAAACCCTGACCCCAAGAAGGCCCGAGGAGCGCCAGGCCCTGGAAAACCTTTACCGGGTTCGTTTGGAGAGAACCCTAAACGACGTGGCCAAGAGGCACGGGGCCCGGGTAGACCGCCGTGGAAGCGGGTTTCTCCTTTGGGATCCCAAGAGGCCCCGGGAGGAAGGGGAAGGTTGGCGCCGTTACAGGGGGGGCCTCTACCGGGTCCACCTCTACCCCGAGGGCGAGGTGGTCCTGGAGGTGGACATCCAGCACCGCTTCCAGCCCACGCTTGACCTGGAGGGGTGGCTGCGAAAGGGGTACCCGCGCCCCCAGCGGGTGACCAACGCCTACGACGAAAAGGAGTGGGTCCTTTTGGAGGTGGAAGGGGGAGAGGACCCAAGGACCCTCCTCCTAGGTGGCGGGGAGAGCCTCCTGGACTACCACCGCAAGAAGGGGCGGCTTAAGGAGGGGCAGGACCCCGGCCGGGTGGTCTGGGTGGCCCGGCGGGGGGAGAGGGAACGGGTTCCCCACCTGAGCGTCCTCCTTAGGCCCGTGATCACCATGGACCTCCTCGCCGAGGCGGCCTTTTCCCCCCTCCGGCTTGAACCCGAGGAACGCCTTAGGGACGTCCGCAAGTTCGCCGAGCCGGTCCTTCAGGCCTTCGGGAAGGGGGAAGACCCGAAGCCCCTGGAGGGCCTGGCCCAAAGGCTTCCCCGACCCTTGCTCCTGGCCAGGGGAGGGCAAAGGGTGGGCAAGGTAGTGGACGCCCTGGAAAAGGGGGCCCTAAGGCCGGGGAAAACCCGGCTGGCCCTTCTCGCCTGGGAGGGGGACGGGGAGGCGGGAAGGGGGCTTGCCTACCTGGAGGGGCGGCTCCAAGGGGTGGGCGCGGCCAGCGGGGTAGGCCTTGAGCTAAAGAGGCGCCTTTTGCCTCGAGGGGATAGCCTGGGGATGGCCGGGGTGTTTGAGGACCTGGCCGGGGAAGGGGTCTGGGCAGGCCTCCTCCTCACCCCGCCCCTGGCCGAGCGGGAAAGGCAGGAGGTCAAGAACACCGCAGCGAGCCACGGCCTGGCCCTCCAGCTCCTCAACCCCTTTGACCCAAGGGGGAAGGAGGACGCCTACCGGGTGAACAACGCCCTCCTCGGCCTCCTCGCCAAGGCGGGCTGGCTCTTTTTGCGCCTGGAAGGCCGCTACCCCGCCGACCTTGTGGTGGCCTACGATGCGGGAGGGGAAAGCCTTCGCTATGGCGGGGCCTGCTTCGCCCACCTCACGGACGGGACCCACCTGGGCTTTGCCTTGCCCGCAGCCCAAGGGGGGGAGCGGATGGCCGAGGAGGTGGCCTGGGACCTCCTAAGGCCCCTCCTCCTCCGGTACAGGAAGGGGAAAGGCCAAAACCCGGGCCGGATCTTCCTCCTGCGGGACGGGAAGATCCCCAAGGAGGAGTTCAAGA
>JBEPYU010000123.1:0-2409 GCA_041641215.1 Thermaceae bacterium
AAGCTCGGCTTCCCTTTCCTCGGGCACGGTCAGGATGGCCTCAAATTCCTCTCCCCCATAGAGCACCAGCCTATAGGCCTCCTCCTCGCTCCCCGCAAAGGCCAAGACCTCCTCGTGGAGGGGCAAGGCCTCTAGGACCACCTTCACCCCAAGCTCCGCAAGCTGCCAAAGGCTTTCCGCCAGGCCATCCGAGGAGTCCAACCCCCCCCGGGGAAGGCCGGCCAAGGCCAAAAGCCCTAGGCGGGGCAAGGGGTAAAAGGCCGCCTGCCGGATCCGGGGGAAGGCCTCGAGGCTCCGCCCCTCGTAGTGGGCCCGGATGGCGGCCCCCACAAGCCCCCAGCGGTCCCCCACCAGGTAGAGGAGGTCCCCCGGCCTAGCCCTCCGGGGAAGGGGGTGGGTGGCCCGGGCCAGGCCGCTTACGGTAAGGGCCACCTCCTCCCCCCGGTTGGTGTCCCCCCCGAGGAGGAAGGCCCCCAGGCGGCTGGCTGCGGCCGCCGCCCCCTGGACCAGGGCCAAGGCCCAGTCGGCCTCGAGGTCCGGGGGGAGGAAAACCCCCAGGGCAAAGCCCAAGGGGCGGCCCATCTTGACGATCAGGTCCGAGGCCGTGGCCGCCACCCCCCGGAAGCCCACCTCGAAGGGGCCCATCCCGGAAAGGGCCACGGCCCCGTAGGTGAAGCCGTCCACCTTGAGGAGCCAGGCCTCCTCCCCCACCCACACCCCCCCCGCGTCGTCCCCCGGAGGCAGGGGGGCTTCCCCCGGGTAGCCCAAGGGGGCCAGGCGCGCAAGGAGGCCCCGCTCGCCGAGATCCCCTAGCTGCACGGGCTTAGGGTAACATGGCGGGTGTGCCGGCTTGACCTGTGCCGTAGCCCAGCCCCTGGGCCCCTCCTCCTCGTGGAGGTCCTCCCCGTGGGAAGCGCCCTCACCTTCCTCCTCGCCCGGGGGGCCAAGGAGGTGTGGACAGCCCCCGGGCCCAAGGTGGCTCGGCTCCTCGGGGAGGGCCTGCCGGGGGCCCTCCTCCTTGGGGAGGTGGAAGGCTTCCCCCCGGAGGGCTTCCACGGCCGGGCGGCCCTCCCCGAGCTGGAGGGCTTTGAGGTGAGGGGGCGGCCCGTCGTCCTCCTGGCCCCCACCCTAAGCGGAAGCCTCCTTCCCGGGGAGGGGGAGGTCTACCTGGGCAACTTCCGCAACGCCTGGGCAGTCCTCGAGGGGCTAAGGGGGAAGGCCCTCACCTTCCGCCCCGCCCTGGCCGAAGGCCCCCTCCTTTCGGCGGTGGTGGCCCTTGGGTTTCTCCTGAGGAAACTCCGCCCCGAGGCCCCCCCCAACCTGGCCACCGCCCTCCTCAAAGCCTTCCCCGACCCCCAGGAGGCCCTCTTCCAAAGCCCAGAGGGCCAGGCCCTCCACCGGGAAGGGCGCACGGAGGACCTGGCCCGGGCTAGCCTCATTGGGGTAGACCCCGTCCTTCCCCGCCTGGCGGAGGTCCGCCCCTTTCCCAAGGAAACCTATGGCCTAAGGGAAGACCGCTTCGCCCAGCGATGGACCGCCTAAGCCTCCTCGGCCTCCCCCTAGACCCCGTGGACATGCCCGAAGCCCTGGGGAGGATCGGGGCTTTCCTGGAGGGGGAAAAGACCCACCAGGTGGTGACCCTAAACCCCGAGATCGCCCTCCGGGCCCAAGGGGACCCCGCCTTGCGCCAGGCCATCCTCGAGGCCGAGCTCGTGACCCCGGACGGCATAGGGATCCTCTGGGCCCTCCGCCGCCTTACGGGGGTGAGGCTTCGGGAAAGGGTCACGGGGGTGGACCTCACCCTGGCCCTCCTCCGGACCTTCCCGGGGATCCGGGTCTACCTCCTTGGGGGAAGGCCCGGGGTGGCGGAACGGGCCGCCCAGGAGGTGGAACGGCTTGGGGGAAGGGTGGTGGGGTACCACCACGGGTATTTCCGGGAGGAAGGCCCCATAGTCCAGGCCATCGCCCGCGCGGCCCCCGACCTCCTCCTCGTGGGCCTTGGGGAGAGGCAGGAGGTCTTCATCCACCGGCATAAGCCAGGCCTTAGGGCCAAGGTGGCCGTGGGGGTGGGGGGTACCCTGGACGTCCTCGCAGGGGTGGCCAAGAGGCCTCCCCTTTGGGCCCAGCGCATGGGCCTCGAGTGGCTCCTAAGGGTAGGCCTGGACCCCAAGCGCTGGAGGAGGGCCCCTAGGCTATTCCGCTTCGCCTGGCTGGTCCTTAGGGCCAAAAGGGCCTAATACCACCCCATGCGGGCCCCGGTAGGAAAGTCCCCGTGGAGTTTTTCAGACTTGACCGATATGTGGCCTTGGGGTAAAGAGGGGGCATGACCCTACGCGAGGCCTTGTCCCAAGTCCCCGACCCCAGGGCCCGCAACCGGCGGTATCCCTTGTGGGGCTTGTTGGCCCTCAT
>JBEPYU010000124.1:0-2347 GCA_041641215.1 Thermaceae bacterium
GCCCCATGCCCATAGGCCTCCCCCTTGAGCACGGGGATGACCTCCCCCTGGACCCGGGCCTTGAGGACCTGGTAGTTGGCCCAAAGGGCCTCCAGGTCCACCTCTATCCAAGCCCGCAAGGGGGGCATGGGGAAAGGATACACCCCTAGTCCTCCAAGAGGCCGTGGAAGCGGTGGGGGTCCGGGTCCAGCCGGACCCGCCGGAAACCGGGGAGGGCCCTAAGGATCCCTAGGAGGTAGGCCAGGCGCGCGGTATCCCCCCTGAGGAGGAGGTGGTAGACGTAGACCCCCTTGACCCGGGGCAAGGGGGCGGGGGATGGGCCTAGGACCTCCCCCTCCCGGGCCTGGCCCTGGAGGGCCTCGAGGAGGCGGAAGGCCTCGGAGGCCGCGACCTCCTCCTTGGGGTGGGTGACCTCGAGCTTGAGGAGGCGGGCCGCAGGGGGGTAACCCAGGGCCAGGCGCCGCCCCCTCTCCTCCTCCGGGAAGGCCCCCACCTCCCCCCTGGCCAAGGCCTGGTGCACGGGATGGTGAGGCTGGAAGGTCTGGAGGACGAGGAGGGGCCGATGCCCGGGCCAAAGCTCCGTAAGGGCCCAAAGGAGCCGGTGGTAGCGCTCCTCCGCCCGGAAATCCGGGGCCAGGAAAAAGGCGTCGGCAAAGGGCAGGAGGACCAAGGCGATGGGCAGGGAGGGCCCCCGGAGGAAGGCCGTGGTCCCCACCACCACCCCGGGCTCCCCCCTGAGGAGGGGGCCCAGGTCGTCCTTGGTGTCCTTGGCGTAGCGGTAGACCGGAACCCCTAGGCCCTTCCTCACCTCCTCCCAGACCCAGTCCAGGCCCGGCCCCCGGGGCTCGAGGAGGAGGGAGCCGCAGACGGGGCAACGGAGGGGTGGGGGCTCCCTGTGGCCGCACTGGTGGCAGAGGAGCACGCCCCCCTTTCCCCGCTTGTGGTAGGCAAGGGGCAGGTCGCAGTGGGGGCAGGTGGGCTTGTACCCGCAGCTTGGGCAAACGAGGTAGGCGCTATACCCCACCCGGGACGTGAGGATAAAGGCCTGGTAGCCCTTGGCCTCCGCCTGGCGAAGGAGGGCCCAGGCCCGCCCCGTGAGGGGATACCCCCCCTCCTTCCGCAGGTCCACCGTGAGGAGGCGGGGCTTGGGCACGGGCAGGATCCGCCCCGGCCGGTCCAGGACCTCCACCCCGGGAACCAGGGAAAGGTGGTAAAGGGGCACCCCTAGGGTCTTGGCCCTTAGCTCGGCCAAGGCCGGCACCCAGGCCCTGGTCCCCGAGGGGAGCTTGTAGCTTTCGCTTCCCTCCTCCACCACCACCAGGGCCTTAGGGGTAAAGGGGAGGAGAAGCCCCCCATAGGTCGCGAAGATGAGGCCCCTGGGGGCCCTAAAAAGGGCCTCCCTGGCCCAAGGGGAAAGCCCCCCGTGGTAGGCCTTGGCCCGGGGGAAGTAGGGAAGAAAGCGCTCGAGGAGGCTCACCTCCGGAAAAAGGACGAGGAAATCCCCCTCCCCCGCCAGGCCCATGAGGCGGCGGACCCTTTCCAGAAAGCGCCCCCCGTGGAGGCGGGAAACCCCTTCCGGCCAAGGAAGGGGGGGAAGGCCTGCCCCCCCAAGCCCTTCCCCTTGGGGGGCTTCCCCCTGGGGAGCGTAGGCCAGGTAGCCCTCCTCCAAAAGGGCCTTCACCCGCCGGACCCCCACCCCCGCGGCCCGGGCCAAGGCGGCCAGGCTTTCCGCCTGGCCCATCCCCTCCAAAAGGGCCAGGACCCTTTCGGCCTCGGGGTCGGGATGGCCCCGCCTTAGGAGGACGAGAACCCTCCTGGGCTCCTTGAAGGCCACCTCCTCCTCCAGCGCCCCGGCCGCCCTCAGCTCGTCCAAAAGCCGGGGGTCCAAGCCCCGGGCCTCCCCCCAGTCCCTTAGGCGGGGGGGCAGGTGGGGGGGGAGGTCCAGGCCCGGGTGGAGGCGGACCCGGTGCCTGAGGGGGGGGAAGGGGGGAAGGAGGTCCGCAAGGACCTGGCCCAAGGGGCTAAAGAGGTAGCGGGCGGCCTCCTCCAAAAAGGCCACCTCCTCGGGGCGCAGGTAAGGGGTGGGGTCCAGGTAGGCCAAGGCGTGGCGCAGGGAAGGGCCCTCCCCTTCCCCCTCCCCCACCACCACCCCCACCTCCACCCGCCCCCGGAGGGGCACGGCTACCCTTAGGCCCAAGGGGGGCCTCCCTTCCCCCAAGGGGGGGAGGTAGTCCAGGGGATCCAGGGGAAGGGGTAGGGCCACCTTCAGGACCCGCACGGGCCCAAGGATACTCCTTAGGATGGACCCATGGGTTGGGCGGTGGTCCTCTCGGGGGTAGCCCTCTAT
>JBEPYU010000125.1:0-2250 GCA_041641215.1 Thermaceae bacterium
TTTACCCGGGCGGTGGCCCGGGAGTACGCCTCAAGGGGCATCACGGTAAACGCCATCGCTCCCGGTTTCATCGAAACAGACATGACCCAAGGCCTTCCCCCTGAGGTCAAGGAGGCCTACCTCAAGGGGATCCCCTTGGGCCGCTTTGGCCGTCCCGAGGAGGTGGCAGAGGCCGTGGCCTTTTTGGTCTCGGAAAGGGCGGGGTACATCACCGGCCAGACCCTTTGCGTGGACGGGGGGCTTACCCCCCACTAGGGTGGTAGAATCCCCTTCCGGAGGTTTGTGGGATGACGGAACAGGAGATCTTCGAAAAGGTCAAGGCGGTGATCGTGGATAAGCTCTCCGTGGAGCCCGAGAAGGTAACCCCCGAGGCCCGCTTCGTGGAGGACCTGGGGGCGGATAGCCTGGACACCGTGGAGCTCATCATGGGCCTCGAGGACGAGTTCGGCCTAGAGATCTCCGACGAGGAGGCGGAGAAGATCCGCACCGTCAAGGATGCGGTAGCCTTTATCCAGGCCAAGCAGGGTTAAAGCCCGAGGGAGGGGGCCGGGATTCCCGGCCCCGCGGTATACTCCTGGCATGCGCCGTGTCGTGGTTACCGGTTTGGGCCCCGTGACCCCCATCGGGGTGGGCCTAGGCCCTTTCCGCGAGGCCCTTTTCGGGGGGAAAAGCGGGGTGCGCCGGATCACCCGCTTTGACCCCTCGGCCCTTCCCGTGAGGATCGCCGCCGAGGTGGACCTGGACCCCGGGGCCTACCTGGACAGGAAGGAGCTAAAGCGGCTTGACCGCTTCGTCCAGTATGCCCTGGTGGCCGCGGAACTGGCCCTAAGGGATTCGGGCCTGGAGCTAAGCCGCCTAAATCCCGAGCGGGTGGGCACCCTGGTGGGCACGGGGATCGGGGGGATGGAGACCTGGGAGGCCCAGGCCCGGGTCTTCGTGGAGCGGGGGCCTAACCGGCTAAGCCCCTTCTTCATCCCCATGATGATCGCCAACATGGCCTCGGCCCACATCGCCATGCGCTACGGGTTCACGGGCCCGAGCTCCACCGTGGTCACCGCCTGCGCCACGGGTTCGGATGCCCTGGGCCAGGCCATGCGCATGATCCAGGGGGGAGAGGCGGACGTGGTCCTGGCCGGGGGCACGGAGGCCAGCATCACCCCCATGGCCATCGGGGCCTTTGCGGTGATGCGGGCCCTTTCCACCCGGAACGAGGAGCCCGAAAAGGCGAGCCGCCCCTTCACCCGCTCCCGGGACGGATTCGTCATGGGGGAAGGGGCGGGGGTATTGGTCCTCGAGGAGTACGAGCACGCCCGGAGGCGGGGGGCCAGGATCTATGGGGAGCTCATCGGCTTTGGCCGTAGCGCGGACGCCCACCACATCACCGAGCCCCACCCCGAGGGCCTAGGGGCGGCCCTGGCCATGGAGAGGGCCCTAAAGGATGCGGGGGTAACCCCCGAGCAGGTGGGCTACATCAACGCCCACGGCACCTCCACTCCCATCGGGGACCGGGCGGAGGTCTTGGCCATCAAGCGGGTGTTTGGGGATCACGCCAAGAGGCTCATGGTCTCGAGCACCAAGAGCATGATCGGCCACCTCCTGGGGGCCGCGGGAGGTGTGGAGGCCATCGCTACCCTCCTTGCCCTCCATGAGGGCCTTATCCCCCCCACCATCAACCTGGAGGACCCCGACCCCGAGCTGGACCTGGACTTCGTGCCCCAAACCCGGGAAGCCCGGGTGGACTACGCCCTTTCCAACTCCTTCGCCTTTGGGGGGCATAACGCGGTCCTCCTCTTCCGGCGGGTCTAGACTGGAGAGGATGCTTTTCCCCCGGGAAAAGCTGCTGGACCTCGAGGCCGAACGCCTGGCCCCCTACGCCCAAAAGGCCCGGGATACCCGGGGGCGGGCCTACCCTGAGCCGGAAAGCCCTTTCCGCACCCCCTACCAGAAGGACCGGGACCGGATCCTCCATAGCCCGGCCTTCCGCCGCCTGGTCCACAAGACCCAGGTTTTCCCCACCTTCTCCGGGGACCACTACCGTACCCGCCTCACCCATACCCTCGAGGTGGCCCAGGTGGCCCGCTCCATCGCCCGCGCCCTAGGCCTCAACGAGGACCTTACGGAGGCCATCGCCCTCTCCCACGACCTCGGCCACCCCCCCTTTGGGCACACGGGGGAGAAGGTCCTCCACCGGCTCATGGCCGAGCACGGGGGCTTTGAGCATAACGCCCAGGCCTTGCGCCTCCTTACCCG
>JBEPYU010000126.1:0-2187 GCA_041641215.1 Thermaceae bacterium
GCGATCTTGAAGGCGATGACCCCCTGCTTCACGTGCTCGGCCGTGGGGAGGCCCAGGTGCTCCGCAGGGGTGAGGTAGCAGAGCATGTCCGCCCCCATCCAGCCCGCCAGGGCCCCCCCGATGGCCCCCGCGAGGTGGTCAAAACCGGCGGCGGTGTCCACGGGGAGCATCCCCAGGATGTAGAAGGGAGCATGGCCCGTGAGCTTCTTCTGGATCTGGACGTTGGTGGCCACCTCGTTTAGGGGGATGTGGCCGGGGCCTTCCACCATGGCCTGGACCCCGGCCCGGCGGGCCCTCTCCACGAGCTCCCCGATGGTGAGGAGTTCCGCGATCTGGGCCCGGTCCGTGCTGTCCGCAAGGGAGCCCGGCCGGAGGCCATCCCCCAAGGAGAGGGTCAGGTCGTAGGTGCGGGCGATGTCCAGGAGGTCGTCGAAGCGGGCGTAGAGGGGGTTTTCCTCCCCCCGGTGGAGCATCCAGGCGGCCATGAGCCCGCCCCCCCGGCTCACGATCCCCGTGGTCCTGGGGCTTTGCCGGTAGACCTCGAGGTTCTTGAGGGTCACCCCCACGTGGACGGTGACGTAGTCCACCCCCTCCCGGCCGTGCTCCTCGATGACCTGGAAGAGCTCGTCCGGGGACATGTCGAAGAAGTTCTTCCGGCGGGCGGCCCGGAACTCCGCCTCGTAGATGGGCACGGTGCCCAAGGGGACGGTGGCCACCTCCAGGATCCGCCGCCTGATGGCCTTGAGGTCCCCCCCGGTGGAGAGGTCCATGAGGGTGTCCGCCCCGTATTGGATGGCCACCCGGGCCTTCTCCACCTCCTCCTCGGGGTTCACGTAGTCGTAGGAGGTGCCCAGGTTGGCGTTGACCTTGACGGAAAGCCCCTCCCCGATCCCCTTGAAGTCCGTGAGGGTCCGGTGGTTGGGGTTCCTGGGGATCACGATGCGGCCCGCCGCCACCCCCTCCCGCACGAACTCGGGGGAAACCCCTTCCTTCTCGGCCACATAGGCCATCTCCTCCGTGATGAGGCCTTTCCTTGCCGCTTCAAGCTGGGTCATCCTTCCACCCCCAAAAGCCCCAAAAGCCTCCTTGCCGTCCAGGGCGCGAGGAGGACCCCGTTCCTCCCGTGCCCCGTCGCCGCGTAGATCCCCTCCCCTACCTCGCCCACAAAGGGCTCCCCTGCGGGCCTATACCCCCAGAGGGTACCCAAAACGCCCGCCCCCTCGAGGAGGGGAAAGCGCTCGTAGGCGTAGTCCGCAAGCCAGCGCAGGCCGAAAAGGTCCACCCCTTCCTCCCAGGTCCTGCGGCTCGTGGCCCCCACGTAGACCCCTTCCCCCCGGGGGAGGAGGTACCCCTCCCCCGCGAAGAGGGGGCCCGGGGGGGCAGGCCCCCGGAGGAGGAGGGCCTCCCCCTTGAGGGGGTGGACCCGGAGGCCAAACCTCCACCCCCAGGCCCCCAGGGCGAGGAGGATGCGGCGGGCCTGGACGGCCACCTCCTCCCCCCCAGGGGTGCGGGCAAGGAGCCTCCCCTCCCCCACCCGTTCCACCTCCGCCTGGAGAAAGGCCACCCCCATCCGGGCCAGGGCTCCCCTAAGGGCCTCGAGGAGGGCCCTGGGGTTCACGTACCCCCCGGGGAACCCCTTGGCCCCAAGCCCCCCCCGCACGGGGTAAGGGAGGGGCTCCCCCGCCCCCCAGGCCTCCTTCTCCCCTTGGGAAAGGGCCACCACGTGGGTTCCGGAAAAGGCCCCCTCCACCCCAAAGCCGAAGGCCTTCAGTTCCTCGAGGAGGGCGGGGTAGCGCTCCAGGGCGTAAAGCCCCGCCGCCAAAAGCTCCCCCTGAAGCCCCTCAGGATGAGGGGCGAGCATCCCTGCGCTGGCCAGGCTAGCCGCCCCCCTTTTCCCCGCGTCCAGCACCAGGACCTCGAGGCCCCGCCGCCTAAGCTCATAGGCCGCCAGGGCCCCGATGATCCCGGCCCCGGCCACGGCCACCTCGGCCCTCACCGGGGCACCCCCTCTTGGGGACTGGAAGGGCTCGCGGTGGCCCGGGGGGCCATGGGCCCCGCGAGAAAGGCCTTCCGCCCCGCCTCCACCGCCAGGCGGAAGGCCTCGGCCATCCGGGGAGGGTCTTGGGCCTCGGCGATGGCCGTGTTGACGAGGACCGCATCCAGCCCCATCTCCAGGACCTCGGCCGC
>JBEPYU010000127.1:0-2179 GCA_041641215.1 Thermaceae bacterium
GTGCCGGGGGTGGGGCCCAAGACCGCCCGCCTCCTCTACGAGGAGCTAGGCATCGACACCCTTCCCAAGCTGGAGGAGGCCCTCAAGCGCGGGGATCTCCTTAGGTTAAAGGGCTTTGGTCCCAAGAAAGCCGAGAGGATCCGGGAAGGGCTGGCCTTGCGTACCCTAAGCGGCCGGCGTCATCCCTTGGGGCTGGTCTTGCCCTTGGCCCGCCGTCTCCTCGAGGCCTTGCGGGCCCTTCCGGGGGTGGCGGGGGCGGAGCTATGCGGCTCGGCCCGGCGGTACAAGGACACCGTGGGGGACCTGGACTACCTGGTGGCAAGCGATACCCCCTCTAGGGTGGTCCAGGCCTTCTTGGCCCTGGAAGGGGTGGACCGGGTCCTGGCCCAGGGGGAGGAACGGGCCACGGCCTTCTTCGAGGGGATCCAGGTGGACCTCCGGGTGGTGCCCAAGGAGAGCTACGGGGCTGGGATCCTCTACCTTACGGGGAGCAAGGACCACTCCATCCGCCTAAGGGCCTTGGCCCAGGAGAAGGGCCTACGCCTTTCGGAGTACGGGCTTTTCCGGGGGGAAAAGCGCCTGGCGGGGGAGACGGAGGAGGAGGTCTACGCGGCCTTGGGCCTACCCTGGATTCCCCCTCCCTTGCGGGAGACGGGGGAGGAGGTGGATCTGGCCCTAAGGGGCCTTCTCCCTCCCCTCCTTTCCCTTGAGGGAGTCCGGGGGGACCTGCAGACCCATTCCACCTACTCCGACGGCAGGAATACCCTGGAGGAACTGTGGCAAGCGGCCAAGGCCCTGGGGTACGAGTACCTAGCGGTCACGGACCACTCCCCCGCGGTCCGGGTGGCCGGGGGGCCTTCCCCGGAGGAGGCCCTAAGGCGCCTTCAGGCCATCCGTCGCTTCAACGAGGGCCACGGCCCCCCCTACCTCCTTGCGGGGGCAGAGGTGGACATCCACAAGGACGGAAGCCTGGACTACCCCGATGCGGTATTGGAGAAGCTGGACATCGTCCTCGTCTCCATCCACTCCCACTTCCGCCTGGACAAGGAGGCCCAAACCCAAAGGATCCTCAAGGCCTTGGAAAACCCCCATGTCCATGTCCTCGCCCACCCCACGGCCCGACTCCTCGGGAAGCGCCCGCCCATCGAGGCCCACTGGGAGGAGGTCTTCCGGGCGGCCTTGGCCCGGGGGGTAGCCCTGGAGATCGACGCCTCCCCAGAGCGGGTGGACCTGCCCGACGATCTGGCCCGCTTGGCCTACCGCATGGGCCTATGGCTTTCCCTCTCCACGGACGCCCATAGCGTCCACGAGCTTCCCCTTATGGAGCTTGCGGTGGGCACGGCCCAAAGGGCCTGGGTAGGACCTGAACGGGTCTTGAACCTCCTCCCCTACCAGGGGCTCATGGCCTGGCTCCAAGACCGGCCAGCCCGAAAGGGGACTCCAGGGGACGGCTAGGGTCCTCTTTGCCAAGGTCCCTTCCCTGGGGTTCGGGCCCCTGTTGGGGTTTGGGGGGCTATGGGTCTTCGGCTGGGCCGCTTTCTGGGCAAGGCCCCGTCGCCTTAGGGGCCCATTGCGGGCGGCCTAGGGATCCCCTTCCCCCCGAAAGGGTAGGGAGGGCGTCCGCCCTTCCATGGGATCCGGCGGCAAGCAGCTCATACCACCCCATGCAGGCTTGCGCCTGCATGGGGGCCCCGGTAGAAAGTCCCCATAGGGTTTTTTAGAACTTGGAAGCGCATGAAACAAAAGCAAAGGGTATCAAAGGCCAGCCAAGGCCTTCGCCCGGAGGAGGACCTCGAGGAACATCCCCGGGGTGAGCCTTCCCGTCTGGGTGTTCTGCCGGGAGACGTGGTAGCTATCGAGGAGCACCCTGCCCCCAGGCAAGGGGTATTCCGCCCCGTGGGCGAAGGGGAAAGCCCTCTTCCTCAGGCCAAAGTGGTCGAGGAGGGCCTCGTGGGCGATGCGGCCTAAGGCCAGGTAGACCTTGAGATGGGGGAGAAGGGAGAGCTCCCGTTCCGTCCAAAGGGCGCAGGTCCGGATCTCCTGGGCTGTGGGCCGGTTCCCGGGTGGAGCGCAGCGCACGGCCGCGGTGAGGTAAACCCCAAGGAGCCTGAGGTCATCCCCAGCTTCGCTTTGGGGTTTGCTCCCTAGGCCCGCCCGGTAGAGGAGGGGGAAGAGGAAG
>JBEPYU010000128.1:0-2088 GCA_041641215.1 Thermaceae bacterium
TGAGGGCCAACAAGCCCCACAAGGGATACCGCCGGTTGCGGGCCCTGGGGTCGGGGACTTGGGACAAGGCCTCGCGTAGGGTCATGCCCCCTCTTTACCCCAAGGCCACA
The DNA here is from genome assembly GCA_041641215.1 of Thermaceae bacterium. Lineage (GTDB taxonomy): Bacteria > Deinococcota > Deinococci > Deinococcales > Thermaceae > Thermus. Next base: position 111 of record JBEPYU010000128.1, read on the forward strand.
TATCGGTCAAGTCTGCAGAAGCCCAGCCGGGCTTGACAGCCCCTAGGGTTTTGCTAAACTGGGGTTTGCGCGGGGAGCGCGCCCTGCCGGGGTGGTGGAATCTGGTAGACACGCCATCTTGAGGGGGTGGTGCCCGCAAGGGCGTGCGGGTTCAAGTCCCGCCCCCGGCACCAGAGGGCCCGAAAGGGCCTCCTTTTCCATGGACAAGCTCCTAGAGAGGCACCTCGCCCACCTCGAGGACGCCCGGGCCTTGGCCCAAGCCCTCCCCTCCCTCCTCCCCCGGGGGGCCTGGGTGGTCCTCGAGGGACCCCTGGGTGCGGGGAAGACCACCCTGGTCCGCCTCCTGGCGGAGGCCCTGGGCTTCCAAGGGAGGGTGACCAGCCCCACCTATACCCTCATCCACACCTACCCCACCCCCGAAGGCCCCGTGGTCCATGCGGACCTCTACCGCCTGAAAGACCCCGAGGGGTTCCTCCCCGAACTGGAAGCCGCCGCGGAAGGGGCCAGGCTCACCCTGGTGGAGTGGGGCGACCCCATGGCCTTAGGGGCCGGGTTTCTCCTTAGGCTCTATCCCGAGGGCGACGGGCGGCGCGCCGAGCTTTACGCCTTGGGCGAAGGCTAAGCCCTGGGGGGATCCCGTCCAGGGCCAGGTGGAGCCACTGGGAGAGGTAATACCCCAAAAGGGCCGCCAGGTACACCTCCTTGGGCCAGCCTAGGGCCAGGTCAAACCCCAGGCCAAGGCCCAGGAGGGAGGCTAGGGCCTTGCCCAAAAGCCCAAGCAACCCGAGGAGAAGGAGGAGGTACCCAAGACGGGTCAGGGGACCCACCACCCAGGTGTGGGAAAGCCCCCGGTGGCGGAAGAGGAGGCCATAAGGCCACCAGAGCACCCTGAGGAGGCCCCATCGCTTAGCCGGCCGAACGTCCCTTTCCGCAAGGTCTAGATCCGGGCTCAGGAGGAAGGTGCCCACCAGGTAGGCCAGGGCGAAGGCCAGGGCCTCCCGGTTGGCCCAAAGGGCCTCGCCCTCCCGGAAGAAGGCGTAGGCCCCCAAACCTGCGAGCACCGCCAGGTTAAAGGTTTCGTGAACGCGCCCCAAGGGCATAAGGACCCTACCAACCGGGCAAGGGAAACCGTTCCCCTGCGGCCACCACGTCCACCCTGAGGCCCTTAACCCCCCTGGGGGTAAATTCGGCCCCCCCGGCGTCCACCACCGTCACCCCTCCAGCCCAGACCTCCCCTAGGCCCTCGGAGAGGCGGAGGGCCGTGTTTTCCAAAAGGCCCAACCCCAAGAGGTCGGGGTTTTGGGAAACGAGCTGGGAAAGGGCTAGGAACCGGCCCCGCTCCTCCACCCTAGGGAGGAGGACCAGGCCCCTCAGGAGGGCCAGGCCAAGCCCCGCCCGCACCCCCCCTTCCCAGGGGTAGAAGGCCGCCTCTCCCAAAATCCCCCCAGTCTCCCCCACGGCCACCACCCCCCCGCCTTGGTGGTACACGGCCTCCAAGGCCTGGAGGATGGGACTATTCCGTATGAGATTGAGGAAGTCCCGAAGGCCCTCGGCCGCAAGGAGGACCAAGGGCCCTTGGGCCACCATACGGGCCTTTTCGGGATCAAAGGCCTCCTCCCGCCGCCTAAGGTACACCACCCGGCCCCGCTTAAGGCCTAGCTCCCGGTAGACCAACCGCCAAGCCTCGGCCATTTCCCGGAAGGGGTAGGGAACCAAAAAAACCGCCTCCCCCCGGGCCCTTTCCAAAAGCCGGGCCTCCTGACCCCGCAAGGTCCCCCGCAAGGGATCCGCGGTGAGCAAGGCCACAAAACCCCGTGGCACGGTTCACCTCCCCTTCCCCCTCAAGGTAGCTCAGACTTGACCGATATGTGGCCTTGGGGTAAAGAGGGGGCATGACCCTACGCGAGGCCTTGTCCCAAGTCCCCGACCCCAGGGCCCGCAACCGGCGGTATCCCTTGTGGGGCTTGTTGGCCCTCAT
>JBEPYU010000129.1:0-2011 GCA_041641215.1 Thermaceae bacterium
ATCCGCACCCCAAAGGAGGCGGAGGAGGCCGCGCGGGCCCTCCTGGCCTTGGGCCCTAAGGCCGTGCTCCTCAAGGGGGGGCACTTTGGGGGGGAGGAGAGCGTGGACCTCCTGGCCACGGGAAGGGGAGTCCAGGCCTTCCGCGCCCCCAGGATCCCCACCCGCAACACCCACGGCACGGGCTGCACCCTCTCCGCGGCCATCGCCGCCCTCCTCGCCCTGGGCAAGCCCTTGGAGGAGGCCGTGGCCGAGGCCAAGGCTTACCTCACCCGGGCCCTAAAGACCGCCCCGCCCCTGGGCCGGGGCCACGGGCCCCTCAACCACCTGGCCTAGACCCTTCCTTGGCGTAGAATGCCTAGCGGGGACGGGATGCCAAGCCGCGCTCAGGACTGGTTGAGGCAGGCCCTCAGGGACCTGGAGCACGCGGAGGACGCCCGGAAGGCGGGCCGCCACGAGTGGGCCTGCTTTGCGGCCCACCAGGCCGCGGAAAAGGCGGTGAAGGCCCTGCACCTCCACCTACATCCCTACCCGCAACCCGAATAGCCACCCCGAGGGGGCGCCTTTTGAGCACTACGGCTCCCTGCAGAGCGAGGAGGCCATCCGGTATGCCCGTGAGGTCCTCCAGTTCGTCCGTGCTCAGATGGCCTGATGCCCAGGCGGTGGACCAGGCCGTGCGCCGCTGGGCCGGGGGCCTCGTCCGGAGGCGGCCTGACCTCCTCCGGATCGGCTACTTCGGCTCGTATGCCCGCGGGGACTTTGGGGTGGGACCTGGTCGTGGTGGTGGAGCGGTCTATGGAGCCCTTTGAGCGGCGGGGCCGGGGATGGGGCCTCGAGGAGATCCCCGTGCCCGTGGACCTCCTGGTCTACACGGAGGCGGAGTGGTCTGCCCTCCAAGAGGGAGGCCGGTTGGCCAGGCCCCTTGGGGAGATGGTCTGGGTGTGGGTCCAGCCGGGCTAGCCCCCAGGCCCAAGGGGCAGGCCTGGGGAAGGCTTCCGAACGTCCAGTTATACCCTCTACTTTTGGCCTCTTGGTTCCTGCGCTTCCAGGTTCCAAACTCCACGGGGACTTCCTGCGGGGATCCCCATGCGGGCTTGGGGCCCGCATGGGGTGGTATTCCTCACCCAGGCCCCTTGGCGTCCTCGAGCCCCAAAGGGCCTACCGCTTTCTATGGGGAACGGATGGGCCTTCCCTTCAGGACCCCGGTCTACCCAGCCCTTTAACCTCCACCCCCACGGCCTCCGCAAGGCCTAGGGGCAGGAGGAAGACCTCCCCTCCCACCCGGATCCGCACCCCCTCCTCCCCCCGTTCCAGGACCTCGAGGGCCGCCCCGGGGCTTAGGTGGAGGTGGGCGAGGAGGTTGAGGGTCCCGGGGTCTTGGGCCCAAAGCCCCACCACCTGGGCTAGCCCCAGGGGGGCCTGGCTTAGGGGCTGGGCCTGGCCCCTGGGGAGGGTGAGCTCAGGGGTAGGGATGGGTTCCCCGTGGGGGTCCCGCTCGGGGTGGCCTAGGTGCTCGGCGATCCGGGCCTCGAAGGCCTCGGAGATCACGTGCTCAAGCCTTTCTGCCTCTGCGTGTACCGCCTCTAGGTCGTAGCCCAGGCTTTGGTGGAGGTAGGCCTCGAGGAGGCGGTGGTGGCGGAGGATCTCCAGGGCTACCCTCCTTCCCGCCTCCGTAAGCCTTGCCCCCCGGTAGGGGAGGTGCTCCACGAGGCCCAGGGCTTGGAGTTTTTTCAGCATCTCCGTGACGGAAGGGGGCTTGACCCCTAGCCTTCCCGCAAGGGAGGAGGTGGGTACGGGGTTCCCTAGGCTTTCCTCGAGGAGCAGAAGCTGCTTGAGGTAGTCCTCCTGGGCCTCGGAAAGGGGTGGCCGCATGCAGGTCTTACTCTACCACTGAACCCGGCCAGACACATGTGAGACTGGACGAGTAAAAATGTGGGGACCACTCCAGGAGAGAGGGGGTCCCCACGGATGCAGCTTACCACGGTTGGCAAAGAGGTTTTGCGGGGAGCGCGGA
>JBEPYU010000130.1:0-1978 GCA_041641215.1 Thermaceae bacterium
CTTTACCCCCTCCTCCCACACCGCCTCGGCCCGGGAACCCAGGTGGGGCCGGAGGGCCTCGAGGATCACCGTCTGGAAGTCGGGCATCCTTCCCTAATTATTCTTCTTAATCCCCAAAGACCCCCCGAAATAAAGGGTGCGGTGGGGAAAGGGAATCTCCACCCCTTCCCGGTCCAAGCGCTTCTTGATGCGGCGGCGGAACTCCCGGGCCACCTCCCACTGCTTGGCGGGCTTGGTGGTGAAAAGGACCCGGATGACCACGGACGACTCCCCAAGCTGCTCCACGCCCAAGACCTGGGGCGGGCCTGCGAAGTGCTCCTGCCAAAGGGGGTCCTGGTGGAAGGCCTGGGCCTCGTCCCGAAAGATGTCCAGCACCCGGTCCACGTCCTCCTTGTAGGCCACCCCCACGTCTACCACCGCCCGGGACCACTCCTGGGTGAGCACCGTGACCTGGACCACCTGGGAATTGGGGATGAAGTGGAGGCGGCCCTCGAGGTCCCGGAGCACGGTAAGCCGCAGGTTGAAGCGCTCCACAGCCCCCGCAACCTCCCCGATCCGCACGATGTCCCCTACCCCATACTGGTCCTCGAGGAGGATGAAAAAGCCGTTGATAAAGTCCCGGATCAGGTTCTGGGCGGCAAGGCTTATCGCAAGGCCCACCACCCCTGCCCCGGCGAGGAGGGCCGTCACGTTAAGGCCCATGTTGGAGAGGAAAAAGAGGCTCCCTAGGACCACCACCAGCACCCTAAGCAGGGACTCCCCCACGGAGCGGATGGTCCTGAGGCGGACCGCCTCCCGGGTGAGCTCCCCCTCGGGTACGGGCAGACGGCCAAAGAGGGCCGGGACAAGGCGGTAGGCGAGAAGGGTCACCCCCAGGATGGCTAGCCCGGTAAGGCCCCGGCTCCCAAGCCACCCCACGAGAAGCCGGCCCCAGGTGGCCAAGGGCTCATGGGGAAGCCCAAAGGCATGGACCAAATAGCTCGAGGCCCCAAGGAGGACCACCCCCCACCATAGGAAGCCCGCCAAGCGCCAAAGCCCGTCGTCCTTCTCCCCAGGGATCAGGCGGCCCAAGGCCCTAAGGCCCTGGGCCCCATACCGGCCTAAGGTCCAGACCAAGACCAGGACCAAACCCAAGTGGAGCAACCCACCAAGCCCCAAGGGCATACAGGGTGGAGTATACCTAGTGAGGCTAAAATGGGCGCATGGAAGGCCACCTTCCCGAACCCACCCACACCCTGGAGGGCTGGCAGATCCTCCACGACTTCCGCCGGTTGGATCCCTCCCTTTGGCTAGGAGACCCCCAGGCCCGGAAAACGGCCTGGGAGGCCCTGGAAGGTTTCCTGAAGCGCTGGGCCCAGGTGGAGGAGGAAGGACGGGGCCTTTCCCGGGTCTACCAGATCGTCACCCCCAAGGCCGACCTCCTCTTCCTCCATTTCCGGGAAACCCTGGACGAACTCCTGGAGGAGGAGTGGGCCCTAAACACCAGCCCCCTAGCCCCCCTCCTCAAGCCGGCCCATGGCTTCTACTCCATGGTGGAGCTGGGTAGCCAGGAGAAGCCCCTAGACCCCGAAAGCCCCTACGTGAAGCCCCGCCTAAGGCCCCAGGTGCCCAAAGGGGGGTACGTGTGCTTCTACCCCATGAACAAGCGCCGCCAAGGGGGGGACAACTGGTACCTGCTCCCCGCCAAGGAACGGGGAAGGCTCATGCGGGCCCACGGGGAAACGGGGCGCAAATACCAGGAGAAGATCCTCCAGGTCATCAGCGGGGCCCAAGGCCTGGACGATTGGGAATGGGGGGTGGACCTCTTTAGCCAGGACCCCATCCACTTCAAGCACATCGTTTACGAGATGCGCTTTGACGAGGTGTCGGCCCGTTTTGGGGAGTTCGGCCCCTTTTACGTGGGGCGTTACCTGGACGAGGCCGCCCTAAAGAGGCTTCTTGTAGGCTAAAGGCATGGCGCTCCTTTGGGCTTTGGCCC
>JBEPYU010000131.1:0-1965 GCA_041641215.1 Thermaceae bacterium
GAGCCTCTTCCGGGCGGGGCTGGACCTGCTCACCCTTTGGGCGCTTGCCCTCTGGGGTGCAGGGGGAGGAAGGCGCGGAAGTCCCTTGGGGTTATGCCCTATGGAGGTTTTGACGTGTACATAGCCTATCGCCATAACGGGCGGCGAGTTGAGGATTACCATGCCTTCGGGGCTCCGGTGTTGGCACCGGCAGACGGTATCGTGGTAGCGGTCCAAAACCGCCACCGCGACTGCCCATGGCCAGGAATGGTTGACCCTTTAGCCTGGAACATTATTGGCAATTACGTGGTGATACGCCATGCGAATGGCGAGTACAGCCTCCTCGCTCACCTGCGCCAGGGAAGCGTGAGAGTACGCCCTGGGGATCAGGTGCGGCGGGGGCAGATAGTTGGAGAGTGTGGCAATTCCGGGCACTCTAGCGAACCCCATCTGCACTTTCAGGTCCAGGACCATCCAAACTTCTTCCTGGCTGCTTCCCTCCCGGTACGCTACAGCGGATGGTGTCGTGTTAAGGGAGAGCATTGCCAGCAGGTGGAGGAGGGGTTTCCCGTCCGGGGGGAGCACGTGGCAAACTGCGAAAGCGCGCCTGGCCATCTGCACTGTGCCGGACGACTCGATAGTCGTGCAGTCCTCGAGCTGGGTAGGCTTATCCCATGACACGCCTATTGCCCTTTCGCTTGACGCGGGCAGTGAAAACGCCTTATTATTTCCCCGCTATGAGACGTCTGGATGGCGTAGCCCTCAAGGGGTTCACCCCTCGGCTTTTGGGCCTTTTGCTGGCCTTCCTGTTCCCAGCCTGGGCCCAGGTGCGGGTAGGGGCCACCACGGCCATCGTGGCCGACCTGGTGCGCCAGGTGGGCGGGGACAGGGTCCAGGTGATCCAGATCGTGCCCCATGGGGCTAACCCCCATGCCTTCGAGCCCACCCCCTCCACCATTCGGAACCTCGGCCAGGCCAAGGCCCTCTTCGCCAATGGGCTAGACCTCGAGCCCTTCCTCCCCCGGCTCCTCGCCGCCTTGCCCCGGGGGGCCAAGGTGGTCGAACTGGGGGAGGAGGAAGAGGACCTGATCTGCGAGGAAGACGAGGAGGAACACGGCCACGGGGACCATGACCACCACCACGGGTGCAACCCCCACCTCTGGCTAGACCCCACCTACGCCATCCGCTATGCGGAGAGGATCGCCAAGACCCTAGGGGAGCTGGACCCCCAGGGACAGGCCGTCTTCCAGAGGAACCTGGCCCGCTTCAAGGCCGAGGTGGAGAGGCGGGACCGGGCCTTCCAGGCTTGCCGCCTCAAGGGGTTCAAGGCCATCGTCACCCACGACGCCCTGCCCTACTTCGCCCGCCGGTATGGCCTCGAGATCGTGGGGGTGGTGTTTTTGGGCGAAAGGGAGGTGGGAAGCCGCACCTTCGCCGAACTCCTCGAGCGGGCCAAGAAGGAGGGGGTTAAGCTCGTCCTGGTCGAACCCGGCTACCAGGGCCAGGCCGTGAAGACCCTATCGGAAAGCCTCAAGGCCCGGGTGGTCCTCCTCTACACGGATACCCTGGACGATCGGGTCCCCACCTACCTCGCCCTCCTGGACCACAACCTCAAGGCCCTCTGCCAGTAAGACGCCCTTCACTTTTGGCCCCTGCGCTTCCAGGCTCCAAAAAAACTCCACGGCAACTTTCTACCGGGGCCCCCATGCAGGCGCAAGCCTGCATGGGGTGGTATAACTCCTGAGGCCCCAGGCCCATAATGGGGGCATGGGGTTCCAAGAGGTCTTCGGCACCCTCCCGGGGGCCAGCGCCCAGGCCCCGGGGAGGGTAAACCTCCTCGGCGAGCACACGGACTACCAGGAGGGCTACGTCCTCCCCACCCCCATCCCCTACTTCACCCGGGTGGAGGTGGCCCCCCTCGAGGGCCGGGTGGAGGCCTATAGCGAAACCCTAGGGGAGGTCCGGGCCCGGCCCCTGAAGGCCCCG
>JBEPYU010000132.1:0-1962 GCA_041641215.1 Thermaceae bacterium
CCCAGATGTAGGTGGCCACGATGAGGGTCTCTGCGTCAAGATGGTAGAGGGGGTGCTTGCGGTCTTGAGGCATAGCACCCCCTCTTTTTTCACACCCTGGGGGAACAGAGCAAGTAGCACACGAAGGGAGTAGAGGTCAGGGGGGCGATGAGGCCAAGGGCAGGGCTACACTAGGCCCTAAGATGTGGCGGTTGCTCCCCTACTTGGGGTTGGCCTTAGCCTTACCGCAGCCCTTCGCTACCCTGAAGGATGCCCAGCTCCACACCCAGGAAGGCCTCGAGGCCATGCGGGAGGTGGCCTTAAGAGGCGAGGGCTACGCCCGGATGTTGGCGGGCTGGCTCCTTGTGGACCGGGAGGAGCTCCCCTTGGGGGAACGGGCGGAGTACGCTTGGCGCTATGCCCTTTTCCTGGAAGGGGCCCGGGCCCACGAGCCCGGGGTTTCCCCAAAGGAGGCCTGGGCCAAGGCCGCAGCCCTCCTGGAGGCGGTCCAGGATCCCCGGGCGGCCTCGGCCTGGACCCGGCTCCTCCCCGAGGAGGGGGCGGCCCGGGCCCTCATGCGGCTCCTCCAGGGGGAAAGGCTCTACGAGGTCCTCTTCCAGGGGCGGGCCTATGGGGCGCTCCTCGAGATCCTGCCCGAAGGGGTGCGGCCCGACCTCAGGGCCCAGGCCCTTTACCGCTTGGGCCGCTACGGGGAGGCCCTTCCCCATTACCGGGCCTGGGCCGCGAGGGAAAAGCGGGGGTATCTGGGCCTAGGCTGGGCCCTTTTCCGGCTTGGCCGCCTGGGGGAGGCTTACCAGGCTTTCGCCCAACACGATAGCCCCGAGGCCCGCTACGCCCAAGGGCTCATCCGGGAAAGGGAAGGGCGGCTAGAGGAGGCCCTAGTCCTCTACCAAGGGAGCACCCCCTTGGGGCTTTGGCGGGCAAGCGGTCTCCTGGAAAGGGCGGGAAGGCCAAAGGAGGCCTTGCCCCTCTACCTGGCCCTAGCCCAAGGGTCTAGCCCCTACGCGGACGATAGCGCCCTAAGGGCCTACGTCCTTGCGGGAAGGCTAGGCCTAGGGGAGATCCAGGCCCAGGCCCGCCAGGCCCTGAAGGGCGGGCTAGGCCTCCTCGTGGGCAAGACCCCACCTCCCCCTCCCCCAGCCCCCCCCGGGAGGACCCCCAAGGAGGCCCCCCTCGTCCAGGCCCTCCTCGAAGGGGGCGCAGCCCCCTGGGCCCGGTGGGTGGCCCGCTACGCCCTTTGGGATCGGCCCGGGGATTGGCCGGGCCTCGTCCCCCTCCTCTACCAGGGGGGGGCTTACCGAGAGGGGATCCGGGCCGCCTGGCCCACGGCCCTGGCCTACCCCCGGGCCTTCGCCCCTTGGGTGGAGGCCTACGCGGCCCGGGAGGGGCTTGACCCCAACCTCCTCTACGCCCTCCTCCACGCGGAAAGCCGCTTTGACCCCTATGCGGTAAGCCCCACGGGGGCCCTAGGCCTAGGCCAGTTCCTCCGGAGCACCTGGGCCGACGTGGCCCGGATGCTAGGGGAAAGCCCCGGGGATCCCTTGGACCCCAAGACCAATATCCGCTACACGGCCCGCTACCTCCGCTGGCTCCTTGGGCGCTGCCCCTACCGGGACCTGGAAGCCCTAGCCTGCGCCCTTACGGCCTACAATGGCGGCATCGGCTACACCCTAAGGGGGATTGAGCGGGAGGGGGACCTCTACGCCTTCCTCCGTTTCCAGGAACGGGACGAGCCCCGGGAGTACCTGGCCAAGGTCCTCTCTGCCTACGCCGCCTACCGGGCCTTGCCCTAGAATACCACCCCATGCAGGCTTGCGCCCGCATGGGGGCCCCCGTGCAGACTTGACCGTTATACCGCATAGAGCCCCAGGAACCTGAGGGCGGAGAGGGGATGGAAGGAGAAGGTCTCCAGGGCCGCCTTCTTCTTCCGCACCCCCCTGCGGTACAGCAGGGACACCAGAA
>JBEPYU010000133.1:0-1947 GCA_041641215.1 Thermaceae bacterium
TAGGGCCAGGGGCCACCTACAACCCAAAGCGGGCGGAGGAGGCCGCCCAGGCCCTGGCCGAGGCCTACCGCCGGGAGGGCTTCCCCTTCCGCCCCAAGGTCACCTTCCGGGGGGAAGAGGGCCCAGAAGGGATCCTCCTCACCTTCAAGGTAGAGGAGGACCTCGAGGTCAAGGAGGTCCGCCTGGAGGGGGTAAGCCTTCTCCCCCTGGAGGGGCTTTTGCGGCTTTTGGAGCCCCTCAAGGGGCGCTTCGACTTCGCCCGGTACAGGGAGGCCTTGGGGGCCATCGCAGAGCGGTACGAGGGGGCGGGCTACCGGTATAGCGGCCCCCTCCCCCAGGCGAGCGAGCTAAAGGAGGGCCTCCTCGTGGTGCGGGTGCGGGAGCTTAAGGTGGCCGGCCTCGAGGGGGAAGGGCTAGACCTCGAGGGTTTCCCCCTAGGGCCTGGGGATTACCTGAACTACGATCGCCTCCTCGCCGGGGTGGAGGCCCTATCCCAGGGGCTAGGCCGGGTGGTGGACTTCGCCTTAGAGGACCAAGGGGAGGGCGTGGTCATCCGCCTGGGCCTAGGCCCCGAAGGGGGAAGGATCCAAGGGGTGGAGATCCAGGGGGTCACCGCCTTCCGGGAAGGGGAGATCCTAGGGCTCCTCCGCCTGGGCCCGGGCAAGGTCTACACCCCCGTCCTGGCCCAGGAGGACGCGCGGCGGATAGCCGCCTACTACCGGGAAAAGGGGTACGAGGTGGCCGCGGTAGCCCCAAGCTTCCAGGGGGGGATCTACCGGCTGGAGGTGAAGGAGCTCCGGATCGTGGGCTACCGGCTGGAGTGGGCTGGAGGGCGAAGGACCCAGGACGAGGTCATCCTGAGGGAGCTTCCCCCTCCAGGGAGCCTCTTCCAGGTCCAAGCCCTCCGAGAGGCCCTAAGCCGCATCCTGGCCACGGGCCTCCTGGCCGAACCCCCCAGGGTGGGCCTGGTCCCCGAGGGGGAGGGGGTGGTGGTGGCCTTGGGGCTTAAGGAGGGGCGGACGGGGCTTTTCCAGCCGGCCATCGGTTGGAGCTCCCTCGAGGGCTGGTCGGGAAGCCTGGCCCTCAAGGAGACCAACCTCTTTGGCCTAGCCCACCAGGTGGAGGTCAACCTGGCCTTTGTGCAAAACGAGGCCCGGGATAACCTTTCTTTTGGCGCGGGCTACACCATCCCTTGGCTTTACCTGGACCTTGGGGACCTGAAGGCCGTGCGCACCCGGGTGGGCCTGGGGCTCTACTCCCAACCCATCGGCAACCTCCCCCTCTACCAAGGGAGCGCGGACACGGGCTGGCAGTACACGGAAAGGCGGAGCGGCCTCAGCCTTTCCCTCTCCCGCCCCCTCTCCCGGGACCTGCCCAACCTCAACCTTTCCTTGGGGCTTGCGGTGCGCCGCTCCCAATACCTCCTCGAGGTCTACGACCCCAAGGCCCCTTGCGACCCAGGGATCACGGACCCCAGCAACCCCCGTTATTGCGACGGCACGGGGTACAAGGACCCGAACCTCGCCCAAAGCCTCCTCCCCACCCCGGATTGGACGGTAAGGCTGGATGGGGAGGCGAGCTACCTGGAGGTGGATAGCCCCAGGTTCCGCACCCAAGGCTACCAGGCAAGCCTGGCCACGGGCCTCGGCTTAAGCTTCCCCGACAGCGGGGGGAGGACCTTCTTCGTACCCCTCGTGGCCACGGGGAAGACCTACTTTGGCCTGGACGAGGGGAGGAGGCAGGTCCTGGCCCTTAGGCTTTCCGGGGGTGTCCTCCTCGGCCTTCCCCCGGAAGGGGAAAGGTTTTACCTCTCGGGCAGCGGCCCCGAGGCCTTCCTCCTTAGGGGCCACGAGGACCGGAAATATAGCGGATACAGCTTCCTCACGGGAAGCCTCGAGTACCGCTACGATTTCCGGCTTTCCCCAAACGGGGGGACCAACCTCTACG
>JBEPYU010000134.1:0-1942 GCA_041641215.1 Thermaceae bacterium
GGCCTGGGCGCCAAGGAGCTTTTCCACGCCTGCGTGGCCCCAAGGCTTCCCGATGGGACCAGCATGCGCAACCGCCTCTCCATGAACGGGCGGGAGGTCTTCAAGTTCGCGGTCCGGGTGATGAACATTGCCACCCTCGAGGCCATCGATAGGGCCGGCCTTACCCCGGAGGACATCGCCCTGTTCATCCCCCACCAGGCCAACCTCCGGATCATCGACGCAGCCCGGGAGCGCCTGGGCCTACCTTGGGAAAAGGTGGCCGTAAACGTGGACCGCTATGGGAATACCTCCACCGCCTCCATCCCCTTAGCCCTTAAGGAGGCGGTGGATGCGGGCCGGATCGGGGAAGGGGACCACCTCCTCCTCGTCTCCTTCGGGGCTGGGCTTACCTGGGCCGCGGCCGTCCTCACCTGGGGGGGGGCATGAGGGGGGGCCTTTTCCCTGGGCAGGGCTCGCAAAGGGTGGGGATGGGGCGAGCCCTCTACGAGGCCTTCCCGGAGGCCAAGGCGGTGCTGGACCGGGCGGAGGGGGCTTTGCCCGGGCTTCTTGCCCTCATGTGGGAGGGCCCGGAGGAGGCCCTTACCCTTACGGAAAACCAGCAACCGGCCCTCCTGGCCGTGGGCTACGCGGCCTACCGGGCCTACCTCGCTGCCGGGGGTCCGCCCCCAGACCTTTTGGCCGGCCACTCCCTAGGGGAGTGGACGGCCCTGGTGGCCGCAGGGGCCCTGGACCTCGAGGAGGCCCTCCACCTGGTGCGCAAGCGGGGACGCTACATGCAGGAGGCCGTGCCCCTAGGGGAAGGGGGGATGGCCGCGGTCTTGAAGCTTCCCCTTTCCGCGATCGAGGAGGCCTTGGAGGGCCTCGAGGGGGTGTATATCGCAAACCTCAACGCCCCCGAGCAGACGGTGATCTCCGGAAGGAAGGAGGCCCTGGAGGAGGCCATAGGGCGGCTTAGGGAGAGGAGGGCCCGGGTGGTGCCCCTCAACGTCTCGGCCCCCTTCCACACCCCCCTCATGGCCGAGGCCGCGCGCCGGTTGGCCCAGGACCTGGCCGGGGCCTCCTTGAGGCGGCCTAGGGTGCCCGTCTACAGCAACGTGACCGCGCGCCCTGAGGAGGACCCCGAAAGGATCCGGGCTCTCCTCATCCAGCAGATCACCCACCCCGTACGGTTTGTGGAGATCCTGCAGGATATGGAGGGGCGGGGCGTGCGGCTTTTCCTGGAGTTTGGGCCCGGAGGGGTCCTGAAGGGCTTGGTGGAGCGGACCCTTCCTGGGGTCCGGGCCCTAAGCCTCGGGGACCCCGAGGGGGTGGGCCAAGCCTTGGAGGTGAGGGATGCGTAAAGCCTTGGTCACGGGGGCTAGCCGGGGTATCGGCCGGGCCATCGCGTTGAGGCTTGCGGAGGAGGGGTTTGCCTTGGCCCTCCACTATGGGCAAAACCGGGAAAAGGCCTTGGAGGTGGCCGAGGAGGCGAGAAGGCGGGGTAGCCCCCTGACCGTGGTCCTGGGGGCGGATTTCCTGGACCGGCAGGCCCCTTCCCGCCTGGTCAAGGAGGCCGCAGAGGCCCTAGGGGGCCTGGATACCCTGGTGAACAACGCGGGCCTCACCAGGGATGGCCTTCTCCTCCGCATGCGGGATGAGGACTGGGAGGAGGTCCTTGCCGCAAACCTCTCCGCAGCCTTTAAGACCACCCGGGAGGCGGTGAAGCTCATGATAAAGGCCCGTTTCGGGCGGATCGTGAACATCGCAAGCGTGGTGGGGATCCTCGGCAACCCCGGCCAGGCCAACTACGTGGCGGCCAAGGCGGGCCTCATCGGCTTTACCCGGGCGGTGGCCCGGGAGTACGCCTCAAGGGGCATCACGGTAAACGCCATCGCTCCCGGTTTCATCGAAACAGACATGACCCAAGGCCTTCCCCCTGAGGTCAAGGAGGCCTACCTCAAGG
>JBEPYU010000135.1:0-1934 GCA_041641215.1 Thermaceae bacterium
GTGGGGATGAGGTTCCACTGCTGGAAGACGAAGCCCATGTACCGGAGGCGAAGCCGGGCCCGCTCGTCCTCCGGGAGGGAGGAGAAGGGGATCTCCCCGAGGAACACCCTTCCCTCCGTGGGCCGGTCCAGACCTGCAAGGAGGTTGAGAAGGGTGGTCTTCCCGCTCCCCGAAGGTCCCACCACCGCGGTGGCCCCGGGGAGAAAGGTGTGGCTAAAGCCCTCTAGGGCCACCACCTCCTTATCCCCTTGGCGGTACCTTTTGCCGAGACCTTCCGCCCTCAGGATCATACCCTTTACTTCTGGTTCCTGCGTTTCCAGGTTCCAAAAAAACTCCACGGGGACTTTCTACCGGGGTCCCCATGCGGGCTTGGGGCCCGCATGGTGTGGTATCATACCCGCCCCAAGGCCTCCACCACGGGGATCCGCCCCGCATGACGGGCCGGTGCCCAGCCCGCAAGGAGCCCAAGCCCCAAGGCCACCCCTAGGCTGAAGAGGACGAGGCGGGGGGTGATGGCCGAAAGGGGAAGGCCCACCTGGGCCACGGTGTAGAGGTTGATGGCCGTGGAGGCCAAAGCCCCGAGGACCACCCCCCCAAGCCCCCCAAGGCCCGCAAGGAAAAGGGCCTCCAGGAGGACAAGCCGCACCACAAAGCCCTGGCGGGCCCCTAGGGCCCGCATCACCCCAAACTCCCGCACCCGCTCGTACACGGACATGGTCATGGTGTTGGCCACGAGGAGCCCCCCCACCACCAGGGCCACCAGGCTGATGCCAAAGCGCACGAGGTCGCTGATCCGGATGGCCCTTTCCGCAAAGCGCATGACCTCCCCCGGGGTCTCGGCCCGGACCCCAGGAACCCTCTCCTGGACCCGCCTTGCGGCCTCCTCCGGGGTGAGGCCCGGGGGAAGGCGGAGGAAGACTGCGCTATGGTTTTCCGTGCCCAAGACCCTCTGCAGGACCCCGTTTTGCACGAAGACCAGGTTGTCCGCAAGCCCCCCCAAGGGGGCCAGGATCCCCTCCACCTCGAGGACCACCTCCGAACCCAAGCGCAAGGGGGCCCCAAGCTCCAAGGCCTGCCTTTCCGCAAGCCTAGCCCCCAAGACCGCGCCTTTTGGACCTGGAACCAAGGCCCCCTTGGCGGGCCTAAGCCCGGGGTAGAGGACCTCGGGCCCTACCCCTGGGGGAAGGCCCTGGAAGACGAAGCTCTGGCCCAGGTCAAACCCCCCCCGGAGGAGGAAGACGCTGGGGATGGCCTGGGCCCCAAGGTCCTGCGCCACCTCCCTTAGGGCCGCCACCTGATCGGGGCTAAGCTCGGGGTAGGCCCCGAAGGCGAACCCCTCTACCCCCTCGGGGAGGACCTGGACCCCGGGGCCCACCCGGCCGAGCTCCTGGAAGAGGGCCCGCCTTAGGCCCTCCCCAAAGGAGAGGAAAAGGACCATGCTGGCCGTGGCCACCAGGACCCCAAGGAGGGTGAGGAGGCTCCGGGTGGGCCGGGCGAGGAGGTTGCGGAGGGCTAGGCCCAGGAGGTCCAGGAGGGAAGAGCCTCTCATGCCACCCCATGCGGGCTTGCGCCCGCATGGGGGCCCCGGTAGAAAGTCCCCCTGGGGTTTTTTTGGAACCTGGAAGCGCAGGGGCCAAAAGTAAGGTGCATCATCCCCTAATAGTCTAAGGCTTTCCCGAAGGCCACCTGTGCCTAGGGCCACACCCCGCATGGCAAAATGGCAGTATGCGCTTGGCCTTTTTGCCGGTTCTCCTGAGCCTGGCCTTGGGCCAGGGCCTCAAGGTGGTGGGCCCAGGGGGCGAACCCACCCCCAGGGTGGCCGTAAGGACCCCGCTAGAGATCCTAGGGGAAGGGCTTCCCGAGGGCCGCTACTCCCTCCTGGTGGAGGGGCCGGAAGGGCCGGTAACCCTCGAGGTGGAGGCCCAAGGGGGCGG
>JBEPYU010000136.1:0-1930 GCA_041641215.1 Thermaceae bacterium
GCTTTGACGAGGTGTCGGCCCGTTTTGGGGAGTTCGGCCCCTTTTACGTGGGGCGTTACCTGGACGAGGCCGCCCTAAAGAGGCTTCTTGTAGGCTAAAGGCATGGCGCTCCTTTGGGCTTTGGCCCCCTTTCGGGTCCTCCCGGAGTTCCGCCGCCTCGAGGCCGAGGTCCAGGAACACTGAGGAGGAGTTTGCGGAGGTCCTTGGCCGCTTCAATGCGGGGGAAAGGCTTCCTCAGGGTGTACAGCCTGGTGGGGCTAACCCCCAAGGGGGATTTCCTCCTTTGGCAAGGGGCCCCCTCCTTAGCCCAGATCCAAGCCCTACGCAAGGGGCCAAACCGCACCCGCCTGATACCACCCCATGCAGGCTTGCGCCTGCATGGGGACCCCGGTAGGAAAGTTCCCGTGAAGTTTTTTGGGAATCTGAGGGTGCAGGAACCAAAAGTAAAGGGTATAAGGCTTCCTCGAGCCCAAGGGCCTCTAGGGCCTTGGCGGTCCTGGGATCGGGGGTGCGGGCTAAACGAGCTTTTCTGGGGGCTTCCCGTCCTCCTCGAGGGGGTAGATGGCCGGGAGGCCTGGGTCCTTGACCCTTTCTTGGAAACGGAGGAAGGGCCGGTCCCAGGGGGTGGCGAGAAGGATGAGAAGGAGGGCCAGCGCAAAGAGAAGCCGGCCCTCCCTACCCCGGCGCACCCGGGCCCAAGCCACGTGGGCCAATCCCAAGGCCACGAGGCCATAGACCCAGTGCTCTACGAGGAAAAACCGGGCTTCCCTTTGGACCAGGGCCTCGCTTGGGTTGGCAAGGAGGCCTAGGAAGTAGGGGCTTACGAAGGCCAAGAACACCCCCAGGAGAACCTGGAGGGTGAGGCCATGGGCGAAGTACAGCCCTCGCCTTGGCTGGAGGAGGGCCAGGAGACCTAAGCCCAAGACCAGCCAGCGCACCCCCCCATGGGCGGCCAGGATGGCCTCGTACATGCCCTTAGGGTATCCCTTCCCCTAATCTGGAATGTGATGAAACGCCTCGAGGTAGCCACCCCTAAGGAGGGCCTAGTGGACGTGACCCGGTTGGTGGAGGGGGCCCTGGAGGGGCATACGGGCCTCGCCTTCCTCTATGTGCCCCACACCACCTGTGGCCTCGTGGTCCAGGAGGGGGCGGATCCCGACGCAGTCCACGACCTCCTGGTCCGCCTGGAGGCGCTAGCCCTTCGCCTCCACCCCAAGGACCGGCACGCGGAGGGGAACACCCATGCCCAATCTCAAGGCCCTCCTCACCGGGGTTCACCTGCTCCTCTTCGCCGAGGGAGGCCGGCTTCAGTTTGGCCGTTGGCAGCAGGTTTGCCTGGCGGAGTTCGACGGGCCCCGCCGGCGGGAGATCGGGCTTAAGCCCCTCTAGAGCCCCGCAAGGAGGGCCTTGGGTGGGCAAGCCACCCCAAGGAGGGCTTCCTCGGGGCCCTCGAGGAGAAGGAGACGGTGCCCCCCAAGGGCCCAGGCCAAGGGGGGAATGGGGGCTTCCCCCGGGAGGAGGGCCAGGGCTTGGCCCGAAGGCCGCCCTTCCCCTTGGTCGAGCTCCAGGCGGCTTACCTTCAAAAACCCCATCATACCCTTTACTTTTGGTCCCTGCGCCCTCAGATTCCCCAAAAAACTTCACGGGAACTTTTCTACCAGGGCCCCCATGCGGGCTTGCGCCCGCATGGGGTGGTATTATCTAGGAGGCCTCCCTTTGAAAAAACAAACCCCCCAGGGCATGCCCTGGGGGGTAGCGCCGGCTTGGCAGGGGAGGGGCGCGGAAAGCCGATGCCCATCCTAAGCTCCTTAGAAAGGAGGTGATCCAGCCGCACCTTCCGGTACAGCTACCTTGTTACGACTTCGCCCCAGTCACGGGCCCTACCCTAGGCACCCTCCTTTGGGGATGAGGTGACTTCGGGTAGAGCCCG
>JBEPYU010000137.1:0-1895 GCA_041641215.1 Thermaceae bacterium
TCCCACCGGGGCAAGGCCCTAAGGGCCCTCCTCGAGGCCTACCGCAAGGGCCCTCCCCCCCGCGAGGTCATCCCCTTGGGGTGATACCGCCCCATGCAGGCTTGCGCCAGAACATAGGGGCTTTGGTTGACAAAAAGGGGAAGGCCGTGTTACATTGGGGCTTGGCTTGGGCCCGTAGCTCAGCTGGATAGAGCGGCTGACTACGGATCAGCAGGTCAGGGGTTCGAATCCTCTCGGGCCCGCCACCTTTAGGCCCCTAGGGATCTGCCCTAGGGGCTTAGGCATTCACCCCTGGGGGGCCGTGGGCAAGGCCCTAGGACCAGGGTTTGCCGTAGACCCGGACCTCGGCCTGGGGGAAGGCCGTCTCCAGGAGTTCCTTAAGGAAGGAGGCTGCGCTGGGGTAAAGCCCCCCGCAGGGCCCCTGGATGTAGATGAACAGGTAGCGGGGCCGTCGCGGGGATTGGGAAAAACCCAAGCACCCCTCGTATTCGGGGAAGTACTGCCCGAAGACCTGGAGGAGGCCCTCTACCAGGGCCTTGGCCTCGGGCAGGCTCTCTATGGTGCTTTGGGGCTTGACCCAGAAGGTCACGGCCTTCATGTCCCCCATTATGGGGGCCCCGGTAGTTTTGGGAGCCTGGAAGTGCAGGAACCAAGGGTATTGCTTTATGATAGCAGGGCCCATGATCGATGTTAAGAACGTATCCAAAGCCTACGGGAAGCAGCAGGTCCTTGAGGGCCTGACCTTTCAGGTAAGACCGGGGGAGGTCTACGCCCTCTTGGGGCCTAACGGGGCAGGCAAGACCACCACCTTGCGGATCCTTGCGGCCCTGGTGCGGCCGAGCAGGGGAGAGGTGCGGGTAGCGGGGGTGGATCCCCTCAAGGAACCCCTCGAGGCGAAAAGGCGGCTGGGCTTGGTGAACGGGGGGATGGGGGTCTACGACCGCCTTACGGGTCTGGAGAACCTTCTCCTCTTTGGGGAAATCCATGGCCTAAGGGGTCGGGCCTTGGCCGAGGCTGTGGACTGGGTGACGGACCTCCTGGCCCTCGAGGAAACCCTAGCCCGTCCGGCCATGGCCCTTTCCACCGGGATGCGGAAGAAGCTGGTCATTGCCCGGGCCATCCTCCATAGGCCCCAGGTCCTCCTCCTGGATGAGGCCACTGCGGGGCTTGACGTCTTCGCCCGCCGGGCCCTTTTGGACTTTGTCAAGGCCTACCGGGACCTGGGCCACACCCTCCTCTACTCCACCCACGTGATGGCGGAGGCCGAGGAGGTGGCCGATCGGGTGGGTTTTCTGTACCAGGGCCGCTTGGTGTGGGAGGGCCCGAAGGGGGAGGCCATGGCCTTAGGCCAAGGCAGCTTGGAGCGGGCCTTTGTGGGCTTGGTAAGGGAGACGGTATGAAAGGGGTTTGGACCATCTTCCGCAAGGAACTGCTTTCCGTTTTCCGGGACCGAAGGTACCTTTTGGCCAATCTGGTCCTGCCCGTTTTTCTGATGCCGGTATTTGTTTTTGGTCCCCTCCTTCTCCTTGGCCACTTCGTGGCCGGGGCCAAGGCAAAGGTGCAGGAGGTGGCGGTAGCCAGTCTTCCCCAGGCTGCCCTTCAGGCCCTAGAGGCCGCCGGCCTAGCCCCTAAACCTGTTCCCGACCCTGAGGCAGCCGTGCGCTTAGGGGACTATCCCGTAGGGGTTTCGTATCGGGAGGGAGTTTACCGGGTCTATGCCCGGCTTGGGCCGACCATGGGCGAGGGTACCGTGGCCGTGGAAAAGGTGCGCCTGGCCCTGGCCCAGCTGAAGGAGGCCCAGGTGGCTGAGGCCTTGCGGGCCAGGGGTTTGGACCGGGCCTTCCTTGAACCCTTCCGGGTAGAGGTTTTGGACGCCTCGCCGGAGCGGGAAAGGG
>JBEPYU010000138.1:0-1859 GCA_041641215.1 Thermaceae bacterium
AAGGTCCCCCCGGCCAAGGACTTCCGCTTCAACCCCCGGATCTACAAGGCGGCCATCGAGGTGGCCCAGGGACAGGCCCCCTACGCCCACTTCCAGGAGAAGGTGCGTTCCCTCGAGCGGGAAAACCCCATAGCGGCCCGGCACCTCCTCGAGGTGCGCTTCCCCGAAAGGAGCGAGGTGGCCCCGGAGGAGGTGGACCTCTCCGTGGGGGGCCACTCCCTCCCCTTCCTCATCAGCGCCATGAGCTTCGGCTCCCAAGGGGAGGCCTCCTTCCGGGCCTACGTGGAGGCGGCCAGGCGGCTCAACATGCTCTGCATCAACGGGGAGGGGGGGGAGATCCCGGACATGCTCGGCCGCTATACCCACTGGCGGGGACAGCAGGTGGCCTCCGGGCGGTTTGGGGTCCACGCCTACATGCTGAACTCCGCAAGCGTCATCGAGATCAAGATCGGCCAGGGGGCGAAGCCCGGGGAAGGGGGGCACCTTCCCGGCAAGAAGGTCTCCCCCAAGGTGGCGGCCGCAAGGAACGCTGTGCCAGGGGTGGACCTCATCAGCCCTTCCAACAACCACGACCTCTACTCCATCGAGGACCTGGCCCAGCTCATCGAGGAGCTCAAGACCGTAAACCCCAAGGCCCTGGTCTCCGTCAAGGTCCCGGTCATCCCTGGAATCGGCACCATCGCAGTGGGCATCGCCAAGGCTGGGGCGGATGTGATCACCCTCTCGGGCTTCGAAGGGGGAACGGGGGCAGCCCGCCTCCACGCCCTCAAGTACGCGGGGCTGCCCGTGGAGCTTGGGGTGCGGCGGGTCCACCGGGCCCTGGTGCGGGCTGGGCTAAGGGACAAGGTGGAGATCTGGGCGGATGGGGGCCTGAAGACGGCCTACGACGTTCTGCGGATGGTCCTTTTGGGGGCAGACCGGGTGGGGATGGCCACCATGGCCATGGTGGCCCTAGGCTGCACCATCTGCCGGGGCTGCCACCTGGACACCTGCCACGTGGGGATCACCACCCAGATCGAGACCCTGGAGGAGGCCCAGGCCCATGGCCTCAAGCGCTTCGTTCCGCAGGATCTGGACCGGGCGGTAGAGGGGCTTGTCCGCTTTTTCCGGGGGAAGGCCGAAGCCCTAAGGGAGCTTGTGGCCGCCCTTGGGGCCCGCTCCTTGAGGGAGCTTAGGGGGCGGGTAGACCTCCTCACCCAGTGGGGCCACAAGGAGGCCTTGGACCTCGAGTACTTCTTCCTCCCCGTGGAGGAGCCCGCCTGGCTCAGGGACACCGCGGCCCATGTCCTGAGGAAACCCCTAAACCAGCTCACCCGGACCATCACCGAGGTGGTCATGGAGGCCTACCAAGGGGGAAGCCGCCGCCTCCTCTTCCAAGAAGGCCCCGTGAGCTCCACGGACCGGGCCCTTGGGACCCACCTCTCAGGGGAGATCGCCCGCCGGCGCCTTTACGGCAAGGGCTTTGAGGGGGAGGTGGAGCTCCGTTTTGATGCGGGGAGCATTGCGGGGAACGGGCTTGCGGCCTTCAACGTGGAGGGACTTAAGGTGGTGGTGGAAGGCGGGGCCCAAGACGGGGTGGCCAAGGGGGCTTTCGGCGGGGTGGTGGCCGTCCTCAAGGGGCGTAACCCCTATGGGGCCTTCGTGGACGGTTCCGTGGGGAAAAGCTTCGCCTACGGGGCCATCGGGGGTCTCCTCGTGGTGGAGGGGGTAGCGGATAGCCGCTTCGGCATCCGCCTCTCGGGGGCGGACGTGATCCTGGGCGGGGAGCCGGAAAGGCCCCTTAGGGACGACCTGGGCAACCTCGCGACCCGGGCCCAGGCCAAGGGCTTCGCCTTTGAGTACATGACCCGGGGGCGGGC
>JBEPYU010000139.1:0-1707 GCA_041641215.1 Thermaceae bacterium
TCCTGAGCGCCTCCACCTGTTTGAGCTTCCGTAAGCGGTCCTGAACCGTGGGGTCGCCGGCCCCGGCCTCTTGGAGTTCCCGGGCCTTCCGCGCTCCCCGCAAAACCTCTTTGCCAACCGTGGTAAGTCGCATCCGTGGGGACCCCCTCTCTCCTGGGGTGGTCCCCACATTTTTACTCGTCCAGTCTCACATGTGTCTGGCCGGGTTCAGGGGAAGGGGGTTTTGGGGATTCATACCACCCCATGCGGGCTTGCGCCCGCATGGGGACCCCGGTAGACCCCGTGGAGTTTTTTTGGAACCTAGAAGCGCAGGAACCAAAAGCAAAGGGTATCACCTACCCTCTCGCCCAAGCCTCCATTTTCTCTGGTGAGGGCATAAGGTGTGGCCGGGACTCCTAAGCCCCCTTCAGGATGGGGATAGGCTAGGGGTATGCCCTGGGGTGGACCTCGAGGGCTCATAGGCGTGGGGTTTCCCTTTGTGCTTTTCGCCCTGGCCCTCCGTGTATCGACTCCTTTGGGTGTGGCTGAGGGGGTTTGGGAAGGGCCTGCTTTTGCCTTTTATGGCCTTCCTTATGCGGAAGCGGCCAGGTTTGCCCCTCCTCGAGCCGCTGGCCCTTGGCCTAGAGGCGTAGGGAGGGAGAAGATCGCCTGTCCCCAGGCCTTTAGCATCACCGCCGCCTTTGGAAGCCCCATTCCTAAGGAGCGGGAGGACTGCTTGGTCCTCAACGTCTTCCTTCCCCAGGCCCTTCCGCCCCCGGGGGGGTTTCCAGTGATGGTGTACCTGCACGGGGGCGGGTTTGGCTCGGGGAGCGGAGCAGAGCCCCTTTACGGGGGGCACCACCTGGCGGCCCAGGGCGTGGTGGTGGTGGTCCCCAACTACCGGCTGGGCCCCTTGGGCTTCCTGGCCCTTCCGGCCCTGGCCCGGGAGGACCCCGAGGCTGTGGGAAACTATGCCCTTTTGGACCTCCTCGAGGCCCTACGCTTCGTCCAGCGGTACATCCGCTACTTCGGGGGGAACCCGGACAACGTGACCCTCTTCGGGGAGTCCGCAGGGGGGATGCTGGTCTGTACCCTCCTGGCCACCCCCAAGGCCCAAGGCCTTTTCCACCGGGCCATCCTCCAGTCGGGGGGGTGCGGGTATGTCCGCTCCCTCAAAGAGGATTTCCCCAAGGGGGAGGCCTGGGCCAAGGCCCGGGGGTGTGACCCAGCGGACCTGGCCTGCCTGAGGGCCCTTCCCCTGGAGCGCATCTTCCCCAAGCCTCGTCCACTCTCCCTTCCGGATCTGGACCTCGGTGGGCGCATTGCATCCTTTCTGGAAAGCCCCTTCAAGCCTCACCTTTCCCCCCTCCTCCCCGAGGATCCGAGGGCGGTCCTGGCCCGAGGGGGGGCCGCGGGCATCCCCCTCATCGCCGGGGCCAACCTGGAGGAGCTGGACCTCCCGGGCCTTAGGGCCTTTTGGGGACCAAGGAGTTGGGAGGAATTCAGGGCCCGCCTGGAGGCCGAGTTCCCCAAGGGGACGGCCCAGGCCCTCCTCGAGGGCTACCGGGCCCGCTTCTCCAACCCCGCCCTTGCCTATGGAGCCCTGGAGACGGACCGGATCCTCCTCTGCCCTAGCCTAAAGGCCGCGCGGCTCCAAGCTCCCCATGCCCCCACCTACGCCTACCTTTTCACCTACCGGGCGCCGGGCTTTGAGGGCCTGGGGGCCTT
>JBEPYU010000140.1:0-1666 GCA_041641215.1 Thermaceae bacterium
CTAGGCATCCCCGTGTCTACGGTGAGCGCATGGGTCAAGGGTCGGCTTTTTCCTAAGGGCGAGGGTTTGGGGTATTCCCCCCCTGTTCTGCGGGAGGTAGCGGGGGGTGGGTTGAGCTTCTTCCACCTGGTGGAGCTCTACGTCCTCCGCTCCCTCAGGACGAGGCATGGGGTAAGCCTTCAGGCGGTGCGCAAGGCCTTGGAGTATGCGGAGAGGGAGCTTGGCGTGAAGCATCTCCTCCTCAGTCCCGAGCTGAAAACCCATGGCGGGGAACTCTTCTTGGACCGGTATGGGCAGCTCGTGAACCTGAGCCGTTCCGGCCTGGTTGCCCTGCGCGAGCTTCTCATCCAAGACCTTAGGCGGGTGGAGTGGGAGGGGGAATGGCCCGTCCGGCTTTACCTACCCGTCCGGGGGAGGCCGGAGGCCCGGGTAAGCGTCAGTCCCCGCTTTCGTTACGGCAGGCCTGCGGTCTACGGGGTGGAAACCCGGATCCTCGCCGCCAGGGTGGATGGAGGTGAGACCCCAGAGGCCTTGGCGGAGGATTACGGGATGCCCCTCGAGGCGGTCATGGACGCGCTGGTTTTTGAGAATCTCCAGCTCGGGGCGGCTTGACCTTCTTCACGGATCGCAACCTTGGGCGGGGCTTTGGCCTTCGCCTACGGAGCCTAGGCCTTTCTGTGGAGCTTCACGACGATCACCTGCCCCAGGAGACCCCAGATGAGGAGGTCCTCCGCTACGTGGCGGCTAGGGGGTGGATCCTCCTTACCCTGGACACCCGGATCCGCTCCCGTCCCCGGGAGAGGGAGACCCTGATGGAGGCCAAGGCGGGCGTGGTTTGCCTCATCCACAAGGGTCGGACCCTCGAAGAGTTCGCCTTCCTTTTCCACGCAAACCTACCCCACCTCCAGCGTTTTCTGGAGGGCCTTTCCCCTCCCTTCCTTTGCACCTACCGCTTGGATCCCCGGGGCCGGGCCCGGATCGAGCGCAAGCTTTAGCCCCCCTGGGGTCCAAAGAGTTTTTCCAACGCCTCCCTCAAGCGGCTTCCCGAAAGGCCCAAGGCCTTTAGGGCCTTCTCGTAGAGCTCAGGGGTAAGGAGGCCCCTTAGGGCCTCCTTCTCCGTTTTGGAGAGGGCCACCCCGTGGAGGACGTGCTCCTCAAAGCTGGCCCAGGCCAGGGGCACGTGGGGCCGGATGAGCTGGGCGATGGCCTGGGCGTAGGCCCGGATCTCCTCCTGGGCCTCGGGGGCTAGGCGGAGCCTCAGGAAGTGGAAGAGGTTATGGAGGTCCTGCTTCCAGTAAAACTCCGTGTAGAGGTTTAAGGGGAGGACCATCCGGGCCATCTCCCGGGCGATGCCCCTTTCCAGGAGGCGCCGGTAGGCCGCGTAGGCCTGGGCTTGCACCTCCTTGAGGAGGGCTTCGGCCTCCAGGTCATGGATTTTCCCTTCAGAAGCCTGCTTGTTCGTGGGGGAGGGCCTACGCCAGGCTTGGGGCTCGTAGAACTCCTCCTCGAGGATGGAGTAGCGCCCCGAGACCTCGTTGACGCTTGCCGTGCGGTGGCGGAACCACTGCCGGGCCACGAAGATGGGGGCCTTGACGTGGAACTTGAAGACCACCATCTCAAAGGGGCTCGTGTGGCGGTGGCGCATGAGGTAGTCGATGAGGGCCGC
>JBEPYU010000141.1:0-1605 GCA_041641215.1 Thermaceae bacterium
AGTGTGCGCAGTTGCCACTCGGAGAGTTCTGGTAAGCTGGGAGGGAGCTTGGGTGTTCCCACACATTTATCCAAGCCCCCTTCCTTATTGGCCTGTCAATGCATATGCAGGTGAATATCCGAAAGGGAGGAGAAGTAAAGGGTGTGAGAGGGGGAAAATTGGGGAAAAGTACGTCCTGGACGTTTGCGCACGCGATTACGCATTTGGAAGATGAGAAATTGGAGTTTTCCACCAATAATCACTGGTTGAACCGCTATGCGCATACACTTTGTGAAAAAAGGTGCCCCTCGAGCTCGCAAGGGGAAGGCGGGGGTCTTCGGGCTTTCCCGCCCTCATCCCGGGCCTAGCCCTTTCCCCCAGGTACCCCTTGACCACCCCCAAGGGGGAAGGGTTCAATGGCCCCATGCGTACCCTAGGTATCCTTCCCTTTCTCCTGGGACCCTTAGCCTGGGCCGCCTGCGGGGAGCGGCCCTATACCCTGGAGACGGAAAAGGGCCTCCTAGGGGGGGAGGCCTTGAGCTACGACGGGGAGGTTCTGGTCTTTGAAGGACGGGCCTGCCTGGAACGGGAAGGGGTTTACCTGGAGGCCTCCGCCTTCCGCTACCTCGAGGCCGAAGGGCGCCTCGAGGCGAGGGGCCTTAGGGGCACCGCCCAGGGCTGGGAGCTCGAGGCCGAAACCCTCGAGGGGGACACCCTAAGGGGGGCCAGGCTCCGCAAGGGGCGGCTTAAGGCCCAGGTGGAAACCCTTACCCTAGGGGAAGCCCTTAAGGGCCAGGGGGTCCGGCTGGAAGCTCCCGCCTACCGGGTGCGGGCGGAGGAGGGCCTTTTCACGCCCAAGGAGGCCCGGCTCCGGGGCCTCCTCGCTACCCCTTGCCCCTGCGGGGAGGACCTGAGGCTCACCTGGGGGGAAGCCCGCTTCCACCCGGAGACGGGGGAAGTGGTGGGGGATGCGGAGCTTGGCCTTTACGGTTTGGGGATTCCCCTAAGGGAAGCCCGGGCCAACGTGAACGAGCGCCCAGACCTCAAGGTGCCCCTAGTCTTCCGCCAGGACCCCGCTGGCCTCACCCTCGGGGTGGAAGACCTCCCCCTCCCCCGGCCCGGGGAAAAGGTGGGGGACTGGCCCCTTAGGTTTACCTTCCTCCTCTCCCAACCCCCAAGCGGGGAGGGGACCTTCCGCTTGGGCCTACGGGAGGGGGACAAAGGGGTCGCCCTCCGGCTCGGACGGGGAGCCGGGGTAGAGGCCACCTTCGGGGACCTCTTCCTTGGGGCCACCCCCCAAAGCCCCTCCACCCCTCGCCTCGAGGCCCGCTACACCCCCCGCTTCCGCCTTGGGAACCTCCAGCTAAACCCCTTCCTGGCCTACACGGAGACCCCCTCCACCCAGGGCTGGACCCTGGGCCTCGAGGGGGGCTACGCCGCCACCTGGGAGGAGGGCCCCTACCGCCTGACCCTTAGCCCGGGCCTCCTCCTGGCCCTTTACTACCCCTTCCAGGAGGCCTACGCCGCCCTAGGGGGAAGCCTTGGCCTGGCCTATGGGGAAGGTCCCTTGGCCCTCGAGGCCCGCTATAGCGGCCGCTATAACCCCTTGCGCAAGGAGCCCCCCTT
>JBEPYU010000142.1:0-1581 GCA_041641215.1 Thermaceae bacterium
GGGCCATCGGGGGGGCCCTGGCGGGCTGGATGGGGGCGGACATGCTCTGCTACCTCACCCCTGCGGAGCACCTGGGCCTCCCCACGGCCGAGCACGTGAAGCAGGGGGTCATCGCCTTCAAGATCGCGGCCCACGCCGCGGACGTGGCCCGGGGGAACCCTAGGGCCCTCGAGCGGAACCGGCGCATGTCCGAGGCCCGCTACCGCCTGGACTGGGAGGCCCAGTTCGCCCTGGCCCTCTACCCCGAGGAGGCGAGGCGGCTTAAGGAGGAGAGGGGCTCCCGCACCAAGGCCTGCAGCATGTGCGGCCCCTTCTGCCCCATGAACCTGGTGGAGGCGGTCCTCCGGGGCCAGGCCCGGAGGGAGCTTCCCGTAACCTAAGGCCATGGGCCCCCTCCCCCGGGGGTAGGCGCCAGGGAGGCGAGGGGAACCTTGGGCCCTTTCCGCCCCGCCCTACGGCTTCCCAGGCCCCTCATAAGGGTCTCGGAGCCTCACCGGCTCGCCCCGTAGCCCGGCCCTGAGGTTCAACCACTCCACGAAGACGGCAAAGCCCATGGCGAAGTAGACATACCCCTTGGGAATGTGCACCCCCGTGCCCTCCGCCACCAGGGTGAAGCCGATGAGGAGGAGAAAGGAGAGGGCCAGCATCTTCACCGTGGGGTGGCGGTTCACGAAGGCGTAGATGCTCCGGGAGGCGAGGAGCATCACCCCCACGGAGGTGAGGATGGCCGCCACCATAACCGGCACGTGGGGGGTGAGGCCTATGGCGGTGATCACCGAGTCCACGGAGAAGACAACGTCCAGGAGGAGTATCTGGGCGATGACGCTGAGGAAGCCCGGGGCCACCCGCCTCGCCGCACGGCCTGGCTCCCCCTCGAGCCTCTCGTGGATCTCCTTCACGGACTTGTAGAGGAGGAAAAGCCCTCCCCCTACGAGCAATAGGTCCTTTCCCGTGACCTCGTGGCCGAGGACGGCGAAGAGGGGCTTTTTCAGGGCCAGGATCCAGGTGATGGAGAGGAGGAAGAGGATGCGGGTCACCGCGGCCAGGGTCAACCCTACCACCCGGGCCCTATCCTGCTGGGCCTCGGGGAGCTTGGAGGCCAGGATGCTGATGAAGATCACGTTGTCCACCCCTAGGATCACCTCGAGGAGGGTCAGGGTGAAGAAGGCGAGCCAGATCTCCGGGTTGGCGAGCCACTCCATGCTAGGAGTCTATAGGGTTTCCCAGCCCTTTGGGGACCTCCCGGGGGGGGCCCAGGAGGCGGCATGAGGGTGGCCCTCACCGTGGCGGGCTCGGACTCCGGGGGCGGGGCAGGGGTCCAGGCCGACCTCAAGGCCTTCACCCGCTTCGGGGTTTACGGGGCGAGCGCCCTCACCCTGGTCACCGCCCAAAACACCCTGGGGGTCCAAAGGGTCCACCTCCTCTCCCCGGAACTCGTCTACGCCCAGATCCGGAGCGTGGCCGAGGACCTCCCCATCCACGCGGCCAAGACCGGGGCCTTGGGGAGTGGGGAGATCGTGGAGGCCGTGGCCCGGGCGGTGCGGCGCTATGGGATCGCCCCCTTGGTGGTGGACCCGGTGA